>NZ_JAODBU010000006.1:0-318091 GCF_025336545.1 Eubacterium album | reverse complement strand
GTACTTAAATTTTAACACTTATTACCCTTTATTCAACCAAAAACTTTTAAATTTAGGTTGATTTTTAACAGCGGGTGGAATTTAGTCTTTCATACGGAATTTACTTTTACAAGTCAGCAAAGCTTAATTATAAAACTTCACATTACAAGCAACTTTTATCTGGTTGTATCGAAGATAACGCTACGATAGATGAACTTGCAGAGGGCAACCTAAGGCAGCTTGATCAACTCCTGTAAGGAGGTATTATGGCTACATATCAAATTTATTATCTGGTCTAGAGGAATTAGGCATACACAAAATGCAGGAATATCTAGACACTTATGTCAATCTGGTTAATAATGGTGAAAAATCATTTACCCAAGCACTAGAGGAATTAGTTGAAATCGAAAAAAAAGAAAATCAAAAAAGAAGAGATTTAGCAAATGTAAAGGTTGCCAATTTCCCATTTTTAAAAACATTTGATGATTATGAATTCGATTTCCAACCAAACGTAAACAAAAAAGAGTTACTAGAGTTAAACTCATTAGGATTTGTAGACAAACACAAAAATGTAGTGTTTGTCGGTTCTAGTGGTGTTGGTAAAACACATCTTGCAACATCATTAGGAATAACCTGTGCAAAAGCAAGGTATCAAACATATTTTATTACATTTGAAAATCTAATTACTCAGTTAAAGAAAGCAATTCAAGAAAACAGGCTTGAAAACAGGCTAAAATTCTATGCTAAATACAGAGTATTAATTATTGATGAAATAGGATACATGCCTATTGATCAAGATACTGCAAATGTGTTCTTCCAACTCATAGCTAAACGTTATGAAAAGAATAGTACGATAATTACAACAAATATGCCATTTTCAAAGTGGGGTGAATTCTTCGGTTCTGCAACACTAGCTAATGCAGTATTAGACCGATTACTGCATCATTCCACTGTTATATCAATAAAAGGTCCGTCATACAGGCTCAAAGATAAGAAACTACTTTTTGAGTCGAATTCAAAGGAAGGTTAACGGATAAAATGTACATTTTTATTTTCCACTTTTTGTACATTTTAATATTGACATTTACAATGAGGAAATTTCTAAGCCATTCCTCCGCCTCTCTTTTGGTCGCAAAACCTCTTTTGGTAGATTTCCGACGTTTCCCTTGCCAATCCGTATAATGATACTGAATCAACCATTTTCCTGTTTTCTTGTCTTTTTCCGCTTTCATTCGACCACCTCCTACAAACTGAAACCATACCAGCGTTTTTCAAAATAGCGTCTGGGAACTTTACCCGCAATCACCAGAAATCCCTCTTTTTTAAGTTCCTGATTCAGCTTACGAATCAACTTGTAAGCATGACCTACAGAAACACCCAGCATTTCTGCGAGTTCATTTGCAGTAATATAAATCTTGTTGTTTTCTGCCATATATGCATCCTCCTTTTCTTTTTTATAGCGTTATCGCTACATTCTATATCCCCATTATATGTAGCGACTTCGCTATTGTCAAGTATTTTGAAATGCCAGTAGAAAAAATTTTTCAAACATGGTATAATGTAGCCATCTCGATACATGGAGGGCAATAAAAATGACTATAGGAGAAAAAATCAAATACTGCCGAAAGCAAATCGGCATCACGCAAGATAAACTGGCTGAGCTGACCGGCATCCATCCGGTTTCTATCCGAAAATACGAAACAAATAAAATGCAGCCACAACCTCCTCAGTTAGAGAAAATTGCAGCTGCACTTGGTGTCAGTTATAATGCTTTGAATGGCAGTGATACTGCCGGACTTCGTCTGGAAACAGTCGGTGATCTGATGGGCGTACTTATGGTCCTTTGTAATTCCGGCATCCTCCAGATTAGCGGAGAGCGTGGAGAGGACAAGATGTTAAAAGATGATACTGTATCTATCCATCTGAATCCGGTTCTTTCTTCTTATCTTGAAATCGGATATAACAGCAGAGGAAAAGCACATACGCTGTCTTTGCAAGATGCATTGTTGAATATCAAAAGTTACCAGGTATTTAATGACCTGTTGAAATGGGAAAAGATGAATCATCTCTATCAGAGTGCTTTGAAATCCGCTGGAGATAATCCAAATGAAGCTACACAGGCAGCTATAGGGGAAATAGCAGAGACGAAAGAGAAGGTAGAATTGGAATTGCAGAGATCAGGAATAAGATTAATTCCTTAATATATCTGTTTAAAAATAAGGAGGAATAAACATTTGATACCATATAGTCCACCTTCTTTTCTCGAAGATTGCTTTATTCTTTCGAAAAGAATTGAAGGTAAAAAAACTTGGAAATCCAGAGATGGAAAAAGACTATATCAGTGGGATTCGCAGCATGGTGACGTAGAAATCTATAGTGCTAAAAACGGAGTACATCTTGGATCCGCTGATAAAATCACAGGTCGAACAATTAAACCAGCAGTAAAAGGGAGGAAATTAAGTGATGTCTAATTTTATCAATGATGTTATTAATGCAGACGCAATATTAGATGAAATTGATGATTATATAAAAAAATGGCATGACTCAGATACAGATTGTAGTGTATTTGAATATCTTGGTATGACAGAAGAAGAATACTTTCTTTGGGTTGAAAATGATTTCTATCTTAAATATATCATTTCAGCTCACGAAAAAGACATTAATATTAATGAATTACTTAAAGAAGAATATACTTCTAAATTAGTCGCTCGTTCTTCATCACCGGAAGAAGCAAAAAAGATTTATAATTGGCTTAAAGAAAAAGGAATGATTGAATAATGAGTATAGAATTAGCACGAAAAAGAGCAAAAAAATTTTTTCAATATCATAAACTATCACTACCAGTAAAAATAGATGAACTCTTGAAGCATTATGCCGACGTTAAAGAAGCCTATATTCCTGTTGATGGCGATGCCATCTGCCTCAATAATGACAAACCCCTCATTATTATAAAAAGCAATATGTCCCCTTTACGTAAACGATTCACATATGCACATGAGCTAGCTCATTTGCAAATACCTTCACATACCGGAATGATTTCATGTACAACAGAATTTTTAAATGAAATTGATATAACAGAGTATTATCAAATGGAACAAGAAGCAAATGCTTTTGCAGCAGAGCTGCTTATGCCTTCATCCTGGTTACAATCCTTAATAGCACAACATAATAACAAAATTACAACATTAATAGACGATATATGTCAAAGAGCGATTGTTTCATTGCCTGCCGCAATATATAATATAATACCACTACTTCCTGCAAATTATCTATTTATAATCAATAACAAAATTAATAATTATTCACATATGAAATGTGGTTCTAATAGTCCTAGACCTTTTTTACTGGAAAATCCCAATTACACGCTTGATAATAATTGGCTTGCAATTAACTGTTTAGATACTGAAAATATTGATACTGACATAATGAGCGTCAAAATATATCATTTCAAAAATATACTTGATGAAACTACCATACAAAAAATTGCAAAGCATATTTCAACTAAATCTCATTGTGCCACTATTTGCAATAAACTTGTATCTTCCTCAAATATTAATTATGCTCATTTATTTAATAATCTTAGACAATATCTATTACCAGGAACCATATTAAAAATAGAAGTTGTTTCATCACATAACTATAAATATATTTTTGCTCCTAATACATATATCCATTCTCCCTATCAAAACAACATTGATACAGATAACTGGTACAGCCAAAATTGTATTTATCACACAACTGCTTCTGGCAAGCATATAAAAATTACCGTCTGGTATTGTCGTGCTGATTACAAATTCACTGGAAACACACATGATAGAAGGGATTCTAAAACTATTTTACATAATATTATTGATTATTATTATCCAGACAAAAAAGAACGTGCTAGCCTATTCGGTCGCATAAATGGAATCATAGGGAATCTAAATACTTCTCAGTGTTCTTATTCTAAACAAGAATTTTATAATATATTAAAACAAAAATTTCTCAGTCGTTCTGATTTAGAATGGATTACCAACACTGAAGAGTTTGATCAATTTCTTTTTCGAAAAACAGAAGAAATATTTCAAAAGAAAAATTAATTTTTATACTCAATCTGCACTCAAACCACACAACAAGAGCCCGGAAACCCGCATAAATGCTGGATTTCCGAGCTCCATTTTTTTACTCAAACTCTTGGACGGAGAGATTTATCTGGCTGTTTCTAGGTGCACATTTGTGCATTTTATTCTTCATATTCATCTTATTTCGCATTTTTGTGTACCTCGTCTAAAATTTTTAGAGCCAAAATGGAGCCAAATATACTCTTAAAAATATACGTTATAATAATGAACTCACATATCAAAAATACTTAGCTGTGTTTCTTTTAATGACTCAACTTTTCTAATCGTTATTTTGTCATCTTCTTGAACTTGCCCACATAGAAGAGGTGACGAAGGATCATATTTGGCAACGTTTGTTTCTACACTTTTTGAACTATAATTTGCATAGCAATATGCACATCCATTTTTGCATGTATTATAAGTACCTATTTCAACGCTTTCAACGCATCCACATTCTTTACGCTGATTTTTGTCTTTGCCAACATTAAGTTTACATCCGATAATTTTTTCAATTAATTCTCTATCTATGCAACAATTATGAATTATACCACATTCATCCAAATCTATTTTTTCTGCACAACTTCCAATCTTAATATTATTATCCGCAGCTATCTTACTTAATTTCTCAGCAAATTCCCGCAGCTCATCATCATTTAATTCATAACTTGACAATCCATCCATATTTTTTTTATTTTTAGGATATATATCAACAAAACTAATCACGCATTTTTCCGTGTATCCACTTAAAGCCTCAGCAATACTTTTAAATGCCTTCAAATGATATTCTTTCGTATATCTATCAGAAAAGAATATAGGATCATATCTCCAAATCACTTTTTGCTTGCCAATTTTTTCAGATAGTTCTTGAAATACTGGAATCATTTTTGTTTTTTTATTTGGCAAATTAACCTCAACATCATTTCCATATCCCGTTAATGTGAATTGAAAATAATAATTATAATCTTTTATCTCGTCTAACCTCTTTATCATTGGCAAAGGGTTCTTTGTCCAAAACACTATGCAATCTACAACATCTGGAGTAATTTTTATTTCACTTATCTGATGAGCATTCATAGGATTACGAACATATAAAAATCCTTCTTTTATTCTATTATAGAACCATTCCGAATAATAATTAGGAATATCCGTTCTTCTACTAACACTTAATATCATTTCATCACTTCTTTCTTTCCTTTTTTATGAGCATCTGTGCGCTAGCACAACTTTCAAATGGATTATACGCATTTCTAATTTCATCTGAAATCATATTAAAGACGAGCTCACTACTATCATACTGCCCGCCATATTCGTAATGTCTTTCTTTATTTACATTATTAAAATGCATTCTTCTCACTATTTTCGGTGTTTGAATTTTTGACTCTAATAAATCAAAGAATTCTCTTCCTCCGCCCATAGATTTGCTGAGATTAATGTCATTACACAAAATATATATAGGCTCTTGATTATATGAATTCAAAAAAGATGCCAACTTACCAATAAACTGAACTATTTGCTTTTCGTCTGAATGTTTATACATATCCGAAAATACATATTGAAAAATAAGCACATCTGGCACCCACTTTTTTGGAACAATAATATCCACTAATTGTAATATATCATTTGGATAAAATCTTATTCCGTCGCCAAAATAATCTATAATATCATTCCAAATAGGTTGCCATACCTCTCCTAATGGATCAATTCCCCTATAGTCCAATTGGTCATAATTAAGCACCCCCTCATTTCTAAGATAATCAACTGCAGCCAATTCTGTACATGGTCCGCATCCAACTGACATAATCTTCAATTTCTTCTTATCTCGAATTTCAGCAAAGCAGCTTAATTCATACACCATTTCAGATGCATATTTATATGCATATTTACAATAATAGCAATCTGCCATATGTATACAGTCATATTTTCTTGGAGCCGGAGCATTTTGAGGAAAATGTACATACTGTAAACAACTTTGACAATCTCGTGGACAACAGTCCCCATATGAGCAATCCTCACATTGTTCATGTTCCTTCTGATATTCATCTCTGTAAGAACATTTCTCAATCAAATCATATAAAAGCATATCATTCCCTCCCACACATATTTTTATTAATTATACTACATTTTTTCACATTCTTATAGTTATTTTATTTACATCTATCTCAACTCTCATAACTAAAGAACTCCCTAGCCATCATCTCCGCCGTAGCCCGATTATACCCCTTTTTCAAATACCCCTGCACAATCGTCCCAAACATTCCCTTAACCATATCATCCTCAATATCACAATATGCCTGCATTTCCCCGGACAAAGCCATTGCCACATACTCTATCGGCTTGTTATCCAACAACCTATGCAACTTCGCCAGAGACTGCTCTGTTGTCCTCAGAGCAGCCTCCACTTCTTCGCACTTTATCCGTAACATATTTCCATCTGTAAACCACACCTCAACATAGCCGTTATCCATGTTATAAGCACATTCTACGATATTATCCATTCGATTATCTTTCATATCATCAATCCATCCTTCCCATTATCTTGTCCCATAGGACCTGTCATACCGCCTTATCTGCTGTTCTGTACGCTCCTGTTCCTTTACCTTACGAATAATCGCATCAATCTGCTCCGCACCAGCATATCTCTTCACACGCTCCAGATCATCAGCCTTTTCCTGCAACAGCTCTGTCCTATCACTCATATCCTTAATCTTACCCTTATAAAACTCCACATCATCTGACAGTCTCTTCTTTTCCTTCCGAAGCTGTAATACTTCCTCTTTCAGCCTTACGCACTGGATTGTCAGATTTTTTATCAAGGTCTTAAGTTTATTCACAAATGGTATAACCACCTTCTCCCGAAATGACTTAGCACTTGCAAATGCTCCCGGTCCCGGCAACTGCCATTCCGGTGCTTCATCATACTTCCTTACATCACGCTGTAATAACTGCTCCGACTGTACTATCTGCTCTATATGGCTCTTAAGCTCATTCTGTTGCTTTTCAAGTTGAACATTATTCTGTTGCAAATCATTGTATTTCTGTCTTAGTGCCTGATTATCAGATTTCAATGAATCATTCCTTTGCTCCAGAGTGTGATTGTCAGCAGATAACTGATCATTCACATTCTTCAATTTACTATTCTTATATTGTAAATCTTCATTCCTTTGTTCCAGTTCTTCATTATCTGTCTGCAACTGTAGCTGCTTCTGCTTCAAATCATGATTTTCCATGCGAAGTCTGTCCTTGCGACTTTCAAGCCTTGTATTCTCCATCCTCAAATTCTGATTACCTGCAAGCAGTACTTCCTTCTCTTGTTGTGCTATAGTTCTCTCTTCATTTGCCTTCTGTATAGCTTCCTCAGCCAGTTCCTTTTCTATAGTAACATTTTGCAATTCCTGTTTCTTTACAGAAACCGCTTCCCCAAGCTGTAAAACCACCGAAGATATTTCCTGTTTTTGGCTATCCAGCTCAGCTACTTCTTTTGCTCGCTCTTTCTTTTCAAATTCAAGCACCGACAAATGCTTCTCATGTGTTCCCTTTTTCAGCCATTCCACACCATATCGCTCCATGACTGTAGCAAGTTCCTGCTTCTCTGATGCAATCCATTGATTTAATTCTGTTGCACCCCTTGTACCACCAGCAAATCCTTCTGCCGCTAGTGCAGATTTTAATGATACCCTTGTATCAAGTCCTCGCTTACTTCCTGTAATATATGGTACAAAATCAATATGCAAATGCGGTGTTTCTTCATCCATATGCAAATGCGCCGAGAATACATACAAGTTCGGATTTCTAGCTTGGAACTCATCCATAAATTCCGTTAAAATCCTTTTTGCCAACAATCCATCTTCATTTTTGGCATTCATATCATCTTTATTTCCAATCTGAAATATCACTTCATGAAATAACTTTTCCTGCTTACCCCTCCTGATTTTTTCATAGTAATTATCAATCATGCGATCTTTCCGTTTCTGTTTTGCATTATATCGTTCCCGTGCTTCATCAAACAATTTATGATAAACCTGCTTAATATCTTCCTGGCAAAATTCCACATTATCAGCACTTCTGTTTTTATCTACATTTTTAGCTGTAAATGCTCTGGTATTATGGTTCACAGAACCTTTTCCGATCATTGCACTTATCGTTCTCTCCATAGGCAATCTTCCCCTTTCTTTTATCTGTCATATTAGCGCCGGATTTCGGCATAGAGCGAGGTTTCCTCGCTCTGGCTTTGTTACTTTCGTCGAAAGTAACGCAAAAGCACTTTTGACAGCTACGCCATCAAAAATGCAACCTGACAAGTCAGGTTTTGCGCCCTGCCGGGAGCTTTTCTGCCTGCGGCAGTCAGTGTACACAAGCCTCTACTGTGTCAAGCACACCACATTTTCCTTATCGATTCTAACGGAAGCGTGACACGCAGCCGTTATATATGTTTAAGAAAAAACTACCACCGGAAGCTCTCCGGCACACCTCGTCTATCCAAATATTCCTTTCGAGCCTTTTCCTTTTCTTCTTCCGTTGGTGCAGTCTTATATTTTGTATATAATTCTCTCATTACCATTGCATCCAGCTTCTTCTCTAGTCCCTGTTTTATCTGAGGCAACATTTCCTCCTGTTCCAACATAAAATATCTCATTATCGCAACGAAAAGTTCTTCTGAAATCTGTACATTTTTCATATCAATCCACCATTCCTTTCCTAACTCGTTCAAGACCGCAACACTGCAAAGTCTATATGCTTTGCAACCTTGCAAATTTTATCTCCGCAATTTCTATATAGCCTGCAATGTTGCGTTCTTGTCCTATCTCTGTTTTACTGCATCCAATTCCCAATACCACGAGTTATTGATTTTCTTTGCCTGGATGCCCAATTCTTTCTTTGCATTTTCCAATGTTCTCTTTGAAATGCCCTGTCTATCAGCCATTTCAAATATTTCATTACTCTGCACCATATTAGTTGTTTCTGCCAATTCACGAAGCATTTGCTTTGCTTGTTCCAGCTTATTTGCCTTTGGTGCAATACCGCCAAGTACTTCATCTGCTGTAATCTCATAATCTCCCAACCAACGAAAGCCCGTTTCTGATAACATAAATGCCTTCGGATGTCCAAATGCCGCAAGATTATTCTTTATCTGAACAACTGCTCTTGTATTAGGTTCTCCCTCTATTCTGCCGACCAAAAGCACACTCCTCGCCACAGCAAAGAAGTCAATGGAACCCATGCCCCTGTATGCAGCTTTATTACCAGATGCCTTGTTCATATGACCAATAAGAAGAATTGCACACTGGTATTTCTCTGCTAATGCTCCCAGCTTCTTCGTCATATCTCTTGCCTCATTTGCCCGGTTCATATCCATGCCACCACCGAGATACGCCTGTATCGGGTCTAATATCAATACTTTTGCCCCTGTCTTTGCAAGTGCCTCTTCCAGTCTTTCATCTGCCATAGATAAAGATTTATCACTTTCATCAATAACCAGTATCTTTTCACAGTCCGCCCCGGCAAGTTCAAGCCTCGGCTTTACTGTATCTGCCAGTCCATCCTCTGCTGTCTGATAAATGACATTTACCGGCTCCTGCACATCCATATCACTGTCGAGACATTCTCCCTTTGACAGCTTTACTGCTATGTTTAACACCAATGTGGTCTTTCCATCACCCGGATCTCCCTGAATAATTGTCAGCTTCCCATATGGTATAAACGGATACCACAGCCATTTCACTTCTTGTGACTCAACCTCCGACATTCGTATTATCTTTAATTCTGTCTTCTGTCCTTCCATAAAAGTCCTCCATTTTCAAATCTTTTATTTGCTCCTAAGAAGAACCTCTGCTATACTCTAGTTGTATTTACAGGTGTAACAGAGGTTTTCTTTTGTTACCGCAAGTCCTAACAGTTGCCGCTGTCAGGACTTCTTTCTTTATCAATCTGTACTCCCTGCCAGAGATACTTTGCACCATCCAGCATTGCAATAATCGCCTGTAACATATCCATACAGTCATTTCGCATATCTTCCAACCCCTCAGCAGTAAGTGTTACCTCCTGCTGTCCCAGTTGTTTTACCAGTTCGGAAAGATTTGTCTGCATATTCTGCAATTCCTCTACAAGCTGGTAAATGACCTCTTTCTTTCCTACAACACATATTCTGTTATAAATGCAGGAACGGACAAAATAATCTTTCTTCTGCATACCACTTGCAAGTATCTTAGCTTCAATCATTTCCCACTCTCTGTCCGATACACGAAAGCTGATTGTTGGATGTTTGTGTACTCCACTCATAGATTGTCCTCCCCATTCTCCAGCTCTAGCCTGTCTGCCAGTTCTGCCTGCTTATTCGGATATAAATGTGAATAAGTATTTAATGTTGTTTCTATCTTTTCATGTCCCAGTCGTTCTGCTATTGCCAATGGCTGAAATCCAAGCTCCACCAGAAGTGATGCGTGGCTGTGACGCAGATCATGAATACGGATTCTCTTAACTCCTGTTTCCTTTATGCCTCGTACAATCTCATGCTCCATATAAGATTTTGTAAATCGGAACATTCTTTCATTTGGCATAATTCCATATAAACGACTACAATATTCTTTTAACTCTTCTGCCAGAAATGGTGGAATAGTAATCTTACGATTGCTCTTTGGTGTCTTAGGCGGTGTAATTACATCTCTTCCATCCAATCTCTGATATGATTTAGAAATGCTTATAATTCGTTTTTCCAAATCAATATCTTCATAGGTAAGTGCCAGCAATTCTCCTATACGCATCCCTGTCCAATACAGAAGCATAAATGCCATTCTCGCCTCCGGTTTCTTGTCCATAGACGGAAGAAACTGCTTAAATTCCTGTTTTGTCCAAAACTCCATATCATCAGCCTTGCTTTTCCCGATACTTCCTGCTTTCCTGCATGGATTATCTTTCAGGTCATTATATCTGACCGCATAATTGAAAAGTACTGCCAACTGGTTATTAATACCTTTAAGATAAGTTGGTGCGTACCCCTGCTTAATCAATTCATTCTGCCAAGCCCGGATATCTGAAGTCTTAATCTCACACATCTTTTTCTTTTTAAAATAAGGTGTAACCTTTAAATCAAACACATATCTTTTATTCTTGATTGTGCTTTCTCTAAGCCGGTTCTCCACATCAGAGAAATAGATTTCAACAAAATTCTCAAAGTTAATATCCAAATCTTTTCTCTGCTGTTGACGGAAGTTCCGCTCCCACTCCTCTGCTTCTGCTTTTGTCTTAAAGCCTCTTTTGTTCTTTTTATGGCGTACACCCTGCCAGTCCTCATAATAGAACTGGCTGCGCCATGTTTTACCATCTCTTGTAGCTGGCATATCATCATCTCCTCTCCATTAACCAACTGCCATACCATAAACTTTTCTTTAAAATACTTTGTAGGTACCTTGCCTGAAATCACTCGATAGCCTTTTTCTTTCAATTCATTATTAAGACCACGAATGATTTTATAAGCATATCCTCTTGATACTCCAAGAATCTGTGCAGCTTCATCTGCTGTTACATACATCTTCATCGTATTCTCCATATTGTGTTCTCCTTCCTGTTTTTATTTTAGTACACTTTTATGACCTTATTTACTCGTATTGTATAGTACACATTTGTGTCCGTCAAGTAATTTAATCAAATTTTTATACACAAATGTGTCCCATTGTGATAGAATAGGGGTAACAAATCATAAAGGAGCATTTTTATGACTATTGGAGAAAAGATTAAATACTTTCGCAATATGCGTGGAATATCGCAGGAAACGCTTGGTCAGTTATCCGGCATAAACTCCGCAACAATAAAGAAATATGAATATGGAATCCGTAATCCAAAGCCTGACCAGCTTTTAAAGATTGCCAATGCATTAGGCATCAGTATTAACATTTTCATGGATTTTGATATAGAAACAGTTTCTGATGTATTATCATTGCTGTTTAAACTGGATGACCAGATTGATATGAAATTTGAAGCAGATAAGGACGATGAGGGCAATTTCAAGCCATCAACTGTAAAGCTGTCATTTAAGAACAACCTCATCAACAAGAAACTTTGTACCTATATGAAAGCTTTGGAAATTCGTGAAAATATGCTAAAAGCTAAAGATGATTATTCAGAAGAAGAGTATGCTGACAGTTTGCAGCATATCAATGAAAATATCGAAGAAATCAAGCAACACCTGCTTGATGACAATATGGTTGTCAAAAAAGGCACTGACCGCCTTACTGTAAAATTTTTCCCAAATTAGTGAAACCTCTTGAATTATCAGACATAAGATGATAATATCTAATTAAACAGAAAGCACCCACTCCAAAGGTGGATGCTCCGAGTTTAGGTTAATGAATGTCCTTAAGGACACCGCCTATCCTGTTGGCAGACAGGATAGGCATTTTTATTTTCGCTTGTTTCTCTTATCGAGAAAGGCAAGCAACGCTACAATCAAGCTACCAAAGGACATCAACAATGCTAATATCCCAATGAAAATCGAAATGATCTCATAAGCCGTCATCGGCGCCACCTCCCTTCCTATGTATTCCGGTTGCCCGGTATCATAAAACTCGGGAGGCTACCACCCTGTCATGGGTACTTTCCTTAGAGAGTATCCTAACATAAGAACTAATGCTTCTGCAAGGATAAATAAAAATAATTGATTATCTGTTGTTATTTCAACCCTGCCGCCTTAAACTTTTCCAATCTGTAATGGTGTTCATCATCCAATTCCTTAACACCATTTTTGTAATCATATCCAAATTTTCTATAAAATTCCGTTGCTGTAATGGATGCCGGTATCTCAATTCTGCTTGCTCTTACATAAAATTCATCCGTTTCTAATGTATTTATGATTTTTCTTCCAACACCCTTCCCATGAAATTCTGGGAGGACAAAAATGGACAAAAGTATACTTTCTGTTTCACTTCCCCAAAAACTTGAGATAGAACCTGTTCCAATTATTTTTCCATCAAATTCAAAGACGTACATATGCGCATAACTTGCCACATTCAGAACTTTTTCCACATCGTAAACCTTTGCAAGTTTTTCCATTGCTGATATGCCATAATCTTTACTATTAACCTCTAAGAAATTCCTGACAATAAGATTTCTGACCTCTTTGGCATCCTCTTCCTTAAATCTCCTTACCTCAATATAACTCTTTACATAAAAAACTAATGTCATATTTTCTTTTACAACTATTTCATCTCCAGTTCGAACAAATCCACATTTTTCATACAAATGACAATTTTTCTCTTCCTGCTTAATAGTAGATAACCACCATTCTATTGTATTCGGATAAATATCAAATAATTGTTTGATTACGTTACTGGCAATTCCTTTATTTTGAAATTTTGGAATAACAAAAATAGGAGATATCCAATTTACATTCTTGTGTACTTTTTGCCCTTTATGCCATTTAACTCTTACAGCTCCAGCTTTCTCACCATTAAACAAAATAAAATAGAAATCCGAATTATCATCAACTATCTTCTTTGTTATTGTTTCAAGGCTTTCTTTCGCCGGACTTGTAGCATCATCCTGATATTTTTCATATAAGGGCATAAACGCTTCTATCTGCAGTTTATGCAGACATTCAGCATCTTCTCTTGTTATCAGTTTAAGTTCAATTAAATCATTCATTTTCTGCACCTCTTTCTTGTAAACATAAAAAATCGCACCAAACATTCAATGTCCAGTGCGATATCTCCAATTTAATAAGATGCAATGTATGTAAAATCTTCTCTTATATTCTGGTTTTATGCACTAGACTAAAAGACCTACAAGCTATAACCTAATGCACTATCCTTGCATGTTTATAGCCGTGTACGTCCGTAATACATGTACATATAATGTCTTGAATATAAGTTCTGATTCATGTGTATGTTCTCCTTGTTTTTGTTGAATAATATACCAGTCTTGGCAATTCATGTCAACAATCTATTTGCCATTCAGAATAATATCTATCATTTCTTGCTTTCCATTAGTATATGCCACCCTATCATCTGCATACTTACTTTCCAGTTCTTCCTTCACCCTATCATACTGCAAAGCTATATTCTCATTAGCATTTAGACAATCTCTAAAATGAATATAATTCTTCCACTCAGTTCCATTCCACTTCACAACATGAATATGGTGTGTCCTAATATCCTTTTCCATATCACCCATTACATAAAGAATCTGATATTCCACATCCGAGCCACGATAAAAGATTCCTTCCTTCTGTAACTGCTCATTATGTAACATTATTCTCTCAAAATCGGTTACCCCAACGACAATATCAATAACCGGTTTTGCTTTGATTGCCGGTATTGCTGTACTCCCAATATGCTGTATATCAATAGCATCATCACCTAATATAGATTTAAGTTTTCTGATTGTTTGAATGGCAGCCTCATCCCACTGTTTATCATGTGGTTCAAGCTGCACTGTTCCTCTTTTTAATCCTAATGGCATAATAACATTTTCCTCTTTTCATTCTGCAATAAACCTGTTTATATCTTTGTGTTATCAGGTTGATGTCTTCTAATATATGAAATGCAATTATCAAGGTGGTTTTTATCAACAATAGGTTCAAATGACTTACCACCCCACAAACCTTTTGGTATTTGTTCTACAAGAACAGGAAATTCTTTTCTCAATATTCTTGACGAAACCCCAAATAAAAGTTGTCCTACTTTAGAAGGATCTACTTGCGTTTTTACTAAAACATGAATATGATTATATGCAACTGTACTTTCAACTAACTCTATCTCTTCTTTTTTATTAAAAATGTCTGCTATAATGCAACTTAATCTATCACGAATCTCATTGTCATAAAAAAGAGGTTTTCTGTATTTTGTAGCACCTACAAATTGATAATAATTTTCATATGCATCATTCTCGGATAACTGTTTCATTTTTATCTCCCTTCCAATCAATTACTCCACCCACAAATAGAGCCAAACTAGAGCCATTTGATAAAACAAATGCCGGAAGCCCGCATAAATACAGGCTTTCGGCATTCTAATCCGTTATTCAAACTCCAGACAGACAGTACGGAGTATAAAGCAAAATCGTTGATTTTAAGCCATTTTTAGGCAATATAAGTAACTATAAAACCATATAAAAATATTAAAAAATGCAATTTTAATGCAATGAGGTGCAATTAAAATTATCTGATTTGTACCTAATCCCAAATCTCAATATCGACTATTTAGTTAAAGGCGTTCAATAAATGAGCGTCTTTTTTCATACCCAAAATCGAAAGGAGAAAGAGAAAATATGAATAAGCTAGTAAAGCGATTACTGACAGGAACGCTTGCTTTTGCAACCATTCTCACGGCATTACCAATGACGGCGGTTCACGCTTCCGGCAATCAATACTGGACAGAATCAGCAGAACGTGTCGGCTACATTGAACACGTTATGAATGATGGTTCTATCAAATCCACATTTAATGAGGGACACATGAAAGTTGAGGGCGAAACTGCTTACTGCGTGGACATCAATACCAGTTTCAAGAATGGCTATAAAACACGCTCTGACGCAAGCTCCCGTATGAGTAGCGATCAGATTGCGGACGTTGCTCTTTCATTAGAGTACGTCAAGCAATATACCGCTACTCATACCGGACTGAATAACAACCAGAAGTATTTGCTGGAACAGTGTGTTATCTGGCAGAGATTGAGTGAACAGCTCGGCTGGCAGTGTGACAACGTCAGAGCTTCTTATAATGAAATCTCACAGACAATACAAAATGAAGTGTACACTGGTGCGAAAGCATTTGTGAAAGAAAACAAAGGACGCTATGAATGTGGTGGTTACATCTACACTGGCGAAGGACAGGACATCGGACAGTTCTGGACGAAGTTAAATGTGGGAAATGCAAAAGTCAAAAAGACTTCTTCCAATCCAACGGTCACAGATGGTAACGCCAGCTATTCCTTTGAGGGTGCGACATTTGGTGTCTATTCTGATAAGGGCTGTAACAGCCAGCTTGCCACACTTACTGCCGATGGAAACGGTGATACCAAAGAAGTTGAGGTAAAAGCCGGAACAGTTTACATCAAGGAGCTTTCTGCTCCAAAGGGTTACAAGCTGGATTCTACTGTCCATCCCTTAAATGTGGAAGTTGAGAAAACAGCGACTTTGACTGTTGCGGACACTCCAAAGGTCACAGAAACTTTGATTGATTTATTTAAAATCGACATGGAAACAGGAAAATCCACTCCACAGGGAACTGCTTCTTTAGAGGGTGCAGAGTTCACATGGAGCTATTATGACGATTACTACAATGCAGACAATCTCCCTGCAAAGGCTACCCGTACATGGACAACCAAAACCGTTGCCAAAAAAGACAGTGACGGAACTATCCATTATGTATCCAGACTTGCCGACAGCTACAAAGTATCTGGCGACAGCTTCTATACACAGGACGGTAAAAATGTACTGCCACTTGGTACCCTCACTGTCACAGAAACAAAAGCACCAAACGGCTACTTATTAGAGGGTGCATATATGCAGGCTGACGGAAGTTCCGAACAGATTAAGGGAACATACCTTACACAGATTTCCGAAGATGGCGAACTTGCCGTACTTTCTGGAAGCAACCAGTATTCCGTATCCGACAAAGTTATCCGTGGCGGTGTAAAAATCCAGAAGCGTGACCTTGAAACAAAGGATACCAAAGCACAGGGCGGTGCTACCTTACAGTACACAGAATTTAATATCATTTCCTTAAATGACAGTCCTGTACTGGTTAAGGGAAAATTATACAGCAAGAATGAAACGGTAAAGAAGATTCAGACAGGCATTGACGGAATTGCTTCTACTTCTGCTGATTTACTCCCTTACGGAAAATACAGATTAGAAGAAAGCAAAGCACCAGAGGGCTACTTAACAGATGGTGCAAAGACAATCGACTTTTCTATCACGGAAGATGGAAAAATCGTGGACTTGACCGACAAATCCCACTCTGTCTACAACCAGATTAAACGTGGCGATATTGAGGGTGTAAAAATCGGTGCAGGTACACATAAACGCCTTGCAGGTGTTCCATTCAGAATTACAAGCAAGACAACAGGAGAATCCCATATTGTAGTTACTGACAAAAACGGTCAGTTCTCCACTGCTTCAAGCTGGGCTTCCCACAAAGTCAATACCAATGCTGGAAAATCCAGTGAGGACGGTGTATGGTTTGGGACATCTGAACCAGACGACAGCAAAGGTGCATTACTCTATGATACCTATGTGATTGAGGAATTAAAATGTGATTCCAATACCGGATTTAAGCTGATTCCAGCTTTTGAGGTGGTCGTATCCAGAAATAAAGTGACCGTAGATTTAGGGACACTTACTGATGAATACGAAAAAGAAATCACAATCCATACCACAGCTACCGACAAGAAAACAGGCGAAAAAATGATTGTTGCTGGAAAAGACATCAAGATCGTGGACAAAGTCACACTTGATGGCTTGGAAACAGGCAGAAAATATAAACTTTCTGGCTGGCAGATGTTAAAGGAAGAAAACGCCGAACTTCTGATTGACGGGAAATGTGTAGACAGTGATTACACATTCACTGCTGACAGTGAAAAAATGACGGTTGAGATTACTTACAGTTTTGACGGTTCTTCTCTTGGCGGTCAGAACCTTGTTACCTTTGAGGAATTGTACGATATGAGCAATCCGAAAGAGCCTGTCAAGGTTGCCGAACATAAAGACATCAACGATGATGGACAGACCGTTTTTATCACGGAACGTATCATCAAAATCCATACGACCGCTACGGACAAGAACGGCAAGAAAGAAATCGAAGCCGGAAAAGATGTAACGATTGTGGATAAAGTCACATTAGATGGTCTGGAAGTTGGAACAAAATACAAACTTTCCGGCTGGCAGATGTTAAAAGAGGAAAATGCAGAACTTCTGATTGATGGAAAGAAAGTATCCAATGATTATGAGTTTACAGCCGACAATGAAAAAATGACGGTTGAGATTGCCTTTACCTTTGATGGTTCTTCTCTTGGTGGCAAGAGCCTTGTCACATTTGAGGAATTATACGATATGAGCAATCCAGACGAAGCAAAGAAAGTGACAGAACATAAGGACATCACAGACGATGGACAGACTGTGACAATCAAGGAAGTGCCGGAAGTCCCAGACACACCAAAGGATAGCGACACGCCGGATACACCATCTACGGTTACTAAGACAAGTGACAGCCCAAAAACAGGCGACAATACCAATATCTATGCTTATCTTGCCATGCTCGGTCTTTCCTGCGTAGAGCTTGGCAGTATGCTTTACTTCAAACGCCGTAAAAAGAAATCATAAGGCGGTAATGTAGCGGTTGGTAGAGCGTTCAAGGTCGCCACCCTTTTTGCAACTTCACGCTCCCGTGAAGCTCTGATTTACGGGAACGTGAAGTCCACTAGGGGCGTGGGGAGTGTATCTCCCCACAAAGTACAGCAGGAAAGAAACTAAAACAGAAAGAAAAGAGGTCAATCATTTATGGAATTAAGATTTGTCGTACCAAACATGGAAAAGACATTCGGGAACTTGGAGTTTGCCGGAGAAAATACTACGGAACAGCAGAGAATCAACGGGCGTATGGCTGTCATTACCAGAAGCTACAACCTGTATTCTGATGTGCAGAGAGCTGATGATGTAGTTGTGACACTTCCTGCCAAAGCTGGCGAAAAACATTTCTCGCCGGAGCAGAAAGTAAAACTTATCAACCCACGAATCACTACCGATGGCTATAAAATCGGGGAACGTGGTTTTGTCAATTACATCTTACTTGCAGACGATATGTTACCAGCAGAAAGTAAATAAGGGGGTATTCAGATTATGAGATTAGCAAATGGAATCGTCATTGATAAAGAAAAGACTTTCGGAGTGTTGAAGTTCTCCGCATTACGCCGTGAGGTTCATGTACAGAATGAAGATGGAACAGTCAGTGAAGAAATCAAGGAACGCACTTACGATTTGAAGTGCAACACACAGGGACGCATGATACAGGTATCTGTTCCGGCGACTATTCCGTTAAAGGACTATGACTACAACGCCGAAGTGGAACTTATCAACCCTGTTGCAGATACGGTAGCTAATGCGAATTACCGTGGTGCAGATGTGGACTGGTATGTAAAGGCAGACGATATTGTTCCGAAGAACAAAGGTACTCGCGCCGGAAATCCACAGAACAATGCTCCACAGCAACCAGCGAAGAAATAAATCCATAGCTTAGATTTTCATTGTACTGGTCAAATGCAATTGTTATAATGTATTAAATCATCAAATCATTTTTTAGGAGTCATAAATATGGATTATAAAGATTATATAAAAGCGGAATATTGTGACGCATATGTACAAGAGAGAGATAATTTAGCTGATAGGCTGATTGAAGCAAAGTATAATTTGCTGTTCTTAAACATGGTATATGAACGAGATGTAGCTTATCGTAATAGTAATGATAGTACAGAAAGATTTGAGATTAGGATTATCTTAAGGCGAATATATATAACCGTGGCTTGGGAATTAGTTCTTCAAATTAAAGCGTTTACTGACGATAAAGAAAAAGATTGTTTGACCGTTGATAAATTTAAAAATAATATTTTTAGATATATTAAAGACGAAAAAAAGCAAGAGTATTATGATTCTTTAGGTGCAATAAAAAAGGAAATTGACCGAAGTACCTGTGATAAATTGGTTGCTCGTATATCTGAGTATCGAAATAAAATTGTTGGACACAATATGCTGGATTCTCCTAAATTGACATTTGATATTCGTGATGCGGATTTTGTTATTTCACAGTATGAAAAAATATTTAAAGTACTTAATTTTCAAAATGAAAGTTATGTAAAACGGGTGGCTGATTTAGATGATGAAATGGCAAGTTTTATTACAGCATACTTGGACGTTGTATTACCGTTAAACTAAATAATACTTATATTTGCAAAGCAGTTAGTCTACACGATTGACTGCTTTTCTTATGCCCGAAGAAAGGAGCTTATATGAAAACATGGAAATCTAAAGGTAACAGGATTCGTGCCAGTGACAAGTCACTGGTCTATCATTTCTGTATCGGCTGGTTGTTGCTCCTGTTCGTTGCGGTATTCCTGCTACTGAACCTGCGACAGCTCCTTGTTACCGACTGGAAAGATTTTAACCTGCTCCATGCCGGAATTACTTGGACTGCCTACAATTCCATTACGGTTCTGATAGCGACTGGTATTTGTGTATTGGTCACTTTTCTCTACTACCGTTACGGATATGACCGTATCAAGCGGTTGCTACACAGACAAAAGTTGGCTCGTATGGTGCTGGAAAATAAATGGTATGAAGCGGAGAACACCAAAGACAGCGGTTTTTTCACTGACCTGCAAAGCAGATCAAGAGAAAAAATCGTGTGGTTTCCCAAAATCTACTATCAGATGGACAATGGCTTGCTCCATATCCTGTGTGAAATCACAATGGGAAAATATCAAGAACAGCTCCTGTCCTTAGAGGATAAACTGGAATCGGGGCTGTACTGTGAGCTGACCGACAAGACACTGCATGACGGATATATCGAATACACCCTGCTCTATGATATGATAGCGAATCGTATTTCGATTGATGAAGTGATTGCCGAAAACGGCGGTCTGCGGTTAATGAAAAATCTGGTGTGGGAATATGATTCACTTCCCCATGCCCTTATCTGCGGTGGTACAGGTGGTGGAAAGACCTATTTTCTGCTGACCATCATTGAAGCCCTGCTTAAAACCAATGCGGATTTATACATTCTTGACCCGAAGAACGCTGACCTTGCAGACTTGGGAACAGTCATGAGAAACGTCTATCACACGAAAGACGATATGATTGACTGCGTCAATGCCTTTTATGAGGGCATGGTCACACGCTCGGAAGAAATGAAACTGCACCCGAACTACCGCACAGGAGAAAACTACGCCTATCTGGGGCTTGCTCCACAGTTCCTTATCTTTGATGAATATGTGGCGTTTTTGGAAATGCTGACGACAAAGGAAAGCACTGCCCTGTTAAGCCAGCTAAAGAAAATCGTTATGCTCGGCAGACAGGCTGGATACTTTCTGATTGTGGCTTGCCAGCGTCCAGACGCAAAATATTTCGGAGATGGTATCAGAGATAATTTCAACTTCCGTGTGGGACTTGGTCGCATGAGTGAACTCGGTTACGGTATGCTCTTTGGAAGTGATGTAAAAAAACAGTTTTTCCAGAAGCGAATCAAAGGGCGTGGATACTGTGATGTGGGAACAAGCGTCATATCGGAATTTTACACTCCCCTTGTACCCAAAAGCTATGATTTCTTGGGTACGATTGGGGAACTTGTAGAAAGGAGAACAGAAAAAAAGGCTCTGGAACAATCCGAAGCCTTACTTTAATTTCAAGATGTCATTAGGTGTGCAGTCCAGATATTCACATAACTTTGCTAAGATGGAGAAGTCGATTCTGGTTACTTTATTTTTGCAATAGTTGTTGAGCTGTGTCCTCTGTAAATTACAGGCTTCACAGACTTTGTTTTTACTGACATTCTTTTCTTTGAGAAGATTTTCTAAATCCATGTATACTGTCATTTTTGTTTACCTCGTCTTTTAATCAAATTATAAATATAGCTGTATTGAAAAATAAGCTGTTTTGTTCTACACTTGTACTGTAATACAGGTGTATGGAGGAAATTAAAATGATAAGAAAACGGACAATAATTATAGCAATCACTATACTTCTGCTCTTGGCAGGAAGCCTGTCTTACTTGCAATGGGGTCGGCAGATGGACGTATCTTCTTCGTCCGGCTCTGGCTCGGATAACCATTATGAGCTACGGGTGTCAGTCATACTCAACACTCTGATTGTGACCGATCAACAGAAATGTGCGGAACAAATATTTGAAAAATGCAGGGACAATTCTTTTCACAGTGTCCGTTTCAGTTATGATATTCAGATTCCCCACGCACTTTCTGTTACGGTCTACAAGAACCAGAAAGACGCTGAATCCGGCAACTCGGCATTTAGCTTTTCCTATCAGCAGGAGAACCAGATAGACGGTTCATACAATATTGTGGACAATCCAGAAAAATTTACTCTGGAAATGGAATGATTGCACACATAAGGCAGGACGGACAGGTGGCGTGCGGAGCGAAAGCCACAGGTACGGACTAGCCTTGCTGGTGTGGCGGTAGCCACGCCAGCAATATCAAGCCCCTCGGTATCTAACAGAGGGGCACAAATCACAAGGAAACATACACAAAAGTTACCGATTCTTAGCTGAAATCAAGCATTTGGTAGCTTTTTTTACTGCTGTGACATCGGATATAAAATGTCACAGTTTTTTCGTAAAGGGGGTATCGCACTGAATGATACAGAGTGGATACAGGATTTTGCAGACAGACGTTTGCAGTACGGTGTATCCCAGACGAAACTTGCGGTCATGGCTGGAATCAGCCGTGAACATTTAAGCCGTATCGAATCCGGAAAGGTGGCGGTCACAGAAGAAATGAAAGTAAAACTTTTGGAAGCTCTGGAAAAATTCAATCCAGAAGCACCGCTTACCATGCTGTTTGATTATGTGAGGATACGGTTTCCGACACTGGATATTGGACACATCATTAAGGACATCTTACAGCTCAATATCCAGTACATGATACATGAGGACTTCGGGCATTACAGCTACACGGAACACTACTACATCGGAGATATTTTCGTATATACTTCTCCCGATGAAGAAAAAGGTGTCCTGCTGGAACTGAAAGGAAAAGGCTGTCGCCAGTTTGAAAGTTATCTGCTGGCACAGGAACGGAGCTGGTATGATTTCCTTATGGACGCTCTGGTGGACGGTGGTGTGATGAAACGCCTTGACCTTGCCATCAATGACCATACAGGAATGTTGGATATTCCAGAACTGACCGAAAAATGCCGGAATGAGGAATGTGTATCGGTGTTCCGTTCCTTTAAGTCCTATGCTTCCGGCGAACTGGTCAAGCATGAGGAACAGGACAAGGCTGGTATGGGCTATACACTTTACATCGGCTCATTGAAAAGTGAGGTGTACTTCTGTGTCTATGAAAAAAGCTATGAGCAGTACATCAAACTTGGGATTCCCATTGAGGAAGCACCGATAAAAAACAGATTTGAAATACGGTTAAAAAATGAACGTGCTTATTATGCTGTCCGTGACCTGCTGACTTACTATGACGCTGAACGGACGGCATTTTCTATTATCAACCGTTATGTACGCTTTGTGGATAAGGAAGCAGACAAGAAACGGAACGACTGGAAATTATCTGTCCGCTGGGCGTGGTTCATCGGGGAAAACAGAGAGCCGTTAAAGCTCACGACCAAACCCGAACCCTACACACTGGACAGAACCCTACGCTGGATTCAACGGCAGGTTGACCCGACACTCAAAATGCTGGAAACAATCACAGCGAAAACAGGGATTGATTATCTGAAAGAAATCCGTAAATCCACGAAACTGACGGAAAAGCACTACAAGATAATCGAACAACAGACCACATCAACCGAAGATGTAATTTTAGAAAAGGAGAATTGAAAAATGCAACGATTATTATTTGACTTCCTGTTCTTCTCTTTAGGTGGAACAGTTGGCGTGATTGCCATGTGTATTTTACAGGCTGGCAGACAGTCTGACCGAAAAATGATGGAACTGAAAGGAGAAAAGAAAGCATGAATTTTGGACAGAACCTTTATAACTGGTTTTTAAGCAACGCACAGAGCCTTGTGCTGATGGCGATTGTTGTTATCGGAATCTACTTGGGATTCAAGCGTGAGTTTTCCAAACTTATCGGATTCTTGGTAGTTGCCTTAGTCGCCGTTGGTCTTGTATTCAATGCGTCCGGCGTAAAAGACGTATTGTTACAGTTATTTAATAAGATTATTGGAGCGTAAAATTAAGGATCCCACATTTTGAACACAAACTTGTGGTAATATACTAATTTGTGGTAATATACTAATATCATTAAAATGTTTAAAGGAGATTCTTATTATGGTTAGATACAGTATTGAAATCGGACAGCAAGAACAAGATATTTTAAAAGAAATCGTTTTAGCCAGTGATAAAAATGTAAAGAAACGTAAATTTGCAACAGGGTTATCGTCTGTGATGGCTGTCATAATGTTAATATATACGATTCTTTGTTTTATGAATAGTCGTATTGGATATGGTATTATTGGATTATTATTTTCGGTTTTCTTTATCTGGATTATCATAAACGGAGCTAACACATTTCAGAAAAAAGTAATAAATATTGTTCATTCAAAGATGGATAATAAATTGACTTCGGGAAAACGTGAATATTGTTTTGATACCGATGGTATTACAGTTAGTTCTGATATCGGTAACGGGACTAATCATTGGAACGCCTTTAAATGTTGGGGGATTTTCAGAAATTACATATATATCAGAACAATAAAAAATGAAATGGTTCTTGTTAATCAAAATGATTTGTCTGAAAATGATGTAAAAGAGTTAAAATCCCTTTTGAGTCAGAATTTAAAAGAAGAAACGCTTTAATATTGTTTTAGAGTTAAGCAGTCTTTCAGTTATGATCGACTGCTTTTTTCATACTCAAAATTAGAAGAAAGGACTGAATTACGATGGAAGAATGTAGCGTATTGATTGAAACGACCAAATCAGCAGAGGATAAAACCTCTCGCTGGTTTGATTTACCCATTGATTATGAGCTGTTCCGTGACCTGCTCGGTGTGGAAGCTGACAGCAAAGATTATCAAATCACAGATATGAAACTTCCTTTTGCTGGCGACATTGTAAGGACAACTTCTGTCAGACGCTTAAATAAGCTGTACTTTGCTTACACGGATTTATCGCCAGAGGTTCAGCAGGCTTATAAAGAGTTGATTCCGTATTGTGGCGGTGTTGAGGATTTATTGCAGAAGTCGGAAGAATTTCTGTTTTATCCAGAATGCCACAACATCATGGACGTTGCCCGTTACCGCTTGGAGCATAACATTGAATTTTCTGCACTATCCGAAAAGGGAAAGAAATATTTTAATCTGGAAGCCTACGCCCATGAGTTGGAAGAAAAAGGACGTTATGCTCTCTGCAACAATGGTATGTTCAAACTTTGACAGGTGGTATTGCTTATGGCAGAAATGAAAGTATTTGTTATCAATCTTGATGAACAGGAAAAAGATACAGGCTGTGCATGGTTTACACTTCCCTGCAACATAGAAGCATTAAAACAATCCATTGGCTTACCGCCGGACAGTGACCGTTATCTTATCAGTGATTATGATTTCCCTTTTGAAATCCTGCAAGATACAGACCTTGACCTGTTAAACAATATCTGCCTTGCGATTTCGGAGAGTGAAATTCCACCCGAAGATATACCTGCAATTCAAAGAGAATGGTTTCCAAACCTGCAAGAGCTGGAAGCCGGACTTTGCAATGTTACATACCATCGGAACTGTTCGGATATGGAAGAACCATCAGAACGGTTCTTGTGTGTGCATGGCAGATTTTATGAATACAAAGAGTGAAAGGAAGTGACCGCTTATGATTGATGATATGCAAGTCTATATAGCCAATCTTGGCAAGTACAATGAGGAAGAACTGGTCGGGGACTGGTTCTCTTTTCCGTTGGACGAAGAAGTGATTGCAGAACGTATCGGCTTAAATGCAGAGTACGAAGAATACGCAATCCATGATACGGACAACTTCCCGATGGAGATTAGCGAATACATTTCCATCGAAGAACTGAACCGTATCTATGAGCAGTTGGAAGAATTACCGGATTACCTGCTGGACGACTTGGACAGTTTCGTATCCTATTATGGAAGTCTGGAAGAACTGGTGGAGCATAAAGATGACATCATTCTGTATTCCGGCTGTGAAACGATGACCGATTTAGCCTACTATCTGATTGATGAAGAACAGGTACTCGGAGAAATCCCGTCCTCTTTACAGAACTATATCGACTATGAAGCCTACGGGCGTGACCTCGATATAGAGGGGACATTTATTGCGACAAACGCTGGTATCTGTGAAGTACTGCGTTAAGGGCTGGCAGATCAGCACCAACTACTGGTGCTACTGTCAGCTTTTCTCTTGGGGACAGTCTGTTAAATCCGGCTGTCCCTGTTGTTATGAAAATGAAGAAAGGAGTTACTACAAGTGAAGAAAATCCGAAGTTATACAAGTATCTGGAACGTGGAAAAGGTACTGTATGCCATCAATGATGTAAACTTGCCATTCCCCGTGACCTTTACTCAGATTACATGGTTCGTGCTGACGGAATTTATCATCATTTTGTTTGCAGATGTACCGCCACTTTCCATGATTGAGGGTGCGTTTTTGAAATATTTCGGGATTCCCGTTGCCCTCACATGGTTTATGTCACAGAAAACCTTTGACGGGAAAAAGCCATACAGTTACATCAAGACGATGGTTCTGTATGCCCTGCGTCCCAAAGTGACTTATGCCGGAAAAGCCGTGAACCTGCATAAGCAGAAATTTGAGGAAACTATCACGGCAGTAAGGAGTGTGACCTATGTTCCCGATTAAATATATCGACAATAACCTTGTCTGGAATAAGGACAATGAGGTGTTCGCCTACTATGAGCTGATACCGTACAATTATTCATTCTTATCCCCAGAACAGAAATACCTTGTGCATGACAGCTTCCGTCAGCTTATCGCACAGTCCCGTGAGGGAAAGATTCATGCGTTGCAGATTGCAACTGAAAGTTCAATCCGAAGCATACAGGAACAGTCTAAAAAGCTGGTAATGGGAAAATTAAAGGAAATCGCCTATCAGAAAATAGACGACCAGACCGAAGCCCTTGTATCCATGATAGGCGACAATCAAGTAGATTACCGTTTCTTTCTGGGATTCAAGCTCATGGTCACAGAGGACGAAGTCAATCTGAAGAACATCAAAAAATCGGTATTTCTGACATTCCGTGAGTTTTTGAATGAGGTAAGACACACGCTGATGAATGACTTTGTTTCCATGAGCAATGATGAAATCAACCGTTATGTGAAGATGGAGAAGTTATTGGAAAATAAAATCTCCCGTAGGTTCAAAATCCGCCGACTGGAAGCCAAAGACTTTGCGTATCTGATGGAACACCTCTACGGCAGGGACGGGATAGCCTATGAAGATTATGTATATCCTCTGCCAAAAAGAAAATTAAAAAGGGAAACACTGATTAAGTATTATGACCTTATCCGTCCTACTCGTTGTGTGGTAGAAGAAAGCCAGCGATATTTGCGTCTGGAACATGAGGACAGTGAAAGCTATGTATCCTACTTTACGGTCAATGCCATTGTCGGAGAATTGGACTTCCCATCATCGGAAATCTTCTACTTCCAGCAACAGCAGTTCACATTCCCTGTGGATACGTCCATGAATGTTGAGATTGTCGGAAATAAGAAAGCCTTAACCACTGTCCGTAACAAGAAAAAGGAATTAAAGGACTTGGACAATCACGCCTATCAAGCCGGAAATGAAACAAGTTCAAATGTGGTGGAAGCCTTAGACAGTGTCGATGAACTGGAAACAGATTTAGACCAGAGCAAGGAAAGTATGTACAAGCTAAGTTACGTCATACGGGTGTCTGCACCCAATCTTGACGAGCTGAAACGCCGTTGTGATGAGGTTAAGGATTTTTACGATGATTTGAATGTAAAGCTGGTTCGTCCTGCCGGAGATATGCTGGGACTGCATGGAGAATTTCTTCCAGCCAGCAAGCGTTATATCAATGATTATATCCAGTATGTGAAATCCGATTTTTTAGCCGGACTTGGTTTCGGTGCTACCCAGATGTTGGGAGAAAATACAGGAATCTATATCGGATATTCCGTGGATACGGGAAGAAATGTCTACCTACAACCGTCCCTTGCCAGTCAAGGGGTAAAAGGTACGGTCACAAATGCGTTGGCTTCTGCTTTTGTCGGTTCGCTTGGTGGTGGAAAATCATTCTGTAATAACCTGCTGGTGTATTATTCCGTCCTGTTCGGTGGACAGGCAGTTATCCTAGACCCGAAAAGTGAGCGTGGAAACTGGAAAGCAACACTGCCGGAGATTGCAGAAGAAATCAACATTGTAAACATTACCAGTGATTCCAGCAATCAAGGACTGTTAGACCCGTATGTGATTATGAAAGATGTCAAGGACGCTGAAAGTCTTGCCATTGATATTCTGACGTTCCTTACAGGTATCAGCAGTCGTGATGGCGAAAAGTTTCCTGTCCTTAGAAAAGCTGTCCGTACGGTATCCCAGAATCAGAACCACGGACTGTTGCAGGTCATTGAGGAACTGCGGAAAGAGGATACCGCCGTATCCCGTAACATTGCAGACCATATCGAAAGTTTTACTGACTATGATTTTGCACAGCTCCTGTTCTCGGACGGTTCGGTGGAAAATGCAATCAGTCTGGATAACCAGCTCAACATCATACAGGTTGCAGATTTGGTTCTGCCGGATAAGGATACCACCTTTGAGGAATACACGACCATTGAGCTATTGTCGGTATCCATCTTAATTGTTATCAGTACCTTTGCCCTTGATTTCATTCACAGTGACCGAAGCATTTTTAAAATTGTGGACTTGGACGAAGCATGGGCGTTCTTAAATGTGGCACAGGGAGAAACACTCTCAAATAAGCTGGTGCGTGCTGGTAGAGCCATGAACGCCGGAGTTTATTTCGTGACACAATCCTCTGGGGACGTATCGAAAGAAAGTCTGAAAAATAACATCGGTTTAAAGTTTGCGTTCCGCTCCACAGATACCAATGAAATCAAGCAGACCTTAGAGTTTTTCGGTCTGGACAGTGAGGACGAAAACAACCAGAAACGGTTGAGGGATTTGGAGAACGGACAATGCTTAATGCAGGATTTATACGGACGTGTCGGTGTGGTACAGATACACCCTGTCTTTGTAGAACTGCTCCATGCTTTTGATACCAGACCGCCGATAAAAAGTGAGGTGGATTTGGAATGATGAAATCTGTCACAAAAGAAAAGGTATTCCATGTACTGAAACTGGTTCTGCTTTCCGTGACCGTCACACTGGTACTGCTGTCCCTGCTTGGGACGGTAGCTCATGCGTCTGGACTGGTCGATGATACGGTCAATGCAGACAACCTGTATTCAAAGTATCCGCTTTCCAACTATCAGCTTGATTTCTATGTGGACAATAGCTGGTCATGGCTTCCGTGGAACTGGCTGGACGGCATTGGGAAATCAGTGCAGTACGGACTTTACTGTATCACAAATTTTGTCTGGACAATCAGCCTGTATCTTAGCAATGCCACTGGGTATGTGGTGCAACAGGCGTATAAGCTGGACTTCATCAATGATATGGCAGACAGTATCGGGAAAAGTATCCAGACACTTGCCGGAGTGACCGAACATGGATTTTCCAGCAGTGGATTCTATGTGGGATTCCTGCTCATTATCATTCTGATTGTAGGTGTTTACACCGCCTATACAGGGCTTCTCAAACGTGAAACAAGCAAGGCACTTCACGCCGTTATCAACTTTGTGGTGGTGTTTATTGTATCTGCGTCCTTTATTGCTTATGCTCCCAATTATATCCAGAAAATCAATGATTTCAGTTCGGACATCAGCACCGCTTCTCTGGACTTGGGGACAAAAATCATGCTCCCCGATTCACAAAGCAAAGGCAAGGACAGCGTAGACCTTATCCGTGACAGCCTGTTTGCGATACAGATAGAAAAACCGTGGCTGTTATTGCAGTTCGGGAACAGTGATACCGAAGAAATCGGGGCTGACCGTGTGGAAGCTCTGGTATCTGCCAGCCCATCAGACGAAGATGGGGAAACAAGGGAAAATGTTGTCAAAACAGAGATTGAGGATAACAACAATGACAACCTTACCATTCCACAGGTCGTCAACCGTCTTGGCATGGTGTTCTTCCTGCTCATTTTCAATTTCGGTATCACAATCTTTATCTTCCTGCTTACCGGCATAATGTTATTTTCCCAGATACTTTTTATCATATATGCCATGTTTTTGCCCGTCAGCTTTTTACTGTCCATGATACCGACTTATGAGAACATGGCGAAACAGGCAGTTGTCCGTGTGTTCAATGCCATTATGACAAGAGCCGGAATCACACTGATTGTGACCGTGGCATTTTCGATTTCCAGTATGTTCTACAACATCTCCACGGACTACCCGTTCTTCATGGTGGCATTTTTGCAGATAATCTGTTTTGCCGGAATCTACATGAAGCTCGGAGAACTAATGAGTATGTTCAGTCTGAATGCCAATGACAGCCAGCAGATAGGTCGCCGGATTTTCCGTAGACCGATGGTGTTCATGCGACACAGGGCAAGACGTATGGAACACAGGATTGCAAGGGCTGTCGGTGCTGGAAGTGTTGCAGGTGCGGTGGCTGGTGCAAGTGTTGCCAGAGCCGGAAAGCCAGCAACGAACCAACCGCCAAAGAAACGGGAAAATACCTCTGCCAGCATGGGAAGCCGTGTCGGTTCTGCGGTAGGTGCTGTGATGGATACGAAAAATAAAGTCCGTGACAGTGCTTCCTCTCTGAAAGAAAATGTGAAAGACTTGCCGACACAGGCTGGTTATGCTGTCCACTCTGCAAAACAGAAAGCAAAGGATAATGTATCAGACTTTAAGCGTGGCGTTGTGGAAGAACGGGAAAACCGACAGGAACAGCGTACACAGAAACGCAATCTGCACAGGGAAAATATCTCACAGAAAAAACAGGAATTGCAGAAAGCACAGGAAGCAAAACAGACAGTTCATGCGAATGGATCAGCGACAGCCGGAGCTACCAGAAGCCATGAACGCCCTGTTGCCACACCTGTTCCAAAACCTGCACAGACCGATACGGTCAAAACGCCGGATATGAAACATCCTGCTACTTCTCCTGTGATAAAAAATGCAGAAGTTAAGGCTGGAAAAGAAACTGTCCGAACCAATATCAGACAGGAACAGCAGGTCAAAGCTGTTGCCAGAGCGAATCAGCCAAACGTAGCGGAATCCAGCAGTAATCATAAGGAATCTACGGTACAGAAAACACAGGTCAATGGAAAATCTGCCCGTAAAACTGTTACGAAACATTCAGAGAAAGGACGGAAGAAATGAGATTAAAGCGTATCCTTATCATAGGTACGATATTTCCTGTCCTTTTCTCCATCGTCCTCTTTTTCGGGATACTGATTTCCGGCGAAGATGACGACAGTTCCAACAGTTATTCAACTGTCTACTCTGGCATGAACCTGTCAGCCGATGTCCTCAAACATCAGCCGATGGTAGAAAAATACGCCAGAGAAAGCGGTATCACGGAGTATGTGAACGTCCTGCTTGCCATCATACAGGTAGAAAGTGGCGGTACGGCTACCGATGTCATGCAGTCCAGCGAAAGTCTGGGACTACCGCCAAACTCACTAAGTACAGAAGAATCCATTAAGCAGGGGTGTAAATATTTTGCGTCCCTGCTTTCTTCCTGTAAAGCAAAAGGCATGAATGACATTAACGTGGTCATTCAGTCTTATAACTATGGTGGTGGCTATGCAGACTATGTGGCGAAGAACGGGAAAAAGCACAGCTTCAATCTTGCAGAGAATTTCGCAAAGAATAAATCCGGCGGTACAAAAGTGACCTATACGAACCCGATAGCGGTCAGTAAAAATGGTGGCTGGCGTTACAACTACGGAAATATGTTCTATGTGGAGCTGGTCAACCAATATCTGACCGTGAAGCAGTTCAGTAATGAAACGGTACAGGCGGTTATGAATGAAGCGTTGAAGTATCAAGGCTGGAAATATGTCTATGGTGGCAGTAACCCGAACACCTCTTTTGACTGTTCTGGTCTTACCCAGTGGTGCTACGGAAAAGCAGGAATCAGCCTGCCACGAACCGCACAGGCACAGTATGACGCAACCCAGCATATCCCATTGTCACAGGCACAGGCTGGCGATTTGGTCTTTTTCCATTCCACCTACAACACCAGTGACTATGTTACCCATGTAGGAATCTATGTGGGTAACAATCAGATGTATCATGCCGGAAATCCAATCGGCTATACCGATTTGACTTCTGCCTACTGGCAACAGCACATCATTTGTGCCGGAAGAATCAAACAATAGAAAGGACTTGAAATATGTTTAAGAAGAAAGAAAAAACAGAGAAAGCACCTAAGAATAAGAAAGTGCGTACCATGAAAGTCGGGACACATAAGAAATCTGTCCTGCTGTTGTGGGTGGTGCTTTTAGCAAGCACCAGCTTTGGTGTGTATAAGAACTTTACCGCCATTGACACCCACACGGTACATGAAAAAGAAATCATTCAGCTAAGATTGAACGATACCAACGGTATTGAAAATTTCGTCAAGAACTTTGCGAAAGCCTACTACTCATGGGATACCAGCAAGGAAGCCATTGAAGCAAGAACAACGGAAATCAGTAAATACCTTACCAAAGAATTACAGGACTTGAACGCTGATACCATCAGAACGGACATACCAACCAGTGTTACGGTTACAAATGTGCTGGTCTGGAATGTAGAACAGTCTGGAACGGACGATTTTACCGTTGCCTACGAAGTAGATCAGCAGGTAAAAGAGGGAGAACAGACACAGGCAGTCACAGAAAACTACACAGTGACCGTTCATGTGGATAAGGACGGTGCAATGGTCATTACCCAGAATCCTACCCTTGCTCCGGCAGTGCAGAAATCAAAGTATGAACCGAAAGCACAGGAAGCCGATGTTAGTGTCAGTTCCGACACAGTCAAGGACGCTACCGCTTTCTTGGAAACATTCTTTAAGCTCTACCCGACAGCTACGGAAAAGGAACTTGCCTATTATGTCAAAGACGGAGTGCTTGCTCCTGTATCCGGCGACTATGTATTTTCGGAACTGGTAAACCCTGTCTTTACCAAAGATGGCGATAATCTCAAAGTTAGCGTGTCCGTAAAATATCTGGATAACAAGTCGAAAATGACGCAAATCTCACAGTATGACCTTGTGCTTCATAAGGACGATAACTGGAAGATTGTAGAATAAATGTTACAGCAGAATAGTATGGTAATTGTTTATCCAATCTATACTATTCTGCTTACAATTAGATTGACAAAATAAGAATCCCTCTCATATAATTGGTTGCAATGGTATTGAGGAAATACAACCTTAAATGTATAATGGGAAAGTAGCATTGCAGGAATGAGGTAGGCTAATGAATAAAATATTGATTATTGAAGATGATTTAGAAATAAATGCGTTATTGGCTGATTTCCTAAAAGAAAAAGGATATGCTGTGCATTGCCAATATGATGGACTTCATGTTCTGGATTTTTTGAATAAAGAAAAAATTGATTTGATTATACTTGATATTATGCTTCCTTATCGGAGTGGTGATATTATTTTATCTGATGTACGCAAGAAATTTACGATACCTGTTATTATTATTTCAGCGAAAGAAACTACACAAAATAAAATCGACTTGCTTCGTCTGGGAGCAGACGATTATATCACAAAACCTTTTGATATGGAAGAAGTGCTTGCCAGAATTGAAAGTAATCTGCGAAGAGTACAATTTCAAAATAGCCAGACAGAATGTTTGCAATATAACAATCTGACTTTAGACCTAGAGAAAAATACAGCATTTTTGAATGGAATAGAATTATCCTTAACCGCTAAAGAATTTGGCATTTTAGAATTGTTGATGAAATATCCAGATAAAGTATTTTCAAAATCGAATCTTTTTCAAAGTGTTTGGGATACGGAATATATTGCTGAGGATAATACACTTAATGTTCATATCAGTAATTTACGCAATAAATTAAAAGCGATATGCTCTGATACAGAATTTATTGATACTGTTTGGGGCATTGGCTACCGCCTACATAAAGCTAAGGATTAAACGTTCCTTAGCTTTATTATTTTTTTAACTTTTCTCATTACGATTTAAGAAATTCTTTAAAATTGCCCGTTATACTGGTTTAAGTAAAGGAGGTTTGGGATATGAGTTCAATTATTTTAGAAGCAAAGTCTTTAACCAAAGAATATAAACAAACATTAGCATTAGACCACATAAATTTACAAATAAAAAAAGGAAAAATTTATGGATTTATTGGTCAAAACGGAGCAGGTAAGACTACTTTTTTAAGATTAGTCACAGGGCTTGCGTTTCCAACAAGTGGTACACTTTCTTTATGGGGAAATTCTGGAACAGAAGAATTGCAGAAACAGCGTAAACGAATTGGAAGTATGATTGAAACGCCTGCTCTATTCCCGTCAATGACTGCCTATCAAAATATGGAAGTACAGCGTATTCAACGAGGCATACCAGATAAATCAGTTATTAAAAGGACATTAGATATGGTTGGATTGCAAGATACAGGTAAAAAGAGTGTCCGCAATTTTTCATTAGGTATGCGTCAACGATTGGGGATAGCGATTGCACTTTTAAATACACCAGAACTATTGATTTTAGACGAGCCTATCAATGGTCTTGACCCTGCTGGAATTGTAGAAATCAGAAATTTATTGAAAATTTTGAATAAAGAATATGGTATGACCATTTTGGTTTCAAGCCATATCTTAGAAGAATTGTATCAAACAGCATCAGAATTTATTCTGATTGACCATGGAAAAATTATAGAAGAGATTTCTGATTATGAATTAAATGAACGGTGTAAACGACATATAGCTATTAAAACAACAGATGTTCAGAAAACGGTTCTGGTTTTGGAAGAGAATCTTCATACAGATAACTTTAAACTAATGCCAGATGGCATAATTCGTTTGTATGATTATTTGAATGATTTAGAGACAGTTGCGTCTGCTTTGGCAGAATCGCACATTCTTGTAACAGGACTTTCTGTATCTGGCGATACTTTGGAGGACTATTTTTTGAGCAAAATAGGAGGAACAAAAGATGTCAAATCTCCTAAAAACTGAGTTATATAAGTTGTTTCACAGTTGGTATTTTTGGGGAATTGGAATATTCAATCTCCTTTTAAGTAGCATATTGCTGTTAGATAGTAAAGAATGCTCTTCAAACTTAATTATGGCATCATTATACAATATTCCGTTACTCTATTTTTTGATTATAGTGTTTATAGCATTGTTCATTGGAAGTGATTTTAGTGGAAGAACTTTAAATACTTATATTACTGCCGGACATAAAAGAAGTTCTATATTTAGAGTAAAGTTAATTGTATCTCAAATAGGTTGTATTATCATTCTGGTATTTCCATTATTTGTACATGGAATTATTAGTCAATTTTATATTGGAGAAAAACTTTTTTGGAATGATAGCACATATACTATGGTTTTACTAACTCTGTTTGCCATGATAACACTGTGTGCATTACCGATGTTTTTTGCTTTTATTTTTCGTGATATGGGGAAAACACTGACAGTTTCAATGGTTTTATTTTTTGTTATGATTTTTTTACTGAACAGTGAATCTGCACAAATAATCAGCAGAATAATACCAATGGGACAACTTAGGTTAATTTCATTGCAAAAGGTCTATTCGACAAACTTTTGCTTGTTTGTAGATTTTTTATGGAATTTTATTTTATATTTCATTGCAGGTAGTGCTTTTTTACATACAGACTTGAAATAACCGGAGGTGTTTTTTATGGATAAATTATTAAAACTGGAAAAATATCAGTTGTTACATAATTCTATTTACTGGTGTGGTATGATTGGAATATTTATTTTAGGATTTTTTACAGCAGATACTTATGTTACAGAGGTCATGGGACCGACAGAAGAAATTGTTTCTTCTCTTGCTGATATTTTTAATGGAATGGTGTATGATTCTACGTTTCTTCTTATCATCATGTCGGCTATACTTGCATTGATTTTAGGACAGGAATTTTCTAAGAGAACAATAAACTTAGAGGTCAGTGCTGGACATTCCAGAAAACAAATTTTTACAAGTAAAATAATATCGTATTTAATTGCTTTTAATCTTATGGCTCTTGTCTATCCAGTTTCAGGGTGCATAAGGGAATTTGGACGCTTTGGTGTTGCAGACGTGGGAATGTTTTTTTACAATATTATAAAAGCAATCATTTATTCTTGTCTGCTTAATAGTGCGATATTTCTAATTGCAATACTTATTTGTTGCTATTTACAGGATGCTGTAAAAGCAACTTCGGTTACAGCAATTATTATTTTTGGTCTTAGCTTATATCTTGGCTATGGAATGATGTTGAGATTACCAGTCGGTTTTTTACCTACTTATCAAATCAGAATCGTTGTCAGCATGAAAACCTTTTTTCAACCGATAGCTATTTTAGTAGGATGTATATGGTCTGGTATATTGGTATTGCTTTCGTGGATAAAATTTTGTAAATGTGATTTTAAATAGGTGGAGAAAATGTCTAACATAGAATGGATTTTAATTATCATAACAATATTTTTAGTAATACTGCTATTTCGATATATTCAATTAAAAAAACAAATCCGTAATCTTGCGGATCAAGTTAATGAATTGAATTCTGGAAATTCACAGCAGATGTTAGACATTTCGTTGATTGATAAAGATTTAGAAAGACTGGCTGGTATATTGAATCAATATAATATCAGACAACGACAGGCTGTTGCAGGCGTATTACGCAATGAAGAGTATTTAAAAGAATCTGTTGCTAATATATCACATGATTTGCGTACACCTCTTACAGTCATTCTTGGTCATTTACAATTATTGCAAAAAGAAAATTTGGAATCCAGTCAAGCACAGCGTGTAAAAGTGATTTTTAGCAAAGCCGAAAAAATGAAAGAATTGGTAGAAACATTCTATGACCTTTCTATTTTGGAGGAACAGCAGACAGTTCCAGAAAAAGAAAAGTTTAATATATCTAATATGTTAATAAATTTAATTACGGAAAATGCCGTTGCATTAGAAAAGGAGAATATTTTACCCGAAATAAATCTCCCAGATTATTCAATATACGTATATTCTGATAAAAATATGGTAGAACGAATTTTACAAAATCTGTTGACAAATGCAATTAAGTATTCTGTTGGAACGATAAAAATAACACTTATGGAGAAAGAAAATAATAATATTATATTTACCATTGAAAATCCAATGAGTGACAGTTCAGAAATTGATTGCAATCGACTTTTTGACCGTTTTTATACAGGCGATAAATCAAGACATAATGGAAGTACAGGATTGGGACTTGCGGTAGTAAAAACACTTGTTGCCATTCTTGGCGGAAATATTGTTGCAAAAGTACATGCCAATAGCCTTATTATTACTCTTGAATTATAAAGTATTGAAGATATATTCGTATGATAATTCATTGAAGAGTGGACATCAAAATGTAAAGTCAATAGTTTGTAAAGTTCAGTTACAAACTATTGGCTTTTTTCATTACTGTGTAACAAGTAAATTTACGATAAAGAAATAAGGATAGTCGGCTCTTATTTGTTGCCTGCGGAGCAGATCAACAAATAAATGTTGAAGAATCTGTATAGGAAAACAGAGAAAACAAGAAGCAAATCACTTCTTATTCTCTCTGCTGTTCAAGATACCGTCAATCGTACCTTGAATGATTTTTAATTCATTATCACTCAATAAATCAAGTGACGAATCTATCTGACGGCGGGCTGTGTTTTTCTCAACATTCTTCGCTGGATAGAAATACTCGTCAACAGATATATTGAACATTGTAACTAAATCATGGAATAACTGAAAGCTAGGGTGTTTTCCGATATTTTCAATATCTGCGATATGACGTTCTCCGTAAAAGACTTTATCGCCTAAATCATTTCTGGAAAGCCCTGCTTTCTCTCTGGCTTCTCTGATTGCCAGTCCTAAAGGACGAAAATCAAAGCTGTGTGTATCTTTCTTTTTTCTCATTTTTAATCACCTAGCATGAGTTTATACTTCATGTTGTGCGATTAGAATGTATTAAAAACTCATATTATATGCACTATAAATTCAAATAAAGTATTACCTAGTTCGGTAAATAAAAAAAAACCGTTCTGTGGGTAATCTCTTTTATAATGTCCAAAAATATAGGGACGGTTTTGGTATAACCAGAGCTGTCCTTTTTCTATTTTCACAGGATTGCTCTGGTCAAGGAGCAATTTGTGATTCTAAGTAAAACAGGCAGTCTATACCAACAACCGAATTTATTCCGTTTTTTTCTTAGTACATCATCAGTCCTTGAACATGAATTAAAAACTCATATATCAGATGTTTTAAAAACAGTCTATTTGTTATTGATGCAAATAGGCTGTTTTCATATTTACAAAAAACTTTTTCAATCCTGCAACAAATCACACCCTGCCGTACAGATATGGTGCGGAAAGAGGGATACATACTTTTCACTTCATAGCGAAAGGGGGTGTGATTTTGAAACCATCAGACTTCCAAAAGACAATACAGTGTCAGTTTGACTGTAAGCTCAAAAAGGTTGTGAAAGGCATTGTCCGTAACTACCGCAAGGAATTAGCCAGACGACAGGCAAAGGAAGTATCCTTTTGTGAGCTTCCAGAGATTGTTGTTGAGAAATTGATTGTATGGGACGATTACGAAAGTGAATATACAACGTTCGATGTGTGCGGTACAGAAATCCGTGTACTTGATGAAGAACTTGCAGAAGCACTGAAACAGTTGCCGGAGCAGAGCCGAAACATTGTATTGATGTTTTTCTTCTTGGATATGAGTGATTCGGAGATAGGCGAAAAGCTGAACATCAACCGAAGCACATCATACAGGCACAGAAGAAATTCACTTGAAGAAATCAGAAAGCAGTTAAAGGAGAAGAAAACAAATGAAGAATAAGCAACACACACTTCCATCATTTTTTCTCATATCATCAGCCGTGGACGGTAACGAAAACGCCATAGAAAAGCTGTTGCTGTTCTATGAAGCCTACATATCAAAATGCTGTTTACGCCCATTTTACGATGAATACGGCAACGTATACATTGTGGTTGATATGGAATTAAAGGGACGTATCAGAGAAGCCCTTTTGAAAATGATATGTGAATTTGAAATAGACGAACATTAAGTAATATTTGAGCGGAGCATAATTTAACAAACTCCCCTCTTTCCTGTTCCGCTTTTTCTTATCATTCTGTATCAGTCCATTTGCAAAAATGAATTGATACAGGCTGACAAGAGCCTAACAGTTCTTTGACAAGTGAATAAAGCAGTCAGATACGTTTGTGCTTGCAGTGAGCCATCAGAGGTTGTACGCCGTGACTTTTCCAATCGGGAGATAGCGATTCATGCAATGATCTGGGAGCGACCGTTGGAAAAGTCGTTCTGCCATGACCTGCAACACAGGATAATGATACACCCGTATGACACGGTTCAGCCCACAGGAATGGGAATGGTTGAGATACCAGCGGAGCTTGCCGAAGCCGTCTGATTGCTTGTAAAACTATCTAACAACGATTTTGCAAGAAAAAATCATCTTAATAGAGCTTTTTTGCTCATCATTTGATATACTGATAGACAAGATATTGAGATTTCCTTATCTGGTCTATGGAAAGGAGGATTATGATTACCGTAACAAAAAAAGACCTCATAGCACTAGGTTATGGGACTTCTTTCTCGGCAGACATCATAAGAAAAGCAAAAAAACTTATGATTGAAAAAGGGCATACTTATTACCAATCCCGTAAATTGGACAGAGTACCCAAAGAAGCCGTGGAAGAATTATTAGGGATTACATTATCAGACACAAACGATTGATTGTACTTCTTGCATATCATGTAAGGAGTGAAATCATGGCAAAAGACCCTATTAAGAAAGCAGATAACGGAACTTATTATTTCAGAGCTAATTTAGGCTACAATCCCATTACCGGAAAACAGATACAGAAATACCGAAGTGGATTCAGAACGAAAAAAGAAGCAAAGGAAGAATATTCAAAACTGGTGTTAGCTTCTACCGAAGAATTAACAACAAAAAAAGATGGCGTTTCTTTTCAGCAATTTATAGAAGAAACCTACCTGCCATGGTATAAAACACAGGTAAAAGAAAGCACTTATCTTAATCGTGCTACTACCATCAAGAAACATTTTTCCTATTTCTACAAAATGGAAACAGACGAAATCGAACCTATCCATGTTCAAAACTGGCAGTTGAAACTTGCAAAAGATTTTAGCCCTAATTACATTCGTATCGTACAGGGAATGCTTTCTATCGCATTCGACAGAGCTATTGTTCTTGGAATTGCGAAGAAAAATCCCTCTCGTATGATAGGCAATATCAAAAGCAAGAAAACCAAAGTTGATTTCTGGACATTAGAAGAATTTCAAAAGGTTATTTCCTTACTCTGTAAGAAAGACTATTATGAACATTATCTGTTTATGTCGTTCTGGTTATTATTTATGACGGGTATGCGAATTGGCGAAGCGTCAGCATTACATTGGTCAGACATAGATTTTGAAACAGGCTTGCTTAGCATTACCAAAACATTATATTACCGAACAATGACGGACTATAAATTCGTTGAGCCGAAAACACAGGCAAGTATCCGTACTATTTATATTGATTCAGATACACTCAATGAGCTAAAGGCTTGGCAAAGTGTTCAGCAACAGGTTCTTCCCGATTGTCCACTTGTACTAAGTTATAACGGAACTCCAACCAGTAAAACAACGTTTCCCAGAGCTTTGGAAAAGTTGTCAAATTTAGCAGGTGTTCATCGTATTAAAATTCATGCCTTGCGACATTCACACGCTTCATTGCTTATCAGCATGGGCGAAAATCCTTTACTTATTAAGGAACGTTTAGGACATGAAAAAATACAGACAACACTCGGCACTTATGGTCATCTGTATCCAAATACGAATCTTGAAGTTGCTAAAAAACTGACTGGAATATTACAAGTACAATCTGCTACTGAAAGCATTGCTAATTATACCAGCAATCAACATACAGCAATCTATCACAGAACAGTTGAAGAAAAATAATGCAATGAAAATGCAATCCTATAAAGGAAAAGCTGTAAAACCCTTGTAAACAAAGGCTTTACAGCTTAGCTCCAACTATTCAAACTCCAGATTGACAGTACGGAGTATTAACGCATATAGACGATTTTAAAGGCTTTTTAACCAGTTAAGAGCAACATAGCCACATAATCTAAATTTTAAAAATGCAATAAAAATGCAATGAGTGAAACGACTACTTGCTATACTTCCATCGGCTTCTTCTTGATACCAACACTATGAAAAGTCCGATTACAATTAAATATACTTTGAAAGGAAGATCACCATGAATTACAAATTAGAACTCAAACAAATCGTGGAATTTCCACGCTGTCGCATTTACCGTGACTTCATACAAACTTTAATCACTACCAAGAGCATCCGAACTACCGGGGGCTCTTTTCTTTTTTATTATCTGGTATTATGCTCCTATGCAAATTACCGCACATCCTACCGCCGGATGGAACACATTACCTATACCATTGGTCCAGGAGAGTGGATCTGCACAGTCACAGATCTTCAGGAATGGTTTCGCTGCCGTTTCCAACATCAAGCGTTGTCCATCCTTCGATTTTTTGAAGAGCAGAATTACATTACCTACTCTCTTCTCGGCAAAAAGCGCCTGGTCAAATTCAAAATATCAGACTGGCCCAAAGACAATACCGTATTGGAATACAACTATCCCTGTAAAAAAGATACAGGGTTTTTCTTTTTCCCGATTGCCAAAGTTCACGAACTAATTGGCATTGGAAAATGCTCGGAAATGGATGTTATTCTGGATCTGTGGATTCATGCAGTTTACAACGATTCCTCTGTCCTGGGATCTGATTCCGGTCCCATTGTCTATTACCGGGATAATACCGGAAATCCCCTTACCAGCTTTAATGAACTGGGTGAAAGGTGGAGTCTGTCAAAGGCATCGGTATCACGACTCTTGAAGAAACTGGAGGAAAAAGAATACATTACACTTATCTCATTTACAGGAAAACACGGAAGCGTAATTTATCTCAACAATTACCTGTCCGTGATGTTTAATATCAGCGACGTTATGATTGACAAGGAGGAGATCGCTATGAAGATGCAATTACCAATCCATGTACCTGAAGAAATCACTATTGAGGATTCTGCTTCTGTTAGCGTTTCAGAAACTGTCACAGACTCACAAATCACCGTTACAAAAAATGATTCCTGCGTTCCAGATTCACACATGAAATTTATCGTGCAAAAAGTCGCAGAACTATTGGATTCACAAGGGATTCCATGTTGCCACTGCTCCAAAACCCGCTATATATTATCTCCATTATCAGCCTGCAAAGATATATTTAATACATTTACTCTAAATATTATCTGTCCCTACGGAAATGCCGCTTATCGGTTTGAGTTATCCGTAAGTCCGGGGGATGAGTCTGCCCAAAAGATGCCTGCCGTGGCAGAGCCTTCTGCACTGAAAGGGGGGGAATAGACATGGCAAACCGCAATACACAGGGATTTCCTTCACCCGAAGAAGATCCACGTTTTCACGACACCTATCAGTTTTTACGCAGATACCGGGATGCAACCTACAGCCTGAAGGTAGTCGTACACCAGATGGAGCACCAGTTTAAGCTCCAATACGACAATGACATCGACAAATTTCTGGACTCCATCTATGCTGCCGGGGCTGATCTTACCGGAAGCGACATCGAACAACGGGCAAAAAGTATTGCCAGAAGCAACCAGATGCTGAAGCTTTTGGAATCATCCATCGATCTCCTCCGGAACAATCACAAGCATGGGGAACAGTATTACTGGATTCTCTACTACGCTTTTCTCTCTCCACAGGAAATGAAAAATACAGATGAGATATTGGATAAGCTGGCTCACCACATCACCAATATTTCCTACCGCACCTATTACCGGAAACGCAGGGCTGCGATTGAAGCACTCAGTACCATCCTTTGGGGATTTACTGCAAAAGAGACATTGGATACGCTCAACAAGTTCTTTCCAGAGTAATACATATCGCCTATCTTCTCGGCTTTTCGTAATATCATAAAAATGTTATACTAAAAAATGCAAAATATATATTGACTCTCACGGAACGTCATAGCGTACAGTTATCTTATCAGGAACAGGAGGTCAGCAACTATGAGGACAGTCAAAGAAATATCAGGACTTACAGGTATCAGCGTTCGCACGCTTCACTATTACGATGAAATCGGGCTTTTAAAACCAACACAAAAAAGTGATGCGGGATACCGGCTTTATGACGATAGGGCATTGGAAATATTACAGCAGATTCTGTTTTTCCGTGAGTTTGACATTCCTTTGAAAGAAATCAAAGCTGTTCTGGAGAATCCTGCTCTTGAAAGGAACCAGATCTTGCAAATGCAGAGAAAAATGTTGGTAGCAAAGAAAGAACGTATGGAACATCTGATTGCCAGCATTGATGATATCCTGAAAGGAGAGAATAAAATGGATTTTGCGATTTTTAGTAAAACGGAAGTTGAAGAAATGTTCCAAACTATGTTTGAACATATGCCTGACAATATGAAAGAACTTGCTGTAAAAGAGTTTGGAAGCATTGAAGAATGGAAAAAGCATTATATTAAAACAGTTTCATCAGAAGAAATGCAGAAAGGCTATGCTAAAGTTGTTGAGTGGTATGGAGGAAAAGAGCAATTCCTGTCTGTTGCCAACAATCCTATTAGCAAAGAGGCTGCAGAAAGTTACAACCAACAATTTGACAATCTTTTATACAAATTAGCAGCTAAAAAAGTATGTTCACCAGATTCTTCTGAAGTAAGAGAACTTGTTTCCGAATACGGTTTTCTTATGAAACAACTTTCACAGATAAAGAAAGAACACGGTCTGATGGTTGCACAGGCTCAATATTACCGTAATGAAAAAATCAAACCTATGATAGATGAAAAATACGGCAATGGTACAGCCGAATTCTTCGCACAAGCTTTCGAAGCATTTTATAAAGACAAGTAATCATTAGAACTACACAAAAGCACAACAATACACCATGCAGGGAATCAAAATGGTTTCCTGCTTTTTTTATGCCAACCAGTGAAAATGGCACAGAAATGACCTGCTTCTGCGATTGAAGCGTAAAATTACCCATGCTACAATAGGTATTGCTTATAGTTTTCCTTATTTCCAGCACCCATAGATGGTGCTTTTTTTGTACCTGTAAATTCAATCGCTGACAGCAGGTTCTATGTACTTTGTACGTACACTATACCTACAATACCAAACGTATTCTGTACGTACAGCCATACGTATAAAGTTTCCTATTATATATAGAAGGGAGTCAATCATGAAAACAAGGAACGAAATCTATCAAGGAGAGGGAGCCAAGCTCTTACGGTTCATTACCACTTACCATACTCTGAAGTATGACCAGGTTTTACAACTTTTCTCCCGACATGAGCAGTCTATCAAGTCATTGGTTACCAGCCTCATCAAACAAGGGCGCATCATTTACGATAAAGAGCATGACCTTCTTTGTGACAGCCAGCAGTCTGCTGAGAATCCTGACTATGCTATAATTACATGCTTTTGGGTACTGCTGGATTTTAAGAAAGGTATTGTATACCACACCAGTGGCGAATTTCCAATCAAGCTCAATTTCTTTTCGCAAGATGAACAATACGAAATCATCTATATCGGTGAAGAACAGGAGGCTCTGATCAATCATGTGATGGAAAGTATCCCATCAAATGGTTCCAAACGCCTGATTGTCTTAGAATCCGAAAGCCAGGCTGCCAAAATCACCATTGATGATGTAGCCGCTTACTGCCTTGTAAATGAATCCGGTGCTGTCAGTTACTACATGAGAAAGTAGGTTATTATGACGCAAAATACACCAACCATTTACCAGCGGCTTGAAAAACTGGAAGGGGAGCTGCAAAAACTGACGAATACCGTTTACGCTCTGAAGGTCACTGATATCCAGAATTATGATAAAAATTTTGAGGAACTAAGCGTCAGTGCTGCTCTTCGGGCGGAGCGGATTGCCTGCCAGATGCGTAACCTTGTCTGTCCGGCTCTCTCCCCAAATCAAGCAGTTTATCTTCCCAAAGCGGCAGATGCACAGGGAATGCGGATTGCAGAACAGCAGGGGATTCTCACCATTACGCTTCCCGGACTGCTTCCGAAACGAAGAGTCCACACAAACACTGCATTTCTCCATGAACCGCTTAATTATATGCTTCGGGAGTATGTAAAACAAAATGCCCTGCCCCTCTATCGTGACTGCGTGATATGTTTCAGTCAAATATATGACAGGGAACTTCCTCAAAGACGTATCCGGGATTATGACAATCTGGAGTTTAAACAGATTCTGGATACACTTTGTACTTATGTTCTGACAGATGACAGCGGCTTTTTCTGTGATTCCTACTACACGACACAGCTTGGCTTAAAGGACTGTACACTAGTATCGGTTATGGAAAAAGCTGACTTTCCGAAATGGCTGCAGAACCAGAAAAATCATCACGAAAGCATGTCGGAAAATCTCCTGACTTCTCAGGCAGAAATCCGACATCGGTAAGAACCACCGCAGGGAACTTTGTTTTCTTGCTTTTTTTATCTCCAAACCACCAGAGATTTACCCAAGTATAGGCTTGCATGGGTAAGAACTGAATTGAGGTGATGCTTATTTGATAAGACCTGACACTACGAAATACCGCTTACTGGAAATGATAGGGATGTGCGGGGAATTTCCCGCAGACCAGCTAAACAGACTCATCCCAAGTGCCTCCTATGCGGAAAAACTCATTACGGATTTGAAGGCGGAACACCTCATCCGTACCCACTACCGGGATGCTCTCAGAGGCTACCGTCTTACAAAAGCTGCGAAAGAAATGCTGTTATCTGTCTCGCCGTTACGCTTCCAGTGCTATCTGACCGGCAATACCGAGACGAACCTCATCCGAAGTGAAGTATCCCGACGTATCCGCTTACATCAGAAAGCCGAAACGTATCTGACACTCCTTCATGCCGGGATTCCCTTTTATCCGGATGTAAAACCTGACATCTTCTGTAATCACCGCGAAGCTGGTTCCATCGGTATGCGAAGCCTTCCTCTTTTTTACGCTTCCAGAGAAATTAAGGAACTAGGCCCGGAGACCACGAAGATTAGGAACTCCCGCAGCATGGGCATCCTGATGGCACCGCAATGTGTCTATGTCCTTTACAACACGGGAAACGGAGTCCTGAAATGGGAATATCGAACGGAAGTCCGCTTAAACGCCTTCCTGCAGCATTACCTGCAAGGCTACCCTTACAACGGACATCCACAGATCCGGGCAATCATGACCGGAACCGACATGGAAATGGCTTTCCGGCTGTTTACCAGTACAGGAGGCTACAAAAAGAGCCTGTTTATGCTGGACACTTCCTTCGAGCATTTCCATTACCTTCCCAATACTCCGGAAGGGGAAGTGCTTTTAAAACTGCTGGTTCACCCTGAGATCATGGAAAAGCTGGACAACCTCCTGCTGTCCGATCTGGGCTGCCGCAGCGATTCAATTCCACTGGAACATGATGCCACGGATGCTTCCGGGAACCCCATCCTTCTTGCTTATGATTTTGACATGCAGCGAATCAACCGGTTCAATACCGGCTTAAATGTATACGGCAGATCCGGGAACCTGATCTGTTTCGATTTTCAGATTCCGGTCCTGAAAAAATACTTAACTGCCACAATCCATTTCTCCAGTATTGACCTTTGCAAATTCAAAAGGGGGTTTTTACATGAACCGTAAATGGTGGAAGCTCATTTATATGCTTCCGATCACCTTCTGCACCCTCTATGCAGGAGGCTATGTTGCTCAATTTATCCGCAACTATCAGACCTGGGAATCTGCCGGCAATTTTGCCGGAAACGGAACTGCCCCGCAGATCCCCTCCCCGAACCCGCTCGCCTGTCTGGATGCCCTGACTGCTTTCCCGTACAATCTGTATGGGATTTTTCTATGTCTGGCAGCTTTTGGACTCCTGACCTTCCTTCTCATGCGTATGGGATTTGACCGAAACGGGGAAATAACAGACCGGGACCGGAACCTGAATTATTCCACAAAGGGAACCTATGGGACTTCCGGTTTTATGACTTTGGAGGAAATGCATCAGGTACTGGAGCTTACGAATGATGTCAAGAAACACAAGGGAACCATTCTTGGAAAACTGAACGGAAAAGCCGTTTGTCTCCCGAAGGATACCCGCATGAACCGGAATATTGCCGTTTACGGTGCCAGCGGTTCCATGAAAAGCCGGGCCTTTGCACGCAACATGATCTTCCAGTGTGTTGCCCGCGGGGAAAGCCTCATCATCACCGATCCAAAATCGGAATTGTACGAAAGTACAGCCACTTACCTTGAGAATACCGGATATATCGTGAAATCTTTTAATCTTGTAAACCCGGAAAACTCGGATAGCTGGAATTGTCTGGGTGAAATTGGCGGACAGGAAACCATGGCACAGGTATTTGCTGATGTCATCATCCAGAATACCGGTTCTGCCAAAGGCGATCACTTCTGGGACAATGCCGAGATGAACTTATTAAAAGCTCTGATTCTCTATGTGGATCAGGGATTCCCACCGGAGGCAAAGAATATCGGACAGGTATACAAACTCCTGACCATGAGTTCGGAAAAAGAACTGAACAGCCTCTTTGACCTGCTTCCGGTCTCCCATCCGGCAAAAGTCCCCTACTGCATCTATAAGCAGGCAAGTGACACGGTACGTTCCGGTGTCATCATCGGACTCGGTTCCAGACTTCAGGTGTTCCAGAATAAGCTAATCCGCCAGATCACTTCCTATGATGAGATCAACCTGACGCTGCCAGGAAAAGAAAAATGTGCATACTTCTGCATCACTTCGGATCAGGACAGCACTTTTGATTTTCTTTCTTCCCTGTTTATGACCTTCGTATTTATCAAACTGGTCCGTTATGCAGACACCTATGGGGAAGATGGAAAACTGCCGGTTCCGGTACATATCCTGGCTGATGAGCTGGCGAATACGGGAGCAATCCTATCGCTCAACAAAAAGATTTCCGTGATCCGAAGTCGAAACCTCAGTATTTCCTGCATTTTCCAGAACCTGCCTCAGATGCAGAACCGGTATCCCTTAAACCAATGGCAGGAAATCATCGGGAACTGCGACACTCAGCTATTTTTAGGCTGTACGGATGAGGTAACTGCTACATTTATCTCTAACCGCTCCGGTGATGTGACCGTTGGTGTCAGCAGCGAAGCCAAACAATTAAATAGCTGGAGAGTATCCGATTATACACCGGAATACCGCCAGACCAGATCCATCGGGAAACGAAAGCTCTTAACTCCGGATGAGATCCTGCGCCTGCCTCTGGATACCGCACTGATTATCCTGCGTGGCCAGAAAGTACTGCAGGTAGAAAAATACGATTACACCCTGCACCCGGATGCCAAAAAACTCATTCCCCGGAAGGCTTCCGAGCATATTCCGGAATGGAGAAAAGGAGCATGTAGTGAAGAATATACGTACACTCCGACTATTCCTGCTTCCCGCCCGAAGAAAACTGCTTCTTATGGAAAGCAGAAAAAGAAAAAAACTGAACCGATTTTTGACCAGCAAAGCGTTTATCAGGAACCTGACTATCACGATTTCCCGGATGACTTCTCAGCAGATGACTATCCGGATCACACAGACATGGTTCCTTTAGATAAAGATTCTATCATGTCATAATTTGAAAGGAGACACTATGATGCCAAACGAAACAACCAACACACCTATTTTAACTCTGGATTCCGATGCAAAGCTGGAAACAGCCCAGTCCATTTCAGACCTTACCTGGCATGAGATCCAGAATGCCTACCGTACCCGCCGGATCTTAACCGGAATGCTTGGCGGTATCGAGAAAACAGAAAACGGCAGCCTCATTGCCGTGGTTTACTACAAGGATTTCCGTACTGTCATCCCGGTAACTGAGATGATGATCCATCTCATGCAGGATGAAGCACACGATTATGGGGAGCTTGCCCTGCGGCAGAACAAAATCCTCAACAATATGCTTGGATGTGAGATTGATTTTCTGATCAAGGGATTAGATCCGAAGACACGCAGCATTGTCGCCAGCCGGAAAGAAGCGATGCTGAAGAAACGCCAGATCTTCTATCTGGATAAAGATGCTTCCGGAATGCCGAAAGTTTATGAAGACCGTATCGTGCAGGCAAGAGTCATTGCCGTTGCGGAAAAGGTAGTCCGGGCGGAAATTTTCGGTGTGGAAACCTCCATTCTTGCCAGAGACCTGTCCTTCGACTGGATGGGTGATGCCAGAGAACGCTTCCAGGTAGGCAATCACATCCTGGTACGCATCCTGGATGTGCGGGCAGACTCACCGGAGCAGGTCATTGTCCACGCAGATGTCAAAAGTGTGGAAGGCAACACCAGCAAGGAAAACATGAAAAAATGTAAGATTCAGGGAAAATACGCCGGAACTGTGGAAGACATCCATAAAGGCACCGTCTTTGTCCGGCTCTCCATCGGTGTCAATGCCATTGCCCACTCCTGCTATGACAGCCGGACAGTCGGGAAAAAGGATCAGGTATCCTTTGTGGTGACGCATATTGATGAGGAACGGAACGTTGCCCTCGGCATCATCACCCGCATCATCAAGCAGACCATTTAAAATTATAGGTTGTTCCATAAAAAGGAACGTGGTATACTGATTCGGTATTATTGAACTGGAAAGACGGATGCATTTCGATCTTGCCCTCTAGTAACAAAGGAGGGTGATGCCCATGAATACAATGGAAGTATTGACTTTACTATTGGTAATTTTTGCGGCTTTGACTTATATAGATCGACATAATAAGAAATAGCATCCACGACCCTAGGAAAGTTTTGGATGCTATGTCTTATACATAGAATATAAAATTTAACTGAGGGCATCAGATTTTGCATCTGAATACCTTTCTTGAGTTCATTATACACTGGGGGCTTTGAGAAATCAAGTCCCCCTTTTTATTACGACATTGATTAGTACCTGCATTAAACATCAGAAATTTATATTCTTACTCACTGAAACGAATTCTCTCTATCAATGAATCTTTCCTTACTGACTTTGCAATGAATATTGCCAATAACATCTGTATCACAAACAATGTTAAAATTATAATAATAGCTGCTGTTACCGGATAATGGTATGTGCTGATATCAAACATTCCTGTACGCTTTGCATATAAAAACAACGGATATCCTGCAAGACTTCCCACTCCGATACTGATAATAAGAGTGCCTACTGTATAGAATATACCTTCCAACTGGAGCATCTTCATCAACTGACGGTCCGACATTCCGATTGCCTGCATCATGCCAAGCTCCTTTTTTCGCACATGGACACTATTGATCATTGTGTTAATCAAGTTCATAATGCTGATTGCTGCCAGAATGATGATAAATGCATAACATGCACCTCTAGTCATCTGTATGGCATTTTCCCATGTATCGTACTCATTCTTCCAGGTACGCATCTGCAGTCTGCCTGATCCATCCACAATAGCCTGTAGAGATGCTTCCAGTGCCTCATCATAATCCTTATCTGCAATCACCTGAAAATAGCTGGAAGAATTATTTATGGTAAGTTTCTCTGCCCCTTCTTTTGCCATGATAAGACAGTTATAGTTTGTCAGACCTCTTCCATATTCACCAATTGCTGCCACTTCAATCTCTTTTTGAAAGGTATTATCTCCATCATGAATATTGAGTTTCAGCTTATCTCCCACTTTAATATCTGGATACCAGTGAAGTAGCGCACGGTCCAGAATCACTTTATCCCCGGATTTCAATTCCTCGTATGTGACATTGCCTTCAGTGATTCCTTTTTTCAGCTCTTCTGCGTATTCTTCCGGCACTCCATTGATAAATTCGGTTCCAATTTCTTCTTCAAAAGGTCCTCCTGATACCTTCAACGCGGTAAACACATCTACCCGCTCAACACCGTCAATCTCCTCTATCTGCTGCTTTAGTCCTTCATTTAATGGATTATTCTTTTGAACCTCCGCCCATTCATATTCAGGATGCTCTTTATTCCCGGATTCCACAATTGGAGAAATCTCATATTGCCCCACAATCGAACTCTTTGCACTTTCCATCGGATTTGCACAAGACAGCACCGTTGCTACCATCATGACAAATATTCCGGTAACGGCCATAGATACAATCGTGATAGTACTCTTCTTTTTATTCTCCGCAAGATTTCTCTTGGTCAGTCGTCCGATATTCAGAAATTGATATCCCTTCCTGCTGCTTTTCTGTCGCTTACTGCCTCCCTGGTAACGCATAGCTTCTATTTCTGATACCTTCGCCGCCATACGCATAGGCTTCATCAGTGACAGATACACTGTACACAGAGTCACTGCAATTGCCAACAGATAAATCCACCAATAATAAAGTTGGACTTCTCCTTTAGCTACAACCTTGTATGCCTCTGTCACAAGTACGTTTGAATCCTTTGCATGTTCTACAAACTGGAGAAGTACAACTTTCACAGCAACTGTTCCGATCAAAAGTCCTATCGGAATGGCAAACAACGCCACTCCCATTCCCTCTCTTAGTACGATTTGTCTAAGTTGCCGTTTCGTAGCCCCGATTGCCTTTAACTTTCCAAATTCCCGAACCCTCTGGTTCATAGATACATAATAAACACTATAAATTGTGATAATGCCCGCCAATACAACAATAAGCATGATTCCTACAATCACCGGAATTGTAGCCGGATCCACATAATTTGCTGCAAGATACTCTTTATTAATATTCATGTCATCCTCGGAAATCCCGAACTGTCTGGCAATATTCTGTATCGTCTCTGTATAATCTGCAGTCGTATTTCCTTTCTGTCCATTCACCTGAAGTAAAAACCGATATTTCACCTGTTCTACCGGTATCTCCGCTTTCAGAAAGGCCTCTGAAACCAATGATGTATATTGTTTTTGTTCTTTGCTGCTCTCATTATCTGCTAAAAAGCCACAGATTCGAAATTCTTTCTCCTTCGTATAATCCAGTCCGTCATCTTTCAGAATCTGATAAGGTACTGTGATGGTGTCACCGATTTTCCCATTCTGTCCTAATGCTTCCAGTATTCCTTTTGAAACCACAATATCATTTTCTTTCTGCGGAAGTTGCCCCTCTTTCAGCTTCACTTTATAAAGTTCCATCCCTGTTCTGTCCATATACATCATGGAAACCGTCGCATCTTCCAGATTCATGTACCCCGCATCGCTGCGGAGTCCGTAAGTTTTCACATCGTGATGTGCCGCCAGTTTCATAACTGTACTCTCGTCCACGTTCCGATAAAGGGCATGCCATGTTGGATAAATCTTATTGATTACCGCAAAGTTCACTTCCACCATATCTTTTCCGATTGATGGGATTACGAACAGCAGTAATGTTGTCAGGATAATGGCAATTCCAATCAGTATGTTTTTGCTCTTATAATGCCGCATATTGCAATATGCAACTCTGGTCGTCATCTTCATTATCTTCTCACCGCCTTGCCATCTTCAATGATAATCATTTCATCCGCCATCTGGGCAATCGTTTCATCATGGGTAATCATGATAAGCGTCTGCCCGAAATCCGACACGCAGCTTTTCAATAGGCTCATAACCTCTAGCTCAGTCTGGGAATCAAGGTTTCCAGTCGGCTCATCCGCCAAAATTATCGCCGGTCTTGTCACCAATGCCCTGGCTATCGCAGTTCTCTGTTTCTGTCCACCAGACAAAGCAGACGGCATCGCATCTTTCTTATCCTGCAGTCCGATTTTTTTGAGAATATCTTCCACTTCCCGCGGCTTTACCTTGCGATTATCAAGTCCCAGCGGAAGAACGATATTCTCCCACACATTCAGCGATGGAATCAGATTAAAATCCTGAAAGATAAATCCTATCTTCTTTCTTCGAAACTGTGCCAGTTTATCATCTTTTCGAGAATAGATATCGGTTCCATCAATCCATACTTTGCCGGAATCTGGTCTGTCAAGCCCTCCAATCAGATGCAGAAGTGTAGATTTTCCGGAGCCGGAACGTCCTACGATAGCTGTAAACTTGCCTCTCTCTATCTGTAAACTTGTATGATCCACGGCTCTCACCTGATTCTCGCCTTCTCCATAATACTTTACTAGATCTTCTACTTTTAAAATACTACTCATATCTTCAAGTCCCCTTTCCATTTCATACCCCTACTATAACATTCCTGCATTACAAAACCCTTACAACAACCATAACAGTTTTGTAAGGGTTCCGACTATTCTCCTATTATGAGCGGCAGTGTCACTTTAAATATCATACCTTTCTCAGCCTTTCTTTTGGCTGCTATTGTCCCCCCCTGTTCTTCTATGATCTTTCTGGCAAGATACAGACCGACACCCGCTCCGTCTTTTACCTGTTCCTTTGCTTTCCTTCCCCGGTAAAATCTCTGATAGATCTTATGCAGTTCCTCCGCAGGAATGCCCATTCCTTCATCTTCTACTTCAATAAGCACATTGCTTGCTAGCTCCTGCGTCCTCACTGTAATCGTTGTGTGCTCCGGTGAATATTTGACTGCATTCTCAAGGATATTCGTTAATGCTTCTACCGTCCATTTTGAATCATGGTTCACAACTATATCATCATCCATCTCCACCTGAATGGAAATATCTTTTCCTCTTGCCTTCATATAAATCTGACTGACAGCCTCTGTTAGCGTTTTCTTCAGGCTTTCATGAAGCGAATGTATCTGGATCATATGTGTTTCCAGCCTTGAAAGATTTACCAGTTCATTCAAGAGCTGTTCCAGTTTGGTAAGTTCCTGTGATTCCTGCTCCAGAAACTCCCTCTGTTCTTCTCCTGTAACCCGATTTTCTGCCACCAGCTCATGACTCATCCGGAGTGATGCAAGCGGAGTCTTCAACTGATGGGAAATATCTGTAATCAGACTCTTCGTACCATTTTCTTCCTGCTCCAGACGTTCCTTCAAATCTTCGAAATATTGCCCCAGCTCCTTTACAGATTCCCACACCTTTAACCATTGTTCCGATTCTGATGTTTCTTCAGGATATGTTTGGAATTTTCCTTTTCTGAATTCCTGCAGACATTCATATAATTGCTGTAATTGTTCCTCATCACCGTATCTGCTCCAGTTTTTTCTTCGGTCCAGGTACAAGAACAGGCCACATACTATGACTCCCACTAGTAATCCAATTCCCCAGATAATCCTTATAACCACATCTGAAGATCCACTCCCTGAGTGATAACCATAAGTTTCTTCCAGCATCTGTACGACTCTTTCTATCTTCTGATCGTCCCGGTCTCTTATAAAATCTACTGTTCCTGACTTTTCCCAGATTGCAACTATTTCCCCTTCCAGTTCAGGATGTTCTGCAAGGAGCAGTGCTATCTGCGTTGCTTTCGCATTTTCCTCATACTTTGTTATCAGATACATTCCTACTGTAAAAAATACTGCAAAGATTACATATACGATAAAATACCGTTTTAATTTTTGTTTACCTTTCCGGTCCATATATATCCCAGTCCTCTCACATTCGCTATCTCTTCTGTTCCAAGTTTATTCTTCAGTCTGCTTATATTGACAGTAACCGTATTATCATCGACAAATTGACCGTCTATATCCCATACATGCTCCAGGATACTTTCTTTTGAAACAATCTGTCCTGCATTCTCCCAGAGATACAGCAACAGAGAGAATTCTTTCTTACTTAAAGTAACTGGTTCATCCCCTTTATACACCTGCATCGTTTTCATATGCACCGTAATCTCTCCGGAAGACATAATCTGTGCCTGTACCTTAGAAAGCCGTCTCATCAATGCGTTCACCTTCGACACCAACGCCATCAGTGAAAATGGTTTGGTAATATAATCATCTGCCCCTGTATCATAACCATTTACAATATCTATTTCCTGATCCAAAGCCGTAAGATAGATAAGATATGTATCTCCACCTGCACGTACCATCCTTCCAAAATCCAGTCCTGTACCATCCGGCAATGTAATATCGCTGATAACAAGAGCATAATCTCCTTTTTGAAATGCTTCTTTTGCTTCCTTTATTGTATAAACCTGACGAACCTCATACCCTTCCCGTGAAAGTAACAGGGCAATTCCCCGATTTAGATTCGAGTCATCCTCCAGTAATAATATTTTCTGCATCAAATACTCCACCTCTATTTGTAATAACCTGTTCTTTTATCATATCAGTCCTATCTTTTGTCTACAATAAAAATAAAATTAACATACATACTTTTCCTTCATATGTTCAAGGATTTCACCGGATACTGCTTCAGAAATCGATCAATCCATTTCTGATTGCTTCTCTGTAACATCCGAAGTCTGGATAAAAGCTGTAGACAACTGCAGCTCTATGTTACTAAAGTCCTATCCATCAATACAGGAATTATAGAATGCCGTGAAGATACCGTCAAACTCCATCTCAATGATATGTAGGCTGTCCATTGTGTGCTCCAGATAAGTCAGTGTTCCTCTATCCAAATCTATACTCGGCTTTCCTAGTGAGTTTGCTATTACATCTGGATTTGTAATTCCAAACATCTCCTTTATATCCGGCATAAGATAATCCACGATATCCGGCAGCCTTTTCTCATACGCCTGTGCCAGTTCAACTGCATGCTTCTCATAATCGGAATGTATACTGTCACAGACAAATTCAATCCCGTTTATTTCCATCTTATAGTAATCATTATTCTCATCATAGACAAACGCTGTACCCTTACTTTTTTTATTTTTTTCCAAAATCCCCATGATATATCTACACTTTCCCGGTTCTTCCGCCATACACAGTCTAAAAAACTGTAACTTAATGCTTACGTTTGTAAAAAATAACTCCTGCCAAAATCAATAAAATAATTCCAACTACAATCATAAAAATAAAATTATCACCATTTAACTTCCCTGCTATGAAAATAGAAGTCGGGCCATCCGCACCACCAATAACAGAAACGGCTGTGTTTTCTTTCTGCTTCAGTACAATGCCAATGACTGCCAATACAATTCCTAAAATTCCGGCTATGATTCCCAATCGCTTTTTCATTGCTACCATCTCAAATCATTTTTATCTGCTCAATCAAATGTAAATTGTTATGCAAGTATTTCTATGCAAATGAAGCATAGATAACCCATATTTCTGCAAACATTACCAATAAAAGTACACCATCTATCATCCAATTAAACTGAATGTCCGTTAAGAAAGTTTTTGAATGTGTCAGGCAATATTTTACTTTTTCTCGTCCAGTCAAAAAAGTGATAAGCACTTGTAATATAGGAAATAAAAATATTTGTATTTTTCTTCCATAATCATCCGCAATCCCATTTGCAAAATGTACTGGAATAATACTCGGTAAGAAAAATATACTTACAAGAGCAAGCAAAAATCCTATTATACAAATTATCCATGTGAATTTTCTAGTTTTGATAAATTTCATAACAATCCTTCTTTCTGTTAAATTCATATTTTTCTAATACATAACACGTACTTACATTATATTCCTCACCAATGCAAACCTCAAATCATTCTCCATCCTTTTTCCCGTTATTAAGTTTCGGGCAGTAAAATGCCTTTACTTCCACTCTGTCTTCCTCTGACTCAATTTCCACATAATAATCCCGGATAAAGTATCCCGCATTATGCTCCTGAATGGCGTACAGCTCCAATGTCTGAAAATCCACCAGTACCAGATCACGGGGCTTTGGTTTTTGCGTTTCCTCACAGAATACCTCCATGCTTTCCACCAGCTTATCCAGGCATTCCTGACACAGATGGTTCTGTACTTTTTTCACATCGAAGATACTATCTTCCCCGTAATCCACCGATACTTCGGAAATCCCGTAATCCGACATCTGCTCCGTATGGAAAAAGCAGCCGCCTTCTCCTGTCCCGGTATAACCCATATGCCCGTTTCCCTGCGGGCCGGTAAGATTCCCGTCCTCATCATGATTCCGGATATGCATATCCATCACATACCAGTGATTGGTACAGATCACTCCCAGATCGTCAAACTTCCGGAAATAATCCATCATACTCCGTTCATCGCTTCCACACAGCCAGCACTGTTTTGGATCTTTCAGCTTGCTTTCTACTGATTCAGGCACCTTTCTTTCTACCGGGTGATATTCCTGCTCCTGTGTTTTTTCAAGATAACCTGTCAGATCCAGCCGGCTGATTCCCAGTCCGATCAGAATTCCTGACGCACATGCCAATAATCCCACATATCCCTTTTTCATATCATAGTCATCCTTTAAGAATTAGTTTTATAATGCTTTTAGGATTACTATATCAAATCTTGCAATCACTTTCATCATAAATCGCATATTTTTATGTGTTTTATTGCATATACAGCTTTCAAAAAAAACTGCCTGCGGCAATTTCGCAGACAGCTTCTATGTCATCATCTCTTCAATTATCACATCCAGCATCCGAAGCACGCTTTCCTGCTTCTTCGGTGTGAGCCTTTCCAGCTTTCCTTCCACTACAGAAGTATGTTCCATTCTGGTAAGAGGAATCACTTCCTTCAGCACTTCATTCGGTTCCGCACCTAATACATTCAACAGCTTTACAAATGTTTCCATCGTAGGTGTTTTCACTTCCCGCTCAATCGCACCCAGATGGTTGGTACTGATATCCACCAGTTCAGCCAGTTTCTCCTGCGTAATTCCTGCCTCTTCCCTGTACCTGCGGATTGCCTTTCCCATTCCTTTCACACGCACACCTCCTCCTTCCAGTATTCACTAACGCTTAAAGCATTAGTCATGTAAATCCAGTATAATTGGTTGCAAATCACGCTTACAGTATCCATAAGGATTGCATTTACAACGCTTTTAGCGTTGGTCACGTTTTTGGCACTCCATCGTCTGTAACTGGCACAGTCCTGCGATTGTAGCGGTAATTTACCCATGTTAAAATTGATATTGTCAAAATTATATGCAGAACGAAACGCAGCACTGCCGTATGGGAAGCCTCTCCTGCGGCAAATAAGCTGCGTTTTTTCTGTAAGATAGGAGGATCTTTACAATTTCATACTTTGATTTAGGACGCAGCCTGCATTGACCGGGCTGCGTCTTTTCTTGAGGCAGGAAAACCATAAGCAAAGGCAGGGGAGATACTTCTCCTGCCGCTCTTATAAAAAGGAGGTACCTTTACGTGAAACACAAACTGAAAAACGCTCCGCCGGACACAAAACGGCATGTCAATTATGGCAAATGCCTGTATGCTGCATTTCTGGCTGTCACAGTCCTCTGCGGATACACACAGCCGGTTTTTGCCGCTACCATCTGGACCAAAGCCAATGAGATCATGAAGGATGTCTATAACCAGATTATCCTCATTTCCACCATTGCTGCAGTCGTAACGGCATCGGTTGCCCTTCTGATGATGAATTTTTCCAAAAGCGGAAAAACCGTGGACGAATCACGTGCATGGCTCAAGCGTATCGTCATTACCTGGGCGATCTTAAACGGGCTTGGCTTTATCATGGCTTACATCACCCCGTTCTTTGCAGGCGGAAAATGGAACGGATAGACGAAAGGAGATGCCACTATGGGAATACTTGACGGAATCGTGGAATGGATTGCCGAACAGGTCATGAACATTCTGGATCTGATCACCACTTCAGTCCTCGGTGCTCTGGGCTGTTCCATGGATACGTTTCTTCGCTACTTTCCTGCTGCCGAGACCATGTATCAGGTCTTTCTGGCACTGGGCATCGGGCTGATCCTCTTAAACTGGGTATGGCAGCTCTTTAAAAATTACTTTATGGGAGCCGGTATCGAAGCGGAAGATCCCATTAAGCTGTCCATCCGTTCCTTCCTCTTTATCTTTCTCACCTTCTATGCGAAAGATATTGTGGATCTGCTCCTGAAGATTTCAGGAACACCGTACAACTGGATTCTGACGGAAGACCTGCCGCCTTTAAAATTTGCGGATTTTAACTCCGTAGTCACAGTCATCCTGGGAGTCTGTGCAAATGGGGCGGTAGCCATCATTGCACTGATTCTGGTACTGATTCTGGCGTGGAACTACATCAAACTGCTCTTTGAAGCGGCAGAACGCTATATTCTTCTGGGGGTACTGGTCTACACAGCCCCGGCAGCTTTTTCCATGGGTGCCAGCCAGTCAACCGGAAATATCTTCAAAAGCTGGTGCCGGATGCTTGGCGGCCAGTTCTTTTTGCTTCTGATGAATGCGTGGTGCCTGCGGCTGTTTACTTCTATGGTCGGCACCTTCCTTGCCAATCCGTTATCCCTATAAGAAAGGAGGACCAAAATGAAACTTAGAAAGAAACTCATACCATTCCTGGTACTAACTGCCTGTCTGGTACTGTTTTGCTCCATGCCGGTCTTTGCAGCGGAGCTTACGGAAGCAGACGTGGAAGCGGCAGTTGCCAGTCAGGGAAAGGAAGCGGTAACCGGAAATGTCTTCGTCTGGTTCCTGTGTGCCATTGCCTTTTTAAAGGTATCCCAGAAAATTGATTCTTTTCTGGCATCGCTTGGCATCAATGTCGGCAATACCGGAGGAAACATGATGGCTGAACTTCTGATTGCAGGACGGAGCCTGACCGGTTCCATGCGTTCCCATGGTGGTGGCGGCTACCACAAAGCCTCTTCTCCCGGAAGTGCGGCTGTCGCAGGAAGCTTCCTATCCGGCGGGCTTGCCGGGGCAGTGGGAAGACAGGTACAAAGAGAAGCGGTCAATTCCGCAACCGGTTATACCGAACACAGCAGTATCGGAAACATGCTCTACCAGTCATCCCTGAACAAAGGCGGAGACTTTGCCAATCAGGTCATCAGCAACATTGCACAGGGAAATTACGGTCAGGTAGGTTCCATCAAGGGAGCAGACGCACAGAAAGCCTTTACTTCCTATATGGGCATCAATCCGGGCGGCGGTTCTTCCTATGATAATGTAGAAATCGGTGGCGGAAGGATCACCGGTACCGAAACCGGAAGCTCCGGGAACCGGGATTTTGCCCTGTACCATGCCGACCAGTATGCAGCTCCTACTCAGGGCTCCTACTCTACGGTACAGTCCGTGGACGGTTCCACCTGGTACAAGCAGTATGCACAGGATACGGTCGAAAAAACACCATATACTTCCGGCAGCGGCAAAGTAGCCTACAATGAATCCATTGTCCAGAAACTGCCGCCAGCCCCACAGCGAAAGGAGCGTATGTAACATGCCAAAAACAGCCTTGATGGGCAGTCCTCTTGCTGTCATCGGTACAGTATTCCGGCACAGGCGCACCCTTGCGAAAACTGGAGCAGCCGTCGGCGGTGTACTGATGCTTCCCATTCTGTTCCTTGTCATGCTTCCGGGACTCGTCTTCGGAGACCTCTCTGAAAATACCGGAGCACTGACCAGCAACACGGTAATCAGTGAAAATATCCGGGCTTCCAATCAGGCAATCGTGGAGGTGCTTCAGGAAAGCCATGATGCACTGCTTGCTAAGATCAATGCGGAAATTGCCAGACTCCCGGAAGGAGATACTGCCTCTATCAGCGATCCTTACGCTTCCAGTATCATCGTAAATGCGAACCAGCTCATCGCACAGTTTTGTGCCAGCCAGGATGACTATAAAAATATAAATATCAGCAAACTCAAAAGCCTGATCCGGGAAAACGAGGACGGGCTTTTTTCTTATGACGTTACTTCAGAAACGGCCACGGTGGAAGTTCCGGCGGAAGAGGAAAATGCACCACCCAGAAAGGTTACTTTTACCCGCCATACCTACACGGTCAGCTATGCCGGAGATGCCTACTTTGCAGATCACGTCTTTCATCTGACCGATAAGCAGAAAAAAACGGCAGACAGTTATGTGGAAAACCTGACCATGTTCTTTGGCGGCTCCGCTTCCGGTCTTGCCATGGCGGTAGGTGTCAGCGATGAGGTGCTGGCTTACCGGGCTACCATCCAGCAGGTCGCACAGAAATACGGCATGGAAGCTTATGTGGAACTCCTCATGGCAGTCATGATGCAGGAAAGCGGCGGGCGTGGAAGCGATCCCATGCAGGCGGCAGAAGGCGGCTTTAATAAGAAATACCCCCATGTCCCCAACGGCATCACCGATCCTGCTTATTCCATCGAATGTGGGATTCAGGAATTAAAGTATGCACTGGATAAAGCAGGATGTACCGGACCTACCGACCTGGACCGCATCAAGCTGGCGCTTCAGGGTTACAATTACGGCTCCGGCTATATCGACTGGGCAATGGAACGTGACGGCGGTTATACCAAAGAAAACGCCATTGCTTATTCGGATATGATGTGTGCCCGTCCGAACTGGCATTATGACCGGTATGGGGACAAGGAATATGTGGAGCATGTTCTCCGGTATTATCAGATTACCAATACCGGCGGAAGCTATCCGGCAAACGGAATGCAGATTCCGCACTATCTCCAGACCGATTACGGGAACATTCCTTATGGCGGCGGCTCTATCGCATCTTCCGGCTGCGGGCCTACCAGCTTTGCCATGATCGCCAGCTACCTGACCGGGAATACCATTACCCCTCCGGATGCGGTGGCATGGTGCGGGAATTCCTATTACAAGCCGGGAGTTGGAACCTACTGGAGCTACTTTCAGGCTGCAGCCAGTCATTTCGGCTGTGGCAGCGTCACACAGACCAGCAATGCCAATACGGTACTTCAGGCACTCTCCGAAGGCTGTCCGGTCATCTCCTCTCAGCGGGCAGGACTTTTCACCAGCGGCGGACACTTCATCGTACTCCGAGGTGTTACGGCAAACGGCAAGGTACTGGTCAATGATCCCAATGACAGTGACGCAAAGAACTATATTAACCGTGAATTTGATATGATGTCGGAAATCCATGCCACGGCAAATGCCTACTGGATCTTCGACAAAAAATAAAGGAGCCATTATGAACAGAACAAAAGTGATTCTTTCCATTTTCCTGATGCTGTTTCTGCTGCTTGCCGGACTGGTTCTCCCCAGTTTCTGGAAAAGCCAGAAAAAAGAAGCTTCCGGAAACAAAGGCAGGGAACCGGCAAAGGAAACAACAGAAACAAATTCTGATACCCCCATGCCGGAATATCTGGATTTTGATGCTTTAAAAGCATTTTTCTCCGACAGCCAGATTGCTTCTCTCAAAGAGCAGTTTCCTGTCTACCTAAAAGAGTATGTCAAAAAAGAACAGACAAGCATCACCTTCCTACCGGAAAAAACCAGCTACCCTACCGAAACAACCGTCTGCCTGATGTTTTCACTTTCCGATCAGGATACGCTTCCGGTTACCTACCACACCCCGACGGGTGTGTTTTTATTTGGAGAAGACGGGGTACAGGTCTCTGCAGATACAACTGTTTACGAAAAACAGACAGATGATTCCCTGCCGTCCCTGACTTCGCAGGACATCGAACACCTGCAGGAAGGCGGGTATCCGGATACTTCTGACAGCCCGGAAGCTCCGGACACAGAATCCGGCAGTGCCTCTGTGCCTTCCAAAGATGCGAAAGATACGAAAAAGGAGGTGCAGCCATGACACAGCCAGAAGAAACACCGGTTTCCTTTATCCCGCCCAACTTCATTGAGAAAGGCAAGATCCTAAACGGAACTTTTGACATCCGCAATGCCATAGAAAGCATTGTTCTTTCCCTGGCAATTGGTATCCCTGTTTCCCACCTGCCGCTGTCCCTGACTGCCCGCATCATCATTCTCTGCATGACCGCACTTCCGGCGGCAATGGTAGCCCTGATTGGAATCGGCGGAGAGAGCATCACTGCCTTTCTGATGAATGCCTTGCGTTTTGTAGTGAACCGCAGGGTAATCTGGAGGTCCGACAGTCTTCCGGAAGGAAAGCCACGCAGGAACCCACGTTCCAAAGAGCCAAAGACAAAGAAACACCGGAAAGCAGAAAAAACGGCAGAGCCTTCCAAAGTAATGGCATCGGCTCCCCCGCAGTCTGAACCGGACGCACCAGCCCCGCCAAAAAGTAAAAAAAAAGAACACCGACAGTTTGATACCTCCACCAAGCGGGGCATCAAAAAACAGGCAAAGGAAGATATCCGTTATCTAAAGTGGGAGCAGAAAGAAGCCAGCCGACAGAAAAAAGAGGCGGCGAAACAGATAAAAATCCAGAAAAAAACGGAAGCCCGGAGACGAAAGGAGGAAGAAAAACGGGCAGTTTCCGAAAATCGGGCGGCAAAAAAAGAGCAGAAAAAGAAGGTGGTTTCCAAGAAGGACGCCTCATCTGCCACGGCAAACCCCGTTTCCCGGAAAAAGCGAAAGAAAGACCAGACCTTGGAGGATTATCTTCCGGTGGAAAAAATCGAAAACGGGATCGTCTATACCACAGACGGACGGTACGTGAAGATCCTGGAGATTGAACCAATCAACTTCCTGCTTCGAAGTGCCAGAGAACAGCAGGGCATCATTTACAGCTTTATCAGCTACTTAAAGATCAGCCCGGTCAAACTCCAGATCAAGATGATCTCCAAAAAAGCAGACATCAATAAGCATTTGGAGCAGTCCCGGCTGGAGCTGGAGCGGGAAACCGATCCTCATTGTCAGGAGCTGCAACGTGACTACATCCAGTTTGTCCAGAACTTAAGTTCCAGAGAAGCAGTATCCAGACGGTTCTTTCTGATTTTTGAGTATGAACCCTTCAATGCCAACCGGAAGGAGGAGGAACGGGAAATCCTTGCCGCCCTTGAGACGGCATCCCAGACTGCCAAAACCTTTCTGTACCAGTGCGGGAATGAAGTGGTCACCCATGACAATGAGGATGAATTTACCACAGATGTCCTGTACACACTGTTAAACCGTACCCTTTGTACGGAGGTTCCGCTTCCGGACCGGATCAGCACTGTACTGTCCGCCTATACAAAGGAAAACCGCATGGAGGAACTGGATCACATCCGGATCAACGAGTTTCTCGCACCGGAAAGTGTGGATTTCAAGCACTCCCATTATGTGCAGATCAATGGGCTTTACCATTCCTACCTGCTTGTGCCGTCTGACGGCTACAAAAACCGGGTAACTCCCGGATGGCTGTCACTCCTTGTCAATGCCGGGGAAGGGATTGATATTGATTTCTTTCTCCAGAAACAGCCAAAGGACAAGATCCAGCAGCGTCTCGGTCAGCAGATCCGTATCAACCGTTCCAAATTAAAGGATGCGTCCGATACCAACACTGACTATGATGACCTGAATTCTGCCATCCGCTCCGGATATTTTCTGAAGCAGGGACTTGCCAACAACGAAGATTTCTATTACATGAATCTTCTCATCACCATTACCGCTTCCACTCTGGAAGAACTGCAGTGGCGGATTCAGGAAATGAAAAAGCTCCTGATTTCGCAGGATATGAACTTACACTCCTGCTACTTTTTGCAGGAGCAGGGCTTTCTCTCCTCTCTGCCGCTGGCAAATCTGGACAAGAAGCTTTTTAAGCTGTCCAAGCGGAACGTACTGACTTCCGGGGCGGCAAGCTGCTATCCCTTCGTCAGCTACAGTATCTGCGATGATAACGGAATCCTCTTTGGGGTAAACAAGCATAACAATTCCCTGGTCATTGCGGATATCTTTGATTCCAGGCAGTACAAGAACAGCAACATCTGTATCTTAGGCTGTTCGGGAGCAGGAAAGACCTTCACCATGCAGACCATGGCACTAAGGATGCGAAGAAAAGGCATCCAGGTGTTCATCATCGCTCCCCTAAAGGGACACGAATTTTACCGGGCTGCAAGGAATGTCGGCGGAGAATTTATCCAGATCTCCCCTGCCAGTAAAAACTGTATCAACATCATGGAAATCCGGAAGGTAGACAATTCTGTAAATGAACTTTTAGACGGACCGACCCTCGATGCCTCCGCACTGGCTGGCAAGATTCAAAGGCTTCACATCTTCTTCAGTCTGCTGATCCCGGATATGTCCCATGAGGAGAAGCAGCTTCTGGATGAAGCCCTGATCAAAACCTATGCCTTAAAAGGGATTACACATAAAAATGAATCCCTGACAGATCCGCAGCATCCGGAGCAGTACAAAAAGATGCCCATTCTGGAGGATGTCTACAATGTCCTGCTGGAAAGCGAAGATACGAAGCGTCTGGCGCACATCTTAAACCGGCTGGTTCATGGTTCTGCTTCTTCCTTTAACCAGCAGACCAATGTGGACCTGACCAATAAATATACGGTACTGGATATCTCCGAACTGACCGGTTCCAGCGATCTTTTAACGGTCGGCATGTTCGTAGCCCTGGATTATGTCTGGGATAAAGCGAAGGAAAACCGTACCGAAGAAAAAGCCATCTTTGTCGATGAGGTCTGGCAGCTCATCGGTGCATCCAGCAACCGGCTTGCAGCGGAATTCGTACTAGAAATTGCCAAGATCATCCGGGCTTACTCCGGAGCCGGCATATTTGCCACACAGGATCTGAACGACTTCTTTGCTCTGGATGACGGGAAGTACGGCAAGGGTATCATCAATAACTGCAAGACCAAGATCATCCTGAACATGGAGGATGAAGAGGCACAGCGGGTGAAGACTATCCTGCATTTATCGGAAACAGAAGTAATGAACATCACCCATTTCCAGCGGGGCAACGGTCTGATCTCAACCAACAATAATAACATCACTGTGGAATTTAAGGCTTCCAATCTGGAAAAGGAGCTGATTACCACAGATCGGCAGGAGCTTCTGGAAATCCTTGCGAAACAGAAGAAACAGGCTGTGTAACTTTGGGCAGCACTGACGCTGCCCTTTTCATTTGAACTTCAAGAAGGAGGAGACTTATGTTACAGACATACAAATCCTATACCAGACGGACGCTGGCTATGCTGCTGGCAGTCCTTGTCGCAGTCGGCGCATTGTTTTCCGGCAGTTTTCCGGTTCATGCAGCCGACGGCACCATCAGCTATAAGGCAGGTGCCAATATCCCTTACGGTAGCTATTTTACCTCCCGCATGAGCTTTGACGGGAGCAATACTGCCTACTGCGTGGAACCACTGAAGAAAACCCCTTCCTCCGGTTCCTATTCCTATGACCTTTTAAGCCAGAACTCCCCGCTCAGAAAAGCGCTCTACTACTTAAACGGCGGCTACGGCTACGATAAAGTCGTCAAGGATAAATATTTCAGTGGCTGGAGTGATGATAACAGCTATGTCATCGGACATCTGGTTGTCGCTTACATCTATGCCGGTAATTCCGCTGACACCGGAGCTTTCCATGGCGCTCCGCAGTCCTATATTGATAAAGCACTGGAAGTAGCCAGTGCCATCCAGGGACTTCCGAACCCGCCGGAAGACTTCCGGGCATTCATCGTTCCGGGACAGGGCAGCCAGACCATTGCCGGAAGCTGGTATCAGGTTCCAAACGGCTGGATCGAACTGAAAAAATCTTCTGCCAACGGAAGTATATCGGACGGGAATCCGAATTACAGCTTAAAGGGTGCTGTGTATGGAATCTATCAGGGTGAGAAGCTCATCCAGAAACTGACCACCGATGAAAACGGGTATGCCAGATCCGGCGAACTGGAGGAAGGCGATTATACCGTAAAAGAGCTCTCTGCTTCCAAAGGCTACATTGTAGACACCAAAGCTCACAAAGTCACTGTAAAAGCAGAACAGACTTCTGCTGCAAACGTAACAGAGATTCCGCAGAATAATCCTATGGATCTGGTGCTTGAAAAGCTGGATGCCGAAACAAAGAAAGCCTCCCCACAGGGAGCAGCTTCCCTTGCAGACGCAGAATTTACAGTCAAGTTCTATACCGAGCAGTCTGACAGTGATCCTGCGGAAGCTGGAAAGAAACCGGCACGTACCTGGGTATTAAAAACAGATGTTTCCGGAAAGATGCATTTTACCAAAGATTCCTTTGTAAGCGGCGATGCCTTTTACTATACCAGTGATGGCAAGACCGTCTGTCTTCCGCTCGGTACCATAACGGTACAGGAAAGCAAAGCCCCTGCCGGATACCAGCTCAATCCAACTGTCTTCGTACAGAAAATTACAGGTGACGGTAAGCAGGAAACGGTTTCGGTATACCAGTCTTCTACCGTAGAAGAATCTGTCATCCGTGGCGGAGTGAAGATCCAGAAACGTGACAGCGAGACCGGAGAAGCAAAACCGCAGGGTTCTGCCACATTGGAAGGTACTGTCTTTGCGATCACTACGTTAAATGAAAATCCGGTATTAGTAGACGGAACATCCTACACGAAAGATCAGGTTGTCCTTACACTTACTGCCGATAAATCCGGTTCTGCTGCAACTGCAAAAGATGCTCTCCCATTCGGACATTACCGTGTGGATGAAACAACTGCACCTTCCGGTTATCTGAACAGCGGAAAGATCTCTGTAGAATTTGACATCACAGAACAGGGAAAAATCGTGGAACTGACTGCAAAAGACAATTCCATCTCCAATCAGGTCATCCGCGGGGATCTGGAATTTGTCAAGATTGCTGACGGTAGCCAGAATCGTCTGGCAAATGTTCCATTTAAGATCACTTCCAAAACAACAAGTGAAAGCCATGTGATCGTAACAGATGCCAATGGTTATGCCAGCACTTCCTCAAAATGGAACAAACATACATCCAATACCAACCGTGGCGAATCTCCAGAGGACGGCATCTGGTTCGGCACATCCAAACCGGATGATTCCAAAGGAGCATTGATTTACGATACTTACATCCTGGAGGAACAGCGTTGCGACTCCAATAAAGGCATGGATCTCTTAAAATTTGAAGTTAAAGTTTATAAGGATTCTGTAACTGTACGGGTTGGAACTCTGACCGATGATGCCATTGAGATCGGCACGACTGCTCTGGATGCCGAGACCGGTACACACATGAGCCAGCCGGCAAAAGAAGTGACGATTGAAGACGTTGTGGAATACAAAGGCTTGAAAAAAGGCCAGAAATACAAACTGACTGGAACGTTAATGGACAAAGAAACAGGCGAACCAATCCTTGTGGATGGAAAACCGGTGACTTCCAAAACAGAATTTACTGCAAAGAAATCCTCTGGCTCCGTCAAAGTAACCTTTACCTTTGATGCAACTTCCTTAAAGGGCAAAACAACCGTTGTCTTCGAGGAATTATATCAGGATGAGATGCAGCTTGCAGTCCATACCGACATCAACGATGAAGACCAGACCATCTATTTCCCGGAAATCAAGACTACTGCGAAAGATGCGGACACGAACTCCAATATTTCCTGTGCAAAGAAAGAAATCACGCTGGTGGATACGGTTTCCTTTAAGGGGCTGGTTCCTAACCATAAATATGAAGTGACCGGAACTCTGATGGATAAAGAAACAAAGAAACCAGTCGAAACAGACGGAAAACCGGTGACAGCAAAAGCATCCTTCAAGCCAAAAGAATCCGCTGGTACGGTAGATGTTACCTTTACCTTTGATGCCAGCTCCTTAAAAGGGAAAACGGTAGTTGTCTTTGAATCCCTGGCTTACAAAGACAAGGAAGTTGCCGTACACGCAGACATTGCAGATGAAGGACAGACTATTTACTTCCCGGAAATCAAAACCACAGCCAAAGACGGCAGTGACGGGGATCAGGATGTCTCTGCTTCCAAGGAAGCGACTATCGTAGATACGGTCACTTATCATGGTCTGATGCCTGGATCTGAGTACAAAGTCATCGGAACCCTGATGAATAAGGAAACCGAAGAGGCTTTGTTAAAAGACGGAAAACCAGTTACCGCTCAGGCAGAATTTAAAGCAGAAAAAGCTGGCGGCTCTGTGGAAGTTACCTTTACCTTCGACGCTTCTGCTCTTGCCGGACAGGATGTGGTTGTCTTTGAAAAGCTCTACTATACAGACGGAAAAACCGAACATGAGATTGCTTCCCATGAGGATCTGAAGGATGAAGGTCAGACCGTACACATGACGGAGCTTCCGAAAGAACCGGAGACGCCTCCGGTAGCTCCGCCTGTAAAGACCGGCGATGAGACGCCGCTTCTCCTATATGCCGGAATCGCCATAGCTGCACTTGCAGGTGCAAGTGTCCTGGGCATCGTTTACTTCAAACGCAAAAAGAAACATCAGTAACTCATAACGAAGACTCCTGCAGGCAGCTCCCACATGGAACTGCCTGCTTCTTTAGTAGGTGATGAATATGAAACACTCCCACTGCAAGACAGATGCCAAGCACATCCGTCATTTTCTGAACCTCTGTGAAGGGAACTGGCACTCCTGTATCTACGTCTGGTGCCGCACTTGTAACGCACAGGAAAGCTGTGAGAACTCCGGCTTTTTATTCCATCCGGATGAAACGGGAAGCCCCTGCATCCTCCCTCTTTCAGATGCAGCGCTTTTGTTTCCCCGGATACCGGAGCCAACCGAATGTACCGGAAGCATGAGCATTGCTGCTTTTACAGAGCTTTATCTGCCCTATCTGGCCGCTCAGAAGCTGCCATTAAAGCCATGCCCCATTCCGGCACTGCTCCGGCTTCAGGAGAACCAGCAATATGACTGGTAACAAAAAGTTGCACTTTCAGGCTCTTATACGTACAGGATATGTAAAGAAAGGAGGCACTGCCTATGTTAAACGTAATTTCAATCATCCAATGTATCGATCAGGTCTTTACGAACCTGATATTTATTCCCATGATTTTTGTCCTGTATGTGAAATTCCGTCCGAAAAAGCCATGGACCAGAAGGCGCAGGAACACTTACCTGCTCTGTCTGGTACTGATCAGCTTATTCCTGCTACGGATTTTCTGTGAGAAGTTCATCTTTACACCGGTTAATTATCCACGTTTCACAGACAGCGGCTTATTCCCGCTCATCCGGGCAATTTTCTATCCCGGCATCTGAAAAATGGGGATTCGTGCCATTTAGTCCGAATCTGGGATCAGTATCCGCTTGCGTCCTATGGGAACTCATCACCTGCTTACTTACAATATAAGTATACAGTACGTACTGGTTATTCACGTACACGTTACGTATCGTGTATGTACAAGCGAGGTGAAAACAGATGAAGAAACCAAAAATCATCCGTTGCCCTTACTGCGGCGGAACAGCAATATTAAGAGATGCATCCTTTGTATATGGAACGCATTCTCATGGCGGACAGGTTTATGTCTGCTCCCACTATCCATCCTGCAATTCCTATGTCGGGGTACATCCGGGAACCAAGATACCAAAAGGAACGCTCGCCAACCGGGAGCTTCGTCAAAAGCGGATTCAGGCACATCGAATTTTCGATCAGATCTGGCAACAGGGCATCCTTTCCAAACCGGAAGCATATCGCTGGGTGGCAGATAAGTTCTGTCTGACAGATAAGCAGGCTCACATCGGACAGTTCAGCAACTATATGTGCGACCAGCTCATTCAGGAATCCGCAGATGTTTTAAAGAACAACCATATTCCCTTCCGCCTCCGGGCAGCCAGCTGAAAGGCGGTGATTGATGATGACCTTACCGCTAAATAAAAAGCAAAAACAACTGGTGGAAAAATCCATGGATCTGGTTCCGATCATGATTCGTTCCATGACCCGCACCGCTGCCTATGTAACTGAGGAAGAACAACAGGAATTATGTCAGATTGGATATCTGGCTTTGTGCCGGTCGGCTGTCGGATTTGAGGAAGGAAGATCATTCCAGCCTTATGCCAAAACTATCATCCGTCATGCCATCTTTGATTACTGGCGGAAAATTGCCCGTGACCGCTCCATGCTCTGTTCTCTGGACGAAGCATCATCTGAAGATGAACATCTCCATTATCGTGATTTGTTTTCCTACGAGGATACACAAACAACTCACCCGGAAAAGGACACAAATCAGACATTGCTTCTTGAGCATTTAACCCAGCTTGGCACCGGACATTCCCCAACTATTCAGAAGGGAATTGCAGCCCTCTATCTGCAACAGCAGGGATATACCAGCTTTGACCTGGCAAAACACTACCAAGTACCAGCCAATCGTGTACGGGCATGGCAGAGCAAAGCACGGAAACTATTACAGCAGGATGATGCACTCTATGCACTTCTGACTTAACTTTGAAGGAGGGAACTTTTATGCTGACACTTTATACTGCTGTCGGAACCTTAAAATTTCAAAAAACGACAGGCGGAAAATCCATTCCTCTTGTAATCAACGATGGACAAGAATATGGACTATCGGATGACGAACTGCTACTTTGGAGCTGTCTTGCTTTTCAGATTCTGACGCTCCATGAACTCCAGGATGCCTATACCCTGCGCCAGATACAGAAAGAAGGTCCGAAAGGTTTATCCTTCCAACACTATCTAAACCGACTTTCCTTACGTGGTCTGGTTGTAAGCGGAATTGGACTGACCGGGGTGGATGCCTTATATCGCCTTCTCGGCAGTCTGACCATTATTCCCTTGAAGGATACCTTTCTCATCCGGCTCTTTGGTTGCATTCAACTTTATCTGGAAGGAAGTATTGGCGCAAAAGAGTTTGGCAGATATTTAAAGAAGAAACCCTCTTCACCGATGGAAGATACCATTCTGAAGCTGGCTGATAAGGTACCCCTCACGACCGCTGAGCTTGTCACAAGTATGGAGCAGGAAAAAGTAATCCACAACGAATCGGATATTATGGATGAGTTATACACAGAACCGGAGACAACTTACCAAACACTTGTGGATGATGTCCAGATTCACCATACCCAGTATCCAGTGCTGCAGGCTATTGCTAATTTGTACCTGAATAAACAAATCACATTTCATACATGTTAAAGGAAGGAACCTTATGCCAAAACCATTTTTTACAAAGCTGGTTGCCATCAGTGCAATCGGCTTTTTCTGTGTACTTTTTGGGTGCATCTTCGGAATTGCCACCCACGACCGGCTCTTCATTCTTATGAGTCTCTTAATCGGAATCTGCAGCATCCTGCGTGCACTCAGTTTCTACCACCTGATCCATACACATGCTTATCTGTCACTGGACGTAAGCTGCACGAAACGGGAACAGACACTCTTCGGGAAAAACCAGCAATATTGGTTTGCCAGTGATAACGGAAAGGAATACGCCTTCTCACTGGAAAAGAATATCAAACTCCTAGAGGGACATCGGTATCGGCTGTACTTCCGGAAACCACAGCAGGGGACAGGGCAATCGATGCCATGTGCCGGAGATTTTCTCGGATATGAAGAACTCACCGATCAACTGCCGGAACTTCCGGATACATCCGTTTAGATAGAAAATGAGCCGCCTGTACTGCATCACCCCTACAGTTCTGGCGGCTCATTTTATTATAAATAACCTCTCTTATTTCTATCAAACAATAGTGTTTGTATCCGCTTCAATGCCATGAGCATTTGCTCCGGAAATGTCTTAGTTAAACTTGAAAGAATTAGATTTTCATTCTCATTACACAAATATTATTAGATAACCAATTCAGAAATATCAATGCTCGTTTTATAGTTTTGTTTTACTCCGCCAGGAGAAGTAATAAAAATCGTAGCATATTCCCCATTTTCATAAAGGGTAATTTCTTTTATATCTTTTTCTTCATCTTGGTTCGTAGTATCGCAATAAAATTTTATGGTATATTTAGGGTTCATAACTATGCTTTTTTCTGTCTCTTTCCATGATTTTATATTTAAAGCAGAAATAACCTTGTCTATATTATGCTTATCATCATACTTTACCAGCAATTCCTTATTTGCGGCATCATATATCTCTATAACTTTTACACCTTTTACATAATTGTCCATTCTCTGCCTTTTTCCGCCCCGCCAGATACCTGTGCCGGTATTTCAGCTCTGCATACTCTGTGATCCGTTTCATGTAGACTGCATCATAAGCTCCGCCTACAGCACCAACCACCGGAATTCCCTGTAAGAACTTCATATACAGAAGCTCTTTTGACAAAGCTCCCGCCGTTTGTTCGATCTGCTCCTTATCCTGATACTCTTCCGGCAGTATTCCGTTTCTGATAAATTCATTTACTTTCCCGTCAATCTCACAAAGTGTATCCCCATAGGATACTGCTCCCCGGATCAATAATAAGATAAAATATTTTTCTTCCCTGCTTTCATAGCTGTATCCATACTGCAGAGCAGTCTCATAAATATTCTTTAAAATCATCCCTGTAAATACCGGAATATCCGGCAGACCGATTCCCAATACGCCCATCCCGATTCCAGACACACCGGATAGCAGTAAATTCTTTGTTCCCGTATCTCTTGCCTTTTTAGAAAAAGAGCGGAGGGATTTGGAATTCTGCTTTACATCCGCCATATACTGCCGCACCTGATAATCCTGCTCCAGTTTTGTCCGCTGATACGTCTTTTCAATAACCCCGGTTCCTTTCTCGAAAATCAGAGCAAATGCCTTCGCAAAAGCGGTATCCAATGTTTTCTGAAGTTTCGGCGGTATCTTTTCCTCCAGTTTCTGATTCAGAATGCTCTCCCTTTTCTCTGAACGCTTCTGAAGGAATCTCTGCTCCTGTACTTCCAGCTTTTCCCACTCCTTCTGAAGCGGTGTCCTTTTATCAAATAATCGCATCTTAATACACCTCCGCACCAAACGGCATCAATGCCAGTTTCGCCAGTTTAAACTGCTGTAAACCAAACGGGATTCCGATAATCGTCACACATAAAGCTGTACCCAACGCCAGATGCTCCAGTGCAAGAGGCAGACCGGATACAATCAGCCAGATGATATTCAAAAGGAACGAACCAGCTCCGCCACCATACTGCACCTCTTTTCCAAAGGGGAAAAAACTAAGCGCCGCAAATTTAAAACACTGCATCCCCACCGGAATCCCCACAACGGTAATACACCAGAGACAACCTGCCAGACACCAGCTCAGCCCACTGACTGCGCCGCCAAACACAAACCACAACACATTTCCCAGGCATCCCATATGCTACACCTCCCCATTCATCCGATTTTTCACATCAGCAAGTATCTTTTCTATCCGGTTGATGGCATCATCCACCTGTTCTCTTGCATCTGCAATCTTGCTCTGCACCATATAATCTGCCACCAGCCCGTCCAGAAAGAAATCCGCAAAGGAAAGGAAGCTGCCGATTTCCATGCGCAGATCCAAGGAAACCTGCACATCTCTTAATTCTCTCTGAAAACGCTGAATATCGCTTTTCGCCTGTTCCATCAACGCAGCTGCGTCATTCATTTTAGAATGCTTCACAAAGTCACTGATAAAGCCTCCTCCAAGCATATCAAAAATGCCCCAGTTTCTCGCACTTCCCAACTTATCCCTTGCTGCGTAAAGGCTCTGAAGCGCCCGCTCCCCTGCCTGTACTGCTTCCTGCATTTCCCGTTTCATCATTTCGTTACTCATCGTTTATCCTCTCTTTCTTTTTAGCAGACTATTGCGGCAGATTTTCTATATTTCATAATAAAAAAAGACTCCTATCATGACCTCTGCCACAATAAAAGTCTTGCTATCTCATTTGCTACGGGTATCTCTCGATACCGGTTGTCGGTTACAAAACCACCTCTTTCAAGGCGTTCAGCTACTCCCTTTTTTGCTTGAGATGAATATAACATATTGGAAATAATTTGTCAAATCATGCATTTTTCTTTTCCAACCGTTCCGCTTCTCTGGCAAATACATGCGAGATATCAAACAGTTCCGGTACATCTGATATGGTACACACATTCACACAATAATTGAGCCATGGAAATTCTTTTGTCATCTGATAAATAACTGCCATGGCTTTTGCTTCTGACATTGCTTCCACCGAATGATATCCCGATCCCTGAATATGCTCAAATCCGTTTGCTTCAAAAAAGTCCCTTACATCCGCATATGCATTATGCCAGTCACCTTTCGGATAATATTCCTTTAGTGCTTGTGTATTCAGGTCAAAATTGATGCCTTTCCTCTGTAAGCTGTCCATCTGTTAGTTCCTTATAAAGTCTGTAATCAGGTTCTCCTTTTCTGTTCCGTTATACCAGAAACACTCTAACAAATTCTCTGCAATTCCTACGGAGTTTTTCAACTGAAAGATTGCTGCCCAGAATCTTCCATAGTCCTGCTTGCGTCCCCGGTCAAGATAAATCCTGCTTCCAAGGGCTTTGACTGCACAGCTTAAATCCTCCTGCTCAAAAATCTGATCTGCCTGTTCACACATCTGATTTACCGTTTCCGGAGCGAGCTTGCTTGTATCAAATTTAAGTTCTACTTTATACATTATACTCATCCTTTCATACAACAAATGACTGAGTGACTCTTCTCTTTCTACTGTAATTCTACCATGAAACCTATATAAAGTCATTCCCCATTTTCACTTGCTTTAATATAAATTTTTCCTTTTATTTTGGAAACACAATCTCCACACAGAACTCATTCCCTTCTATCCGGGCGCTGATTTTCCCATCCATACGAAGTACCAGCTCTTTCGCAATTGATAAGCCGAGACCGCTGGAAGTCTTACTGCGTGCTTCATCCGCTTTATAAAACCGTTCAAACACCTGATCTACATTTATTTTTTCCACATGACATACTTGATTTTTTATCTGTATCCGGATGTTGTTTTCAACTTCTTCCAGTGAAATACTGATTTTCTTCTCCCCGTGATCCAGTCCGTTTTTTATGATATTCTGAAAAATTCTCCGGATTCCCTGTTCATTTCCGTTCATAAACAGCAGTTTATCTGTAATCTGTATCTCCGGTTCAATTCCTCTGCCCGTCCATTCATCGTAGTAGGAAAATATGGTATCTTTCAAAATCTTGTTGATACAGCAGGATGACATTTCCAGATGAAAAGAATCGTTTTTAAGTTTTGTAAAAGTAAATAATTCTTCCAGCATTTCTTTCAGGCTGCCGATTCTCTCCTGTATGATCTTCATATACCGTCTCTGCTCTTCCTGGTCTTCACAGGTTTCCATTAACTGAAAATATCCGTCAAGGGATGTCAAAGGAGTACGGATATCATGTGAGAGATTTGTATATGTATCCGAAATCATCTCCTCTTTCTTCAAGTATTCCTTCTTTTCCCTTCGCTTCAGTTCCAGCCATTCGTTTAAAACATCTGCCAACTCACCAATGCCTCCAAAATCCATTTCTCTGGTAATCAGCATGTTGCTGTCGTGCTTCATCAGAAACGACAACTGGCGGCAGATGTCTTTCACCTGCCGCTGGTATTTCCAAAATAACATTCCTTGTACCAGTATCACTGCTATCAATAGCACGAACCCTAGTTTTATCATTTAGATATCTCTCTTTCTGAATACCCATGCTGTCAGTAATGTAACCACGATTCCGAACGCCGCCGCAATCACAACTGCCGTCAGGCATTCCTTATTGGTCGGTGACATGGATAAAAGTGCAATCTTTCCTGTCACTGTATATTTCAAAATCTGGAAATTCTCCACACCTGCCTTCTGGATCAAATGATTGATCACTCCGTATAAGACAATCATGGTATTCATGCACAGGCAGATAACAATCGTCATGCTGAACACGTTGCTGTTCAAAACCACCGCAATCGCCATACTGATTAGTACCAGTGCATAATGAAGCAAAATCTGAATACCAAAGTATCTCAGCAACTCGCTTCCATTCCCCCACTCCAGATATCCGAAGTACATCTGCTGTGCAATAATCTGAATGATGAAATAAAGCAGCATGGTAACAGTCGTATACACAAACAACACGGAAGCTTTGGAAAAGATCAGGTTTCTCCGGCTCCTTACCTGCCCGCCGATATTTTTAATATAACCGCTTCCTATATCTGCACTGGAAAACAGCACTGTAAAAATCACCAGAAACAACGCCACAAACTTCGCCTGCAGGTTTGCATATACCTGATCAAAGACCGTTACTTTTTCTCCCGGCTGTGTCGGCAGGAATACGGACATTCCCATATTGATGGTTTCTGGTTTCACTGTTTCTGCAATGCTTTCTGTCTGCTGTTGTTCCGCTTCCTTGTTCATCGTATCAATATCCAGTTTCGACATGGATGTGGAGAAGAATATAGCTGCCGCCATCACAATCCATACCACATACATACTTTTTGTCCGGACCATCCGGTACAGATCCATTTTTATCATATTAAGCATTTTGATTCCCTCCTGTCAGATTCAAGAAATAGGTTTCCAGTTCTTCACTGGTAATGGAAATTCCATTGACCAAAATTCCTGCTTTTGCCAGTTCCATATTGACATTGGCGCTTTCATTCAATCGTTCAAATATATGGATATGGCTCTTATCTGTAACCTGATAGTTGGTAAATCCCATTCTGTCCAGAATCGGGACTGCCTGCTCCGGATGGATTAACTCTATTTCAATCCGTTCACTGCAGCGTTTCATCAGTTCTTCGCTTGTCAGCTCCTGCAGAAGACTTCCATTATGGATAATTCCATAATCCGTTGCAATCTTAGATAATTCCTCTAAAATATGACTGGATATCAAAATCGTCATATTCCGTTCATCTCGCAGTCTCTGTATGGTATCACGCACCTCTGCAATTCCCTGGGGATCAAGCCCATTGATCGGTTCATCAAGGACCAGGAGATCCGGCTCCCCGACCAGTGCCAGCCCGATTCCGAGACGCTGCTTCATTCCAAGGGAAAAATGTTTCGTTTTTTTCTTTCCGACACCTTCCAGTCCGACCGTCTCTAAGATATCTTCGATGTATCCCTTTTTCCGAATACCAAACAATTCACATTTTATTTTCAGGTTTGTATATGCATTCATGTTGCCATACAGCCCCGGTGCTTCAATCAGACACCCCACACGAGAACGAATCCTCTCCAGTTCTTTTCCTTTACACCCGAACATCTCAATCTCTCCGGCTGTCGGTCTTGCAAGTCCACTGATCATCTTCAGGCAAGTCGTCTTTCCCGCACCGTTCCGTCCGATAAATCCATAGATAGCACCCTTTTTTATGTGAAGGTTTACTTTATCCACTGCCTTATGATGACCATACTGCTTCGTCAATCCATTTGTACTTAATAACAATTCACTCAATGCTTTCATCTCCTTTTCTTATCTGCTGTTATCATATCGGATAAATCCTAATCAAACGCAAATAAATAGTAAAAAAAGAGTAAAGATTAAGAATGCAGACGGTAGCCGATTCCCCATACGGTATCAATATATTCCTCCTGCGTTACTGCTTTTATCTTTTTCCGGATATTGCTGATATGTACATCCAGTGTCTTTGTCTCTCCCATATAGTGTTCATCCCACGCATATTCAAAAATCTCTTCTTTGCTGAAGACCTGTTTCGGATGCTCCAGTAAAAGCTCCAGAATTGCAAATTCCTGCTTTGTAATTTTGGGAAGCAGCACTCCGGCAATCCGGACTTCAAAGCGCTCACGGTCCAGTTCCAGGTTTTTATATGACACGCTTTTATGTTCCGGCTCCTGCTGCATATGGCGGAGCTGAACCTGAATCCGGGCAAGCACCTCCTGTATCTCAAACGGTTTTGTAATGTAATCATCTGCCCCACTGGTAAGAAGCCCGATTTTTTCATCCAATCCGTCTTTGGCTGTCAGGACAATAACCGGCGTATTGCCCTGTTTCCGAATCTGGGCAAGCACCTCTTCTCCTGAAATTCCCGGAAGCATCAGATCCAATAGAATCAAAGAAAAGCCCGCCTTATCCATCTGGAACAGCATCCTCGCTTCCGTCCCGGAAAAAGCCTGTACCGTCTCATACCCTGCTTTCTGTAATGCCGTATATAAAAGATTATTGATATCCGTATCGTCTTCTACAATCAGAATTCTGTTTTTCTGCTCCATTTTTCTCATCCTTCCATTTTCCGATTTAAACAATATTATATTGCACTTTTATAACTATGTCCAAAATTCTTTTGATATTATCCTTCCACCTCGTCTACATATGCTATATATAGTTCTAATTCTTTTGACATATGCTATATCTTGTGTTAATATAATCTTGTATTTAAGTTTTTGTGCTGTCCCGTCATGGGAGTCTGGACCATTCATCCAGAAGCATATGCAGTTTAAGTTTGGAAAATCGTGTCATTATACTGCCGTTTTATACGGTGCTATAATGGCACTTTTTTTATTTTAATCTATTTTAACGCCCAAAGAGGCAGAAAGGAGAATTTTTATGTCAGCAATTTTAACAATTTTAGGGAGGGCCACAAGAGATCCTGAGATGCAGCAAGGAAAAAATTCCGGTACGGAATATGTTTCTCTGGACATTGCAGTTTCACAGCGAGGCCAGGATGGAAAGGAAGAAACCATTTACTATCAGTGCTATTTTAACAAGTTCCTTGCAGAACGCTTAGCAAAAGCAGGCGTAAAGAAAGGAACCGGGCTGATGATCTATGGTGATCTGGAGCTTCATCCGTTCATTTATCAGAAAGGAAAGAATGCGGGGCAGGCAAATGCCGGTCCGAGGATCAATGTCAAGGACTGGCACTTTGTACCATCCAACCGTTCTGACAGCAATACCGGACATCCGGGTGCAAACCAGAACAGCCAGCCGAATGGTGGTGCGGCAACGCCCGGTGCAGCCGGCAATGGCAGCTACCCAATGCAGGGAAATCCCAATGGCAGCTACCAGAATCAGGCAATGCCTGGCGGCTATCCACAGCAGGGAATGGCTCCTGCTAACGGTGCCTACACGCCTCCTGCAAATGGCGGACAGTATCAGGCTCCGCCAAACGGAACCGGTCAGCCACAGAGCAGCTACCCGCCGCAGGGCAGTTATACCGGAATGCCAAATTACGGAGGTATGCCGGGCAGTCAGCCAACTGACGGCTTTCAAAATGTGCCGGAACAGATGGCATCCCAGTTGCCCTATTAACTCTCAAGGAACCCTATGTTGAGGAATTGCATTTATCATCTTTGTGATGATGCAGTTCCTCTTTTTCATGTCCGGAAGCGGCGATTTCCCATCCAGCTTCCGGGCTTGTCTAAGAATCATGAATCAGAAAGGAATCAGCTCATGAAAAAATCAAATCGAAAAAAATTCTTACAGTTTGTCGTGCTTGTACTGTTTCTTGCAGCACTTTTCGTACCACAGGATGCCAACCGGCTTCTGATTGCAGGCATTGCCCTGATCGGTATCGGAGTCACGCTGTTCAGTTATCTTCTCCCGCTTTTCACGGAACGCCTGAAAAACAGGGAGCATAAGCTACGAAAACGCCCAGAAAGAACTCGTCATCTGGAAGGAACACCTGATCTGGAAACCATTCTCTGGAGACAGATCAAATTCCAGATTACCGGAAAGCTCAAGGAAGCCTTCCCGGATGCCACATGGGATTTTGTGAAAGAACCACCGCTCTCCCAGATACTGGATGGGGAACCATTACGGATTCGCACACGGAATACCGGAAGTTATAATTTTGCGGAAATTCTCATGGATGCCCGTGGCAGTCTGACGCTTCAGATGATGACCATTGAATCCTTACATAAAAAGGAACCGTCAGAAGGAAATCCGGATTCCAGACCAGCCGTTAATCCCAAATCATGGTATTCCCTGATTGGGAAACCGCTACTGATGGAATTGGTCGGTGACTTACAGGCAAGGGGCTATGAAAAGCTGTTTATCAACGAGCAGGGAGATGTCTATATTCTGAACGGCACTGAACCGGAAGTCCGGGGAAAGCTGGAACATTTCCCGCCCAAAGATTACTGGGGCGAATTGACGGAGATTTTTACTGAAGATGAATTGACCACAGAAGAGACCGAGCAGGCACTGGAACTGTCCTGGATCTCATAAGAAGGAGGAACGAATCATGGCAAATAACATCGTAGCAACCTGGGGGTTCAAACGCAAACTCCCGGAACCATTTGAGGATTATACGGACCATGCAATCTTTGATGACATTGCATCCAAATACTGTACTCAGCCACGGAAAAAATCCACGCTTCATGCAGCTACCCTGCGGGCAGTCCTTGCTTATCTGGAGCTGGAAAGCCCGGTTGGCAGTACCTCGCCGGAAAAGCTTGGGGCGGTCGGTACCCAATCCAACAATTTTGTTGTGGCGGAATATCCGAGCAAAACCGGTGATCTTCAGGTGGTTGTCTACAACCAGCTAAACGGAAAGTTTTACGGAGGCTGCTATACTCCTCCGCCGGATGTGGAAAGCACACCGGAAAAATACGAATTTAAAGACTCCAAACAGTCCGGTGCGGCTCTGCTGTTCGCACTGATGCCGGTTTTTCTGGCAGATGAAGAGTGTAATGAAAAGTATCAGGAATTAAAAGCGCACCGGGACAACGGTTATCCCGATCTGGACGCCGCTGCGGAAACAGCAGCCGTTCTCTGCGACAACATTTACCGGAGAACCCGCTATGCATCAGGTCTCCCGACCGGTGGTGTTAAGATTGACCTTCCGGCAAACGGCGTATTGTCGCTGATCAAACCGTTAAATATCCAGAAGGGGGTCTATGCACCAACCGAAGTGCTCCATGGAGACTTTCAGGTGTTACGTCCAGGAAGTGGATTTAAGAAAGCACAGGCAGCCATTTCCAGAGATGATTTTGTTGGGAAATTTATCCTGACCGCATCCCGAAGGCTGTCTCCGGAAGAGGAGGTATCTGTTCCGACATTGGCAGAGTGGTACATCATCCCTCCGGAAATCAAACGGATCTGCGAACACGCAAAACTGACAACGGATACCACACAGCCGATGCGGAATTTTCTTTTACGGGGACCGGCAGGTACCGGAAAGACCGAAGGAGCCAAAGCCATTGCTTCCGCACTTCACCTTCCTTACCGCTGCATTACCTGTTCCGCAAATACAGAGGTATTCGACCTTTTAGGTCAGATTCTTCCGGATGTGGACGGAAAACGCACCCGGCTTCAGCGGCAGTACCCGTCTTTTCAGGAAATCCAGTTAGATCCCTCCGGTGCCTATCAGAAGCTGACCGGAAACTATGATGAAGAAATTTCTGCCGAGGACACCTACCAGAAGCTGATCGATACGATTTTTGATGAAATGCACAGCTATTATAAGGAACACACCTCCGGACAGAACTTCCAGTATGTGGATACGCCTCTAGTCGAAGCCATCCGCTATGGGTATATTCTTGAGATACAGGAGCCTACGGTCATTGCTAATCCCGGTGTACTGGTTGGACTTAACTCCCTTTTAGACCGCTGTAACAGCGTATATCTTCCAAACGGAGAAACCATCCACCGTCATCCGGATACGACCATCGTAATCACCACAAACAATGACTATGCAGGCTGTAAACAGATGAACCAGTCTGTCATTTCCCGAATGAACCTTGTGATTGATCTGGATGAACCGGATGAGGATACACAGGTAGAACGTGCCATGGCTGTTACCGGATGCAAGGATGCAAAAACGGTACGTCTGATGACACGCATTGTCAAATCCATGGCTGTCTACTGCCGGGAAAATCTCATTACAGATGGCTGCTGTGGCATGAGGGAGCTGATTTCCTGGGTGCAGTCCTACATGGTCTGCGGGGATATCCGGGAAGCGGCCCGTTACACGGTGCTTGCCTCTGCCTCTGCCGATGCTGAGAACCGTACGGAAGTGGAAGAAAGCTGTCTGGATACTGTGCTTGCTGCGTAGGACACGCCTATGAGAAAAGCAGCACTCACAGAAGCCCAGATCCGAAAGCATCTGGCAGATAATCTGTCTTATCTCCGGCAAGCCAAAACACCGAAGTTATCACAAAAGGCAGTTGCCAGAATCTTAAATCTTCCCCCGAAAACCATTATGAATTATGAAAATGCAAACTCCTCCCCGATGGCTTATGCCGTCCTTCGCCTTGCTGTGTATTACGGCTGCACGATGGAGGAACTGCTGACAAAAAATCTAAGAAAAGAAAGGAAGAATATCACGTGAATCACAGCCAAAGAAATTTAAAGAAACTAATCCGGGCAAAAGAGGATTCCATTGCGGATGAGGAGTTATTCCTCTCCGCTGCCTATCAGAAGTACCAGACCTCCCTTGCCAGAGCCGTTACCGGACGTTACCGGTATGGACTGCAGGTACTGCTGGACTGGGACATTTCCGAACAGGCAGGCGTTGCATATACCGACAATTATAAGGTACATCTCAACGCAGCGAACCCGATCACCCAGTCTTTCCCCACCCGTTTCTTACGTTCCCAGAGCCTGACAGGGCTCACCGGGCATGAAGTGGGGCACTTACTCTATTCTGATTTCACAGCCCACGCTGTTCATCTGAGGAGTCTGGAAAACGGTTCCTTCTATCCGAAGGAGCCGGAGCTATCCCTTCCAGCTTATCAGACAGCACTGGAGGAGATCAAAGAAGTGTTAGAAGAAAAGGACAAAGCCGGATGCCTGACACTGGCACGATGCGCCGCAACTTTTCAAAACATTCTGGAAGACATCCATATTGAAGACCGTATGTGTGAGGAATTCCACGGCACCTTCCGACAGGGGATTGAACTCAATAACCTGCGTATGTCCGAACAGATTCCTTCCATACAGGAACAAATTGACAAAGAATACCAGCCATTTTCCATCATTGCCAACCTGATCCTTTCCTATTGCCGGACCGGAAACATCAACAATCCCACCGGCTATCAGGGGGATTATCTGGATACCATTTCCGATTGTACCGATCTTCTGGATACGGCAATGGAATCGGAAAAAGGCACTGACCGGATGCTGACTTCTAATGCACTCTTAGCCCTGACCTGGAACTATATCCAGCCGCTCATCGAAAAGACACGGGAGGAATTGGAAATGCATGGCGAGGATTCCGCTGCCGATGCTCTGGAAGATCTTCTAGGGGATGAAGTCAGCAGCGGCGCTCCTCTTCCGACCGGAAAAAGCGGTGCCATTCCAAAGAATATCAAACCAGCTTCCCCAAAAGGAAGCGGGAATGATGAGGGCAATGCTCCTTCCGGTCCACGTACCAAAGAGGATGCTATAGAGGAAGCCAAACAGGTGCTTTCGGAAGAAGGCGGGCGCATCGCTCTTACAAAGACCAATACCATTCTGGATGAAAACAACCCCGGCGTCACTTATGTCAGTCAGTATCAGGGCAGCGGCTATGAGCATGCTGCAGAGGATCTGTTCCGGATCTTGAACGATGTGGCTGCAGAAAAGGTGCAGGAAGACTGTCAGACGGAACTGACCGAGGAACTGCAGAAAACAGCCAATGATATTCATTACGGCAATGCCCATGCAGGCATCCATGTTACCATCCATCGCCTGACCAGTGTTTCCGATTACCTGAAGAATGAATACCAGACAGTTGCTCCCCCGCTCCTGCGGGCTTCCAAAAAGCTGCAAAGCACCATCCTGCCGCTTTTGAAAGAAGAACAGCAAGGCGGAAAGCAGAAGAATCTCCTGTTTGGAAAACGTCTGGACTCCCATGCTCTCTATAAGACAGACGGAACCATCTTTACCAGAACCAGACTTCCAGGAGAGGAAAAACGTCTGGCTGTTGCCCTCCTGATTGACGAGAGTGGTTCGATGGGTTGGGGTGACCGGATGACACATGCAAGAAAGACTGCCATTGTCCTTTATGATTTCTGTAAAAGCCTCGGTATCCCTATCACCATTTACGGGCATTCCACGGATGCAGGCGGCGTTGCTCTTTACTCCTATGCAGAATTTGATTCTGTGGACAATGAGGACTGTTACCGGCTGATGGATATGTGCGACCGCAACGGGAACCGGGACGGCGCAGCTCTCCGCTTCGTAGCAGAGCATTTGTGCACACGCCCGGAGCTTCAGAAGCTGCTGATCCTGATTTCTGACGGTCAGCCAGCCGATTACGGCTACAGCGGAACGGAAGCAGAGGCAGATCTGCGGGGCATCAAGAAAGAATACGAAAAACGGGATGTCATCCTGTTTGCGGCTGCCATTGGTGACGATAAGGAAAATATCCGCAGGATTTACAAGGACGGATTCCTGGATATCACGAAACTGGAAGAGCTTCCAAAGAATATGGCACAGCTTGTCAAACAGCATCTCAAATAAAGGAAGGTGAATACTCATGAATGAAACTTATCAAAACCGGATTACCGACCAGATCTGCAAGATCCAGAATGACCGGGCACTCATTGCCTTTTATGACCGGCTCCGCTACGCACCACTCGGCAACTATGCACAGCTACATGCCAAAGGGGAATATCAGGAAAACGGGCATAAAGTACATTCTTTAATCTGCATCACCATTCAGGATTATTCCAACGGTACCGGAGACCGGAATATCATCACCCGTTTCAACCTGGCACCGGAACAGATCCAGTTCCTCTTAACCCGGATCACTTCCGGTTTTCAGGAATTTGAATGGAGCCAGAGCAAGATCTACGGCAATCCCGATCAGAACGGTTATTCCACAGCCCAGATGTTTTATATCTCCAGACATCCCTATGATTCCAAAGGGCAGCCTATGAAAAGCCCATGGAAAATCCAGATTGTAAATGGGAAAGGCATCAAAGCACAGAATAAGAACGGTGGTTCCTACATGCAGCCACGCAGCTTCCAGTCCGAAAAGACGACAGCCATCCAGCTTACCGACATGGATCTGTTCACGCTTCTGAAGCGGACGGATTCCTATATTTCCAACTGGGAAACGGTGATTGCTGCATCACTGATCAATAACGGAAAACGGATGCTGGCAGACCAGCAGAACAGTCAAATGCAACAGACAGCACAGGCTCCGCCTTACGCTGCCTAAATTTTCAGAAGAGAAGCGGTACTTTACTGCTTCTCCTCTTTTTAAGAAAGGAGACTTTAGTTATGAATATTGCACTCATCCGGACCATGGACTCTCAGGGGCGTATCGTCATCCCTGCAGAAATCCGGAAACAAATGAAGCTCTCAGACGGAGATGCACTGGAACTGGAAAATGTGGGAATGGAGCTGCTTTTACGCAAATGCCCTACCCACTTAAACGGAAAAGAGGAAATGGCTTCCTATCTTTCCGTCCTCTACAGTGTCATCCACTGTGGTATCGCAATTTGCAGTGAGGCTCACATACTCGTATCTGCGGGCATCTATCTTCCGGAAGGCACTCCCGTTACAGAAGAACTCGCCGAATTGGTTGCGGACGGCCAGGAACTGATCTCTGCTGAGAACTGCCCTGTCTACCCGGTATCCAACACCCGTCAACCGGTTTGTGCTTTTTTCCCGATTTTAAGGGAAGACAGAGAGCCGCTGGCACTTCTTCTCTGTTCCAGAACCGGACAGCATTTATCCGAGATGGAATTGGGATGCGCTAAACTGGTCGCTGCCGTAATTGCAAACAAAATTAAGTAAGGAAAGGAGCGTGAAATCAATGAAGAATACAAATATAACCTTACACACCACCCAAAAGAAAGAATATGTCCTCACCGGAATCCTGTCCCTGCCCCTCCATCTGGGAGAACGGGCGTGGATCTATAGTTATAACCAGACCTTTGCTACCAGTCCGGTGCAGAGTATTCTGGAAGTATCCGAAAACGGTGTGGTATTTGAGACCTGCAACAGTATTTACCGTCTCAGCTACACCCGTGTTCCGATGGAGCTGGAGGCGATGTGTGCTTGACAAGAATGGAAGAACTGGAGAGCTGCCTTTCGGGGCTCCTCTCCACCTTAAAGAAGAACCGGGAACATGTGCCTCTGGAAGTGCTGAAGACACAGTATAAGCAGCCGTATGAAGAACTGGTCAGAAACATCAACCTGACCGCTTCTGCCTATGCAAAATCTGTGCTGCTCCACCGGCTGGTCCTGAATCCGGATGCAGATGTGGAGGAACAATGTACCGTCATCAACCAGATGATACAAACTTCCGGGATGCTGAAGAAAATCAGCTCCTGCATGTCCAAAACCTATGATGTAGGACAGATATATCCTCTGATACTGGAACTACGCCATATGGTCGAACAGGCACTCTGGCCCTATGTGAATCAGGCAACTTGTCTGGTCGCAGATCTGGATGATATAGAAAAAGAACCGACAATTTACAATTTTTTGACACATGAAGTTTATGAAAATGATACCTGGATTCACCGAGAAATCGACCTGCGCTGGAAACTACTGGTACATCTTACTCCCGAACAAAGAGAATCCGTACCACCAGCCAATCATAGTATGAATGGAGGAATTTACCATGAAAGAACAACCATCTAATCCTTGCGAGAAAGTCTCATTTATTTTGACCTATGACCAGCTTGAAGCTGCTTATAACATCTACCGGGAACAATTTATTTCCTGCGACTTCATCCGCCGCTCCATGGAACGTCTGGAGGAAAGAATCGGACTCTGCAACCTTCCATATGAAACGCTGCGTGATGATCCAAGCCTTCTTCATGAAGCATACCTGCAGTTTCTCCGACTGGAAGACTGCAATGTGGCTTATAACGACACGCTGGAGCAGGTAATTGATGCAATCGAACAATGGCTTGCCTCTGGCACCTTATCCCCTGTAAACCTTACGGTTCCCAACCAGAATATGGGTGAAACTTTTGGAACGGAGGTGGATGTGTAATGGCAAATATCTGCTGTGATGATGTGATCTTTTATACAGAAGGAAATCCGGAAGGACTATATGACTTGTGGGAGGACCTGGAAACCTACATCATTCTGAACCAGAATCCTGATTTATGCTGGATTGGCAATTTATTTTCCCACAAGAAAATAGATTCCACCGGAATATCTCTTCGTGGAAATGTCAGCTACATGGAATGGAATGATACGTATATTCTACTTTCTTTAGAGACAGCATGGACTCCACTTTATGAAGCATATCAGGCGATAGCCGCTGCATATCATGTTCCCTTTGTGATGCAAAGCATAGAACCTGGAGAACGAATTTATTATAACACGGATGAAGCACACCTATTTTTCCCTGACCGATATTGTGTCCGCTTATATGAAGAAAGCCTATTGACTCCATGTGGCTTAATAATCGGAGAAAAGCTGGAAGACGGTGAACCATTTGAAACGGAAACAGACGTATTAGAACGATTCAGAGATTGCGGATATCCAGCAGCTACACTAAAAGAGTTGGAGCTCATGTTCGATGCGGATGAACTTATTATTTTTGAATTTACAAATCCATATTTGGATCTGGAGCAGAAAAATGCTTGTGCATGAAACTTCTCCCCTCCACACCAAAGACGATTATCATCAGATTTAAAGGAGGAACACCATGACTGATTTGGAACTGGATGTCTGGGATGCATGGCTCAGGGAACGTCAGGAACATCTGGAAGAAACCCTGTCCAATATCTCACCATCGGAAGAACCCTGCAGATATTACCTGCTAACCGGATATATTCAGGGAATGCTAGAAGCTCTTACCATGCTTACGACTGTTGAGGATGGGAAACGCTTCAAGATCAAACTGGAGCAATTTCGCCAGAATCTGCTCCTCTCTGGAGATTACGATGCTACCGGTAACTATAAACAGGCAGTGAAGAAAACTGCTGTTTAAATACTTCGAGCCGCCCAATCGGACGGCTCTTTTTATGCCCGAAAACGGTAGCCTACACCACGTATCGTTTCTATGTAGTGCGGTTCTTCCGGATTTTCTTCTATTTTCTTTCTCAGATTCTTGACTAACCCATAGACACGGTTATCCACTTCTGACTCCACATCCTCATAAATATGCTGGTAAATCTGTTCTTTTGTAAATACCCGATTGGGGGATAAGGCCAGATAAAAAAGCAGGTCATATTCATGTCTGGTAAGTTCCACAACCTTACCATCTTTGATTACGCTCCGCTGAAGCTGGTCTATTTCCAAACCTTGGAATGTCAACTTTTCAGAATTTGTAATCTCCATAACTTCTAACGTACTTTCGCAGGCTAGAACTGATTTAATTTTATTCAGGATTCCCTCTTCGGAATCAGAAATGGTAAGAATCATCACTTTCCCATAACATCACCTGCTTTTCTTAGCATTTAGCTTTCACTCCTCATTAACAATGTTTATCGATTGGTTACATAGATATATGCATCTTCCAAAGTTACGTCACAAGCTATACATCCACTTTCTGACGGCATATTCTCCCCTAACAGTCTTAATCTAATTCCTTCCTCCGTATACTGCTTACTGGAAATATGATATTTTCTTTCTAATTCTCTTGCAAGGCTTTCGTCCTCTGTACAGCATTCCCATACATGCCCTCTTGCCTTATTCAATAATTCCCTCATTGTTCCTGTATAAAGGAATCTACCTTTTTTCATAACCGCAAGCTGATTACAGGTTGCCATCAGATCCTCCACCACATGCGTTGAAAATAATACGGTGCGTTCTTCTGCAAAATCTACCAGTAAATTACGGATACGGATGCGTTCCTCCGGATCGAGCCCTGTTGTTGGTTCATCCACAATTAAAAAATCCGGCTCATGGAGTAATGCCTGCACTAATCCAACTCTTCGCTTCATTCCACCTGAAAGCTGCCGCATTTTCTTTTTCTGATGGTCTGCAAGACTGGTCTTCTCCAGATAGTAATCAATCCTTTTCTTGCTTTCTCTTTTCTCAATTCCAGCCAGATCTCCCATATACTCCAGACATTCTCGAACAGTCAAAGACGGATACAGATCAATTTCCTGTGGCAGATACCCAATCTTTTTCTGTATCTTTTCGTAATTTGCTTCGCAATATAGCGTACCATCTAACAGAACTTTTCCACTTGTGGGTGCAAGCACCGTTGTAAGCACCCGCATCAACGTTGTTTTTCCTGCACCATTTTCACCTAACAGACCAAATATCCCATGTGGGATTTCCAGATCCACATGATCTACCGCTGTCACTCCATTTTTAAATGTTACTGTTAAATCGTCTATTCTTATACTCATAATCTTACCCTCTCTTCTTTAATATCTTAGGAACAAATGCAAGCATCATCCCCGCAAATACCACGCACAGCACCTTCCCGCCAAGCCATCTCCACTCTGTCAGCTTACCGAAATCACAAGTTCCGTAGGAAAATGGTCCCCAGTTTTTCAAAAACTGAGTTGCCTTTCCGGAAATAGAGAAAAAACAGAAAAGCAGCACGACACCCATACCAATCCATCTGTTTCGAACCAGATTGCTGACAGTTACGGAAAGCACACTCCAAAACAAAACAGTTCCGGGAATCGCAATACAATAAATTCCAAACAAGGCACCGCCATCTAATTCTTCTGTCAGATTCACCGGTTTCTGCCAATAAAAGAGTCCATATGCCAACAAACTGATTCCAATCAGATAAGCTACCTGCACAAATAGTCTTTTATAAACTACCCCTGCCTGCTTTTTTAGATTATAAAGGCAGAATACTTCCGAGCGTTTGCTCTGCACTTCCACCAGATAAGTATCTGCACAGAAAACGACTGCCAGAAGCGAAACAGCTCTTTCCACTGCCCCTCCGATTTCGTTTGCGTATACAACAGGCTGGATTGCACTCAATATCACAACAAAAGCGATTGAATATGCAATTTTATAATATGGCATACATATTTTTACTTCTTTCTTCAATGTACTCTCCTCCTTTTCCACATCCACACCGCTATAAACATGAGCAGTATGGATGCTGCCACAAGAAGCAGTTGATTGAGATATACCCGATATGGCAATCCCGTTTCAAAAAAATTCCCCGGAAATCTAACCATAATAGAGAATGGTCTTGCATGACACTGTCCTTTGCTGTCCCATGTCAGCATATTAGAATAAATGATATAAAGAACCAGCGCCGGAACCGCTGGAAGCGGATTCTTAAACAGCAGCGCTGTAACCGCATACACACAGCAGATCATCAGGATGTTCGGCAGGACATACAGGATCGAATTCTGAACAAAATCCAGTATATTCATAGCAAATCCTGATTTTACTGCCGTGGCATAACACAAAATGATAAATACGATATTCATAATGACCAGTGCCGTCGTCATGATGAGAAATCCACTGCTTATTTTCCCGGCAATATATTGAAAAGCCGTCATCGGTTTGGTGTGCAGCAATTCATAAGTATTTTTCCTCATATCCTGGAAAAATAAAAACGCCAGCAGAACCGTTGCAAAGAATGCCATATGCAGGCTTGCAAAATCTGTAAATTTTCTTCCGAAATAATAGGAGAATGGATGTTTCTCAAGATTTTCTCTGATATACCGATTGACTTCCTCCGGGCTTCCCTGATACCATGAAACGTCCTCATACACATAATTGGCACCATTAAAGTGGTATTCCGTTTTCAGATACTGACACGCCTCCGTAATCTCCATCTGTTTCATCTCAGATATCACTGCCTCCGCCTCTGCTTCCGACATGCCAAACCCATTCTCTGTGTCTTGAAGTATCTTTACAATCTCTTTCTCCCACAGTTCTCTCTCCTTATCCGGTGTTGCCGGAATACATCCCTCCATAACATCCCCATCGGAAGCCATTTTTACCTTCCTGAAGGTTTCATCCGGCTTCACGTAATGAATGGACAGATAAGGTGCAAGTGTCTGGTACATACTGATTAAAACAACAATCAAACCGGTCCAAAATATCGGATTTTTAAGATAATTTTTCAGATTCCTTTTTATGATCGCTTTCATAAGTCATCCCGCCTTTCTTTTTTCTACAAACAGCATAGCCTACAAATCACAACAAAAAAACAACAGCCATTTAGGTGTGTCCAGTTAAGAAAACATTCTAAGGCGAGAGAGAAACGGTATAGCTTCGGCTATGCCGTTTCTTTCATTTTTGCCTGCTATCAAATACTTTGGACATTTCCAAAATCCCGATACCTTTGTAGTAGATATCTACCTCTTGTCTGCGGTTGATTTTGCTATGGGGATCGGTCGCTGCGTGAATGACGATCTTCTCAACGAACTCATGCAGGATACGAGGTGTCAGCTCCGGGATATCGGTGTACTGGCGGACAACGGACAGAAACCTGTCAACATTGGCACTTTTGCCTTCTACTTCTTCGATTTCCTCACGGAGTATTGCAGCCTGTGTCTGCAAACCAGCCTGTTCCGCTTCATAATCGGTGGACAGCTTGTGAAAACGCTCGTCTGTCAGCTTACCACTGATGTTGTCCTCATACAACCGCTTGAAGATCATATCCAGTTCTGTAATACGCTTCTCACCTTCCGACAGCAGCTTGCGCTTTTTGGCAAGACCTTTATTGCGTTCCTTTACATCCATATCCATGACCATTTGAACGAAGCGGTTTTCATAGCTTCTTGCGAAGGACACGATCTCCCGCAGATTTTGAAGGATCAGTTCCTCCAGGATAACCGTTCGGATAGAATGTGGTGTGCTGCACACCTGTTTTCCTTTGCGATACCCAGAGCAAATGTAGTATTCCTGATCCTTTCGGAAGCCGGTTGCCCTGCATTGATATAGGATCGAGCCACAATCAGCACAGTACATCATGCCGGAGAACATTCCCATTTCGCCCATCTTTGTCGGACGGCGCCGTGATTGCCGCGCCTGCTTTACCGCCTCGGCAATGGCTTCTGTCCAGATGGGTTCATGGGTATTCTCAAAGATGACCCATTCACTTTCGGGATTTTTGATTGTCTTTTTGCTCTTGTAGGACTTCTTTGTGGTCTTGAAATTCACCGTATGTCCCAGGTATTCACGCCAGCGATCCATAATTCCTGCTATCGTGGTATTGTCCCAATTATAAAGGTCGCCCTGATTTTTAACATTACAGGTGATACCCTTACTTTCATAGTAAGCTGAGGGCGTAAGAATTTTTCGTTCCCGCAGCTTTCGTGCTATCTGGGACGGTCCAAACCCATCCATAACATACAACCCAATCTCATATACCACATCGGCAGCCTCACGGTCGGGTATCCAACGCTTGCTGTCATCCGGATCCTTCATGTACCCATAGGGCGCATTGGTGGTCAAATGTTCCCCGGCGTTTCCCTTGACCTTCATAACAGCACGGATTTTTTTGCTGGTATCCTTCGCATACCACTCATTGATGATATTGCGGAAGGGAGTAAACTCATTGTCGCCTTGGGTGCTGTCCACCCCATCGTTTACGGCAATAAAGTGAACATCATGCTCCGGGAACATGATTTCGGTATACATACCCACCTGCAGGTAATCACGGCCGAAGCGAGACATATCCTTGATGATAACCCGTTTGACAATTCCCGCCTCCACATCTGCAATCATTTCCTGGAAACCAGGCCGATTGAAGGTCGTTCCTGAAATGCCATCGTCAATGTAAAAGCGGAAGTTTGTGTACCCGTGTTCAAGAGCATATTTTTGTAAAATTTTCTTTTGGTTGATGATACTGTTGCTGTCGCCCTGCAATTCATCGTCACGCGATAAACGGCAGTACAAAGCGGTAACAGCTTCTACGCTCATAGCGTTGTAAGGGAATTGAAGCGCGGCAGCGGTGTTTGACTGATGAAACATAATAACCTCCAATCTGGCAGTCAAACACGGTATGAAGTTCTATCTTCATTCTACCGCGCTTTGTTGGGTTTGTCTGCCTATGGAGGCTAAATTGCAGCGGCTTTTTTTCGGACATCATCCTTGATAAGCCGCTCTATCTTAGAAACTACACCGTCTTTTGTCTGTTCCAGGAAGAACGAATTGACGGTGAAAGTCGTATTTCCGATTTTCTTTTCGCTCCGCACTGGCGGGGCATATTTGTTTTCAAAGATTCTATCTTCTTGCATAGGTTAACCCCTTTCATTATTTGCAAGTTGATAAGCAATAAAAGAGGCAAAACGGACGGCTGCTGGCACAGCTCCACGGGAGTCTAACCCCGGCCCATGCTGATGGGTGCGGCGCACAATGCTTTGTGGGCGTTCAATGCGCGAGTATCTTTAACCCTGCCCGTGTGTCATCGCCCACAAGCTGCCACGCTCGCTTTGCGGTCTGGTGCTGTTCGCTCGCCCGTTACAGTGGTCCCGTCCTGCGGACTTGAAACGAGGTCATGGCGCACCGACCGTATGGCTCGGCACAAACAGGAATGTATCCGTTTGTCTTATGCTGCACCGCTGGCCTCCCAACGGGCTTTCTTTGTCAAGGTGCGGGGCACCGCGCGGAAAGGGGAACACGCAACGCCCCATTCCCGGATCAGTTCAGGTCAAAATCCAGGATGGCGATAATCAGCTTCGTTTCCAGCCTGCGGCGCAATTCTTCATCCACATAGGAATAAGGGCAGCCATGGACGTCATAGCTTGTCCTGGTGGAAAGCGCTGCTATGTAGCCGGAATAGTGGCGGATCACCGTGTTTACCGCGTCCGGCTCTCCCCGGACAGCGGCGGCGATGATAGGGTAAGGAAGCAGGGCCGCCCGTGTGCTTGCAGATTTAACCATCTACATCACCTCCCATCAGCTCCTTTAGCAGCCGATAGGCTTTCTGCCTGCGGGCGTTGACCGTCCGGCGTGCCATGTTCATACGCTCGGCGATCTCGCGGTCTGCCATGTCCAGGAAGAAGTACATCAGGAGGATGTCCCTTCCATCCTGGGGCAGCGCGTTCAGCGCCTCGGCCAGCCGGTCATCCTCGATCAGGATCACATCTCCCCCGACAGGGAAGAAAGTGTATTCCCAGGGATACCGGTCATAGGACGCAAGCTGCTCCATCGAATCCTCCGGCAGCTCGCTGAAAGCGACTTCGCGCGACTGCCTGCGGCTGATCTCCCGATAACCGTTGTAGGCCTCGCACTTCAACACTTTCTTGCAGAAGCTGTCAAAGGCGTGCTGCTTGTGTTCGTAGTGGCGGTCAGGTGTCATTGTCTCACCTCCCTTCTTGCCGGGAGGCAGGTCATTACTTCCCCTTTCGCCCACTACTCGTCTGCCGGAGGCACCTTTTGGCTGGTTCCCCTGGAAAAATTTCAAAAAAATATTTTTGCTGCTCATTGTATGTGCTCCTTTCGTTTCGTTCGGGTTGACAGGACCGGATCAAAACGGAAGGGGCGGGGAGCGGCACCGGGGTAACAAAAAAGCGCCCGGACAGCACAAAGCTATTCGAGCGCAAAAAGTACGATATTCAGTTAAAAAGCAACGATTTTCGCATCCATCGTTAGACTGTACCCACTGGACAGCCTGGATTTTTTTGACGGTTGCGAAAATACAGTCAGAATTTGTCGGCGGTCAGATCGCATCATGGCAGCTCCCTCCTGTAAGCCGCCGTATCTGCCAGCGCCAGCGCGTCATCTCTTTTGAGGGCAAAAAGAACGGCGGCCTTGAAATGTCCTTCAAAACCGCCGATGGGGAATCAAACCTTAAAATAGGCGCACGAAATTATCTGCCCCGGTCAACGGTTTTTTTCTTTCCCCGGACGGGGCAGATAACTTATTATGCAGAGCGGAGCCGGTGTGCGCTAATCGGTTTCCCGCATTTTTTCCTTTAACTTCTGAAAGGATGTATCACTGATTACATGTTCTATCCGGCAAGCGTCCTGCTCCGCCGTTTCTCTGTCTACGCCAGCAGCCACAAGCTGCTCCGTAAAGAATTGATGGCGTTCATAGATTTTCTCTGCCACCTCCCGGCCTATATCGGTCAGGTGGAGAAATCCATCCTCGTCCATTGTCAGAAAGCCGCCATCCCGCAGAACGCCCACCGCATGACTGATACTCGGCTTTGAAAAGCCCATGTGCCGGGCAAGATCAATGGAGCGGACCATGCCCTGCTTCTTTTGAAAAATCAGCACAGCCTCCAGATAATCCTCCCCGGACGCATGAATCTTCATATAGTACCTCTTTTCTGCTTATTGTTGAATCCTCCAGCCCTCAGCCTGTTCCCGAATCCTGATAAAGTCCTGATAAGTTCCCCTCTGTTTCAATAGTTCCTTATGGGTTCCTTTCTGTACGACGGTTCCGCCATCAATGACAAGAATCTGATCCGCATTTTCAATCGTCGCCAGTCTATGGGCAATCGTTATGATCGTTTTCCCATGTGTCAGCGCGGAAATAGCCTCTTGAATCAAATGCTCGTTCTCCGGGTCAATGCTGGCCGTGGCCTCGTCCAGAATCACAATCGGCGCGTCTTTCAGCATGGCTCTGGCAATCGAAATTCGCTGCTTTTCACCGCCGGAAAGAGAAGAGCCGCCCTCACCGATTACGGTATCATATCCATCTGGCAAGGCCATGATAAAATCGTGGCAGCGGGCTTTTTTCGCGGCGGCGATTATCTGTTCCTCCGAAGCATCCGGGCTACCGAATTTAATATTGTTGCGGATCGTATCCCGGAACAGATATACATTCTGGAATACCATACTGATATTTTTTAGTAAGCTGTCACAGGTAAATTCACGAATGTCTGTTCCTCCAAAAGTGATTTTTCCGGCGTCAACATCATAAAAGCGAGCAATCAGGCTGCACAGGGTAGATTTGCCGCTCCCGGAAGGACCTACAATCGCTGTTGTTGTATTCTGTGGGATTGTGAAATTCACATCATGCAACACAGTCCGTTTATCGTAACCAAAGGATACATCCTGGAAAGTAATATCATACGAGGCCGGTGTAATATCTTTTCCGTCCTGGTCGATATACTCCGCATTTTCCAAAGATTCCAGCTTATTCATAGCAGAATCTATAAGGCCCAGCATGTGCGCCGCGTCGTTGATGTTTTCCACACTTCCAAAGATTACGAAAGAAAACAGAACGAACATCAGAAAATAAGCAAGGCTCATTTGTCCGTTAAGTGTCTGCCATGCACAGATAAACACAATCCCCATAGATGCCAGTTTTAAGGAGAACAGGTGCAGGCAGTTAAATGGCGTATAGCCCTTTTCTACTTTGATATGAATATTTTTCAAATCTTTATTTGCCTTGCGAAAACTCTCGATAGAAGCCCCTTCCTGTCCAAACGACTTAACGATGGACAGCCCGCGGATATATTCAATCGCAGAGCCAGACATATCCTCCATGGCCTGGTGCGTAATAGCAGCGGTCTTTTCACTGTGCCTGCTGATACCATGTAAAGCTAATGCGGAAAAGGCAACACCGACAACAGAAACCACTGCCGCGGCTGGACTCAGGAAAAGGAAGCACAGGAGAATTGCAATAAACTTTGCATATCCGTTGATGATGATGTCAACCATCTTCATTCCCTGTAATTCGAGTGTGGATAGCTCTGTAGTAACACCTGTCAGAATATCGCCCACGCTGTTTTTGGAAAAATATCCCAGAGGAACCCTTTTTAGCACATCGCCCAAATGGATTCGCTGTCCTGCGGCCACTTCATAACCAATGCTTTCCTGCAATACCGCCCGCAGATAAGAGAGTAGAAAGTTAAGCGCAATCGAGCCAACAATAATCCAAAGTGTCTGCCAGATCAGGGCGGATTCTATTGTGCTGCCTGTCCAATAAGCCGCGATTGTTTTATCAAGAGCATAAGCAGCAGCCATTGTAGGGATCGCCGTAGACAGGCTGCTGAAAAAGGAAAAAACAGAGCCAAGGTAGAGGCGTCCCTTATATTTCCCCGCCCATTGAATGATCCGTTTCATAGACTTAAACATGAGCGGCCACCTCCTTCTTTTCACTCACAGACCAATTCTTCGCCCCGATGTGCGCTTTCCACATATCCGCATAAAGCGGACACCGCTTCAACAATTCTTCCTGCTTTCCGCAATCCACAATCCGGCCTTTTTTCAACACGACAATCTGATCTGCGTTCTGAATGGTGGAAAGGCGGTGGGCGATCACAAGAAGAGTTTTACCCTTTGATAACGCCATGATAGATTTCTGAATTTTATCTTCGTTCTGCGGGTCAGTAAATGCTGTCGCTTCATCCAAAATAACAATCGGGGCATTTTTTAGGATCGCCCTCGCAATCGCAATTCGCTGTTTTTCGCCGCCGGACAGCCTCTTTCCGGCATCACCGGCAGGGGTATCATATCCTTTGTCCAAACGCACAATAAATTCATCACAGCAGGCCGCTTTCGCCGCCGCATATACTTCTTCATCTGTGGCGTTTGGATTTCCAAGACGGATGTTTTCTTTCAGGGAGCAATTAAACAGGAAGTTATCCTGCGTCACAAAACTGACCAGTTCGGAAAGCTGGCGTATAGACAACTCTTTGATATTCTTCCCCCCAATGGTAATGCTGCCGCCTGTCACGTCCCAAAACCTTGCAATCAGACGGGCAATCGTTGATTTACCGCCGCCAGACGGTCCTACAAGTGCCGTAAAACTTCCCTCTGGCAATTCCAGGTTCACATCATGCAACACTTCATTTTGCTCGGAACCGTCATAGGAAAAGGTTACATGCTTCAACGCAATATCATTGTGAGGAATAGATACGATTTTCCCTGAATCCGGCAGTACAGGCAGGTTCAAAAGTTCATTTGCCGCCTCTACTGCATATTCCATAGACTTTGCTTCGTTAATGAAAGTGGTTGCTTTCATCAACGGTCCAACAATGCTGAGGGAAAGGATAATCCCCATTGCAAGCTCCGCAGGGGAGATACTTCCATTCTGCACCAGCAAAAGGCCGACAGGAAGAACCCCCAGGAGCGTTGTGGGCATAATCGCCATCATAAGGTTCATCGATTTCCATGTACTCTTAAACCATGCCAAGGTAAACTCTTTGAACGACTGGACAGCATTAACAAATTTTTCATAGGAGCTTGTGCTTTGGTTAAAGGCCTTTACAACCTCGATACCTTCCACATACTCGATAATAATACTGTTGACGTGGTTATTTGCCTCCATATAAGCGGCGTACTGGCTGTTATAGTTCCTCATAAGGAAAAACATAGGAATCATGGCCAGCACCGGAGCAATCAGAACCGCCAATCCCATGCGCCAGTCAATGACCATCATCCAGGTAAAAATTGCAACAGGGAGTAGGAGGTTAGAAGTCAATTCCGGGATCATGTGTGCCAAAGGCGGCTCTAAATCCTCCACCTTATCCATGATGATATTTTTCAGATAGCCGATTCGCCGCCCCATCACTTCGCCGAGAGGCGCTTTCATCAGCCGGTCTGCAATTTTAAGCCGGATTCCTTCCAAAATGGTATAGGCTGAAATATGCGCCAGGATCGTAGAGATTCCATGGCAGGCAACCCGCAGCAGGTAGCCCGCTGCTCCAACCAGACACCAAATCAGAATGCCATTCAGGGTCACATTCTGATTGATAAATGCCAGCAGGATTTCATATACAGCCCAAAAAGGAATAAACCCTCCTGCAACGCTCAGAATGGCGCAGAATACCGAAAGAGCCATTTTCCCCTTGCATGGTGCGGCGAAGGAAAACAGAATTTTCACCCAATTATCTTTTTGCTGCTTCATTACAATCACCTTCCTTCTTTTTAGTCAGCAAAGAAAAAAGGATGGGTAGTCTTTGCTAACCATCCTTATTGTAGCAGTATTCAATTCTTCTTTCCTCTCCAAAACGGCATTTATGCACCGTTTAGAAAAAAGATTTTCGATATTCCATCGGCGTCTGCCCTATCACCTGCCGGAAAGCTGTTGCAAATTTACTGGGGCTTTCATATCCCACAGCTCCGGCAATTTCCGCAATCCCTTTTTTGGAATCCTGCCGGAGCATTGTGGCAGCAACGTTCATCCGATAACGGCGAAGATAGGAATACATGGAATCTCCGTATATTTCCTTAAAGCAGGTTTTCATCCCCGTCAACGAAATCTGGAATCGTTCAGCTAATTCATCCATCGTGTAATGCTCCTGCAAATTTGCCGTAATAAGATCATGGATCGCTTTGATTTTTTCTACCTGACCTTTATAGAAATAAGGGCGATCTTCTTTGGAATCAGAAAACTGCAAAGCGTCCAGATATAAAAGCAGCTCCAGGGCTTTTACTTTATAGTAGTCACTTTTGATCTGCTGCGGGACAAAGTAAAGCTCTGAAAAAATATGTTCAATTCCTGGCTCATTATGAATCACAAACGGTTTCTTGTCATTGCAATACTTTTTTTGAAGCTCGTACAAATCAACAGAAAATCCGCCAAAAAAGTCTTTCAGCGCCGGCACAGCAATGTCCAGATCAAATCCCAGGGTCATCCCATGATAGTGGCAGAGTGGAAAGCAGAACCGTCCCGAATGGGAACGCCGGTCATCCACACGCATCTCATTCTCTTGCAAATAGCTATACGCATGATTGTCAATCTCGCTTTCGATCCGTCCCTCCCTGCAATGGTCTATATAGAGAAGCGAACTGTCCGTACTACTCTGAAAGTAGGAGGTACATTCTTTCAGGTGCATATCGCTATACATCACAAAAGCGCCATCAAAAATTTTGTGGGCTGTCATGGTTCCCTCGCCGCTCTCGTCAAAAAGCTGCAGGACAACGCAATCCTCAGTTTCAATGACATTTTTAACATTTGAGCCGCAGTTTATTTTACCATCAAACAGTTTGATTTCCGCCGCCTCCTTCCATCATAAAGAAATTAAATAACCGTTCCCGTCCTTCCGTATCCTGGAGGAAATAGCTTTCCTCCAATCTGCCGTTTTCCAGATGGATCACATAATTGCAGCACCTGAGTATAAATTCAGGATCATGGGTCACAATCACAATGGTTTTTCCTGAATCGGCAAGTCCTTTGACCGAATCGGCCACCTGCCTCATATGAAAGAGATCAAGGCCGCTGGTAGGTTCGTCAAATAGTATAACCGGACGTTCAGAGGCAATCGCAGAAGCAATCGCCACACGTTGTTTTTGCCCTCCCGAAAGCCCCATCGGATGGCAGGCTTTGTACGGGAGCAAATCCATTTCTGTCAAGATAGCCTCTGCCTTTGCCACATTTTCAGGCGATTCATCGGAATCTTTCCCCGGCATACTTAACAGGACTTCCTCTAAAACGCTCTCCGTAAAAAGCTGATGATTTACATCCTGCATGACCATATAGCATAGCTTCAGCCGCTGTTTGCTTGAATAGGAAGTACCATCTTTTTCGAGGATACCTTTACATCTTTTTTCCAATCCGCATAAGCAACGAGATAGTGTCGTTTTTCCGGCTCCATTGTGCCCGATGACCGCCGTTACATTTCCGGCAGGAAGCTCTATATTTTCCAGAGAAAGCGTTTCCGGCTGTTTCTTGTATGCGAAATGGAAGTGGTTCAGTTTCCATATCCCCTGCCCTGAATGTAGACTGGCAGGCTCAATGTCTGCAAACTCACCCAGGCCAAGAGGCCGTAATCCCATTTTAGCTTTTTCCGCCGCCGGAATCAACTGAAATTCCGGCAAAGTATAATCCCCTTGTATTTCCCCGTCGCTTAAATATATGATCCTGTCTGCCAGATCATAAAGATAGTAGAGCCGGTGCTCCGCAATAATAATTGTTTTGCCCTGTGACTTCAATATTTTTAACAGTTTCCGAAAATCAGCGATGGAATAGGCGTCAAGGTTGGAAGATGGCTCGTCCAAAACAAATACATCCGGTTCCACAGCGGCGGCAGATCCACAGGCGATTTTTTGCTTTTCCCCACCGGAAAGGGAGAAAACACTTCTGTCCAGCAGATTTGTAAGGTTCAACTGCTCTGAGACCAGCTTTACCCGCTTTCGGATTTCTGCTTCTTCCAATCCATGGTTTTCACATCCAAAGGCAATTTCGCTGGTCGTATCCACATTAAAAAATTGAGAACGTGGATTCTGAAAAACAGAACCCACTTTTTTTGATATATCAAACAGGGAAAGCCCGCTCATATCTTCTCCATCAAGCATGACAGTGCCTTCCAGCTTTCCATCGTAATAATGAGGAATCAGTCCGTTAAACAGCCGTGTCAGTGTGGTTTTACCGCAGCCCGATGTTCCGCAGAGCAGTACAAAATCCCCGTCGTTAATAGACAGGTCAATATTTCTTAATGTTCCGTGTCCTTTCCTGTCCCCAATGTCAGTTTCATTTGGAGGGTAGGAAAAAGAAACTTTTTTACATTCGATCATAGGCCTACCTCCCTGTAATCATCGTGACAATAGGAATTGCAAAAGCCACCACACATAGCAGCAGGAAAAAAACATCCTGCACATGAAAGCCGATTTCGCAGATGTTTGTCCTCTTGACCGGACCGCCCAATCCTCTTGTCAGGGCTGCCGCATTTAATTCTTCCCCGATCTTGACGGAACACATGATAACAGGGACAAGCCTGTATTCCAGCATTGCACTGGCTTTGCCCCCGCCAAAACGGATTCCTCTCATTTTCATAGCGTCCCCTATGGCATTATATTCTTCTACAACAGTAGGGAAAAATCGGAATATCACGGACATAGGAATGATGATCTGCTCCGGTAAATGCAGCTTCTTCATGGCGGCAACAAACTCGCTGACCGTCGTTGTCCTGACCGTGATGTATCCCATCATAATCCCCGGCACAAACCGCATAAAGAAACCGCAGATTGCAACAACAAGAAAGTTAGGAAGGCCGGACAGGTGGGGGAGCGCCCATAGTTGCAATATATAGCTGCCGCCATATAAAACAAAATAGATAACCGATCCCTTCCACGATTTTTCCGTGAGCAGCAGGATCAATGGAACAGCAGCCAAAATAGGAGCAAACTGTTTAGAAGCAGCCCCACCTCCGCCGCTCAAGACAAAGAGGGCAATCGTGATAAGCAATGCCAACTTTGTCCGAGGGTCTAACGACAGGCCGGTTTCCTTTTTTTTGCTTGCTAACAATTCACGGCGCATTATGCAATACCCGCACGCTTAAAGTGCTTTTTGAAAATTTTCTGGCCGATCACACCGCCGATCACGCCGCAAACGAATCCGGCAATCAAAAGAAGGGGGAGCGTATATGCCGAGATATAGCTCATAATGGAATCTGCATACTCTTGTCCATAACCGCTGATTAGCTGCTGATAGTAGCTGTCCCGTGTTGCAACAATGGGGATGTAGTTTCCGATGATCCACATAGAAAAAACACCATGCGATATGATTCCTTTTTTTGCACTCTTATAATCGCCGGATTTCAAAACAAGATCAGCCAGGACACCGAACACGGCACCGGTAATAATGCTCCAATACCCCATGCCGGTCAGCAACATTAAAATACCGCAGATCAGTCCTGTCAGCGATACCATTCCAAACTTCTGGACTTTAGAATAATACAGCATCATTACGATTCCGCCAATCAGCGGAACCAGCACGATCAGAAGCGGAAGAAAAATAGGGATAAATCCCAGCATGGCAATCGCCATCATCACCACAAAATAGATCGCAGTGAAGATTCCAACATTGATAAGGTCTTTTCCTTGTAGTTTATTCATTATTTGGTCCTCCTGTTTGCTTTTGTGTTAGCACCAACTAACCGCATTTCAGTATAGCAGATATGTCGGTATGTTTCTTCTCCAAAAAGGCATTTTCGCTCCAAATAGACAATTACTTTACTCTTGCTATCTTTGCGGGGAATGATTGTCTGCGTGTGAGCGTGAACATAGAACTATCCCACATTGAAAAGCGGCGGTTCTTGCATAATTTGAAATGGAAACAGCCAAAATCACCGCTTCAAATTGTAGTATTAGTAGAGGGAGAAATAGAAGGTAGGGTAACGATAGCAAGCACAGCAAGCGAGTACCCGCTTGCGAATTTTGAGATTTTCAGGTCCCTTACCCGAAAATTCAAAATTGCTTGTTGGGATAGTCCCAAACCCTTATGAGGAACGGAGGCGGCGCATGGCAAACCGAAAGCGAAATATTCAAATAAAATTCTATGTCACGGAGGACGAAAAACGGCTCATAGACGAAAAAATGAGCCAGTTACCCACACGCAGATATGGCGCTTACCTCCGCAAGATGGCGATTGACGGATATATCATCTATACGGACACCGCAGATATCAAGGCATTTACCAAAGAACTTTCCGCCATTGGTCGGAATATCAACCAGATTGCCAAGCGGATCAACGCCGGAGGTCCTGCGTATCAGGCCGACATGGACGAGATACGGGAAAGGCTGGATGAGATATGGCAGTTACAAAGACACATCCTATCAAGTCAACGCTGAAAGCCGCCATTGACTATATCTGTAACCCGGAAAAGACGGACGGAAAGCTGCTTGTTTCTTCCTATGGCTGTGCCGCCGAAACTGCGGATATCGAATTTTCCTGGACCCGCCGCCATGCCATCGACAAGGGAACGAACCTGGGCCGTCACCTGATCCAAGCCTTTCAGCCTGGGGAGGTTACGCCGGAACAGGCCCATGAGATCGGCATGGAGCTTGCAAAAGAAATCCTGGGCGGCAAGTATGAATTTGTACTTACCACCCATATAGACAAAGATCATGTTCATAACCACCTGATTTTCAATGCGGTCAGCTTTGCGGATCACAAGCACTATCATTCCAACAAGCGGAGTTATCACTATATCCGCCGCACTTCGGACCGGCTTTGCAAGGAACACGGTCTGTCTGTCATCATCCCCGGACAGGACAAGGGCAAGAGCTATATTGAACATCAGGCTGCGCAGAACGGCACCAGCTATAAGGCAAAGCTGAAAGCGGCCATCGACCGACTCCTGCCAGTCTGTTCCGATTTAGAAGAACTGGTTCATCGCCTGCAGAGAGAAGGCTATGAGATCAAGCGGGGCAAATATATCTCCGCCAGAGCGCCGGATCAGGAACGATTCACCCGTCTGAAAACCCTGGGTGTGGACTACACCGAAGAAGCCCTTGCCGCCCGGATTGCCGGACGTTCCAGACCTTCCCACCAGCCGAAACCGCAGAACGGAAAGATCAGCCTGCTCATTGATATTCAGAACAACATCAAGGCGCAGCAGAGCGCAGGCTTTACCCATTGGGCGAAGCTGAACAATCTGAAACAGGCCGCCAAGACCATGAATTTCCTGACCGAGCACAGGATAAGCAACTATGGAGAACTGGAAAGTAAACTGGCCGCATTATCCGCACGGAGAGATACCGCTCATGCAGAGATCAAGCGGGTAGAAAGCAGAAGCACCGAACTTGCCCTTGTGATGAAGCACGCCGGAACTTACCGTCAGCTAAAACCGCTCTATGACCGATACCGCAAATCAAATGACAAAGAAAAGTTTCTGCGGGGGCATGAGAGCGAGATCATCCTTTTTGAAGCAGCCGCCAGAGAATTGAAACGGCTGGGGGCTGTGCCGCTGCCGACAACGGAAAGCATGAAAACGGAGCTTGCTAATCTCAACGCAGAAAAGGAACGGCTCCTTACGGAGTACAAAACCGCAAGAACCGAAGCCCAGGAATACGATACCGTCAAGCAGAATGTGGATGCGCTGCTGGCCGTTCCAAAGGAACAGGAACAACAGCGGCGGCATGAGCTGGAATAATTTTCTCTGAAAGACACTGGGCGCAGCTCCCGGCATCCTGTATAATGGAACTGCGGAAGGAGGTTTTACCGATGACAAGAAGCGAAGCAATCAAAGCATTTTTCTTCAAAAGTGTACTGCCCGTAATCGTGGTGCTGATCCTGTATTGTATCTTCAAATCCGCCTGCATGAAGAACGGAGAGCTTGACTATGTATGGCTCTGGATACTCTGCGGGCTGCCGTTTGGTCTCCATCGGATATGCCTCTGGATCGTGCCGGGCGGCGGCTCCCTGGGTGGAGGGATCGCCTTGTTTGCATTGAACTTTATTATCGGTGGTGTGATCGGTGGTTTCGTTCTGGCATGGCGGTTGATTGTGGCGGTATGGTATGTGCCGCTGACGGTGTACCGGCTGATCGTTGGATGATTTTCTTGCGTCATGGAAATATGGAAAACTGCCGCTCGTGCTGATGGAAAAGCCATTCACAACCTGATGGAAAAAGACAAGCCTTTTCCCACAGGTCTGCAAACAGCTTTCCCACAGCCTCGCAATTCTGGCAGTTTACGCACATTCCCACAACGCCTACTACGGCGGCTATCCATCCTTTCCTATTCAATCCTAATGAGAAAATACAATGAAAATTCCTTTTCAACGGAGGTACAATTTGTACCCCTGTTCAAACAACAGAACCGTGTTAAAGTAATTTGATGATAGCAAAAAGAAAAAGCGGGAGTACAGCCAATCGGATGAACCGAAAAGCTGTGCTCCCGTTTTGTGTATCAGAAAGTGTTTGGAATCGAGCCATTTTCTCTATGTGCCAGCAAGCAGACCGACACATGAGAAATCATAAAGGCTCCCTTTGAAAATATGGATACAGGGAATTATTCTGCGTTTTTCGCCCCCTTATCCTCACAGATTTTAGACCGTTTGGAACTGTAATGCGGACAAGCGACCAGACATACCCGGAAACTCTGCTTGCAGCCATGAACACATTTTTTGCAGATATGGTTATACTGCCGCCTGCCGTTCTCGCCCAGGAAGAACGCCCATTCCAGCCGCCACTTCTTGCTTCGGCTCATAGGCAGTCATGCTCCGGCACATCACGACCGGGCTTCTTTCCCTCCGGGGGTTTGTGCTCGGCACACTCCCGTTTGGCGTCCTCCAACCGCTCACGGATGGAAGGCTTCTCCGGCGTTGTCCGCTCTGCATACTCCTGGGCTTTTTCCAATTCTTCGCCGCGTCTGCCGTTGTTGATAACGCCGTCGATCATGCCGTAGTCATCCTCCAGCGTCATTTCAGCGGTGCGGAGGGGATTGTCCTGCTCCGGCTGCTCCGCTGCCACGGCAAAGGCCCGCGTACCGTTGCCCATGATAAGGTATTTTCCATCGTCAGACTGATGGTGAAACCCATATCCTGCCGCCTCCATCTGCTCCCGGCTCATGGCCGTCACACAAAAGCTGCCTCTCGGCGTGCTGATCCGCTCCTGCGTTGCCATCTGATCCGGCGTGGGGATCGTGACCTCCGCTGCCCGTTCCGGCTGCAAAAATTCCGGCACCTGGGAGAAGCCGAAACGGTCACAGTAATGAGCGGTATCCTTCCCGTCCTGATGCAGCACCACAATATCGGACACAGACAGGGAGTGTCCCTTGAAGTCTGCCGGGTGGTCGATGTTAAAGCGGGTATAGATGCTTTCCAAACTGTCCTGCTCTGTCAGCGGGGCGGTATAGACCAGTTCATAGTTCTCCGGCTTTACGGAAAGCCCGTTGTTGCGGATGGCATCCAGCGGTTCAAAGCGGTAATCCCGTGTGGCGTCCCCCGGTTTCAGTTGGTAGATGGAAAAGGTATCTCTCGGAACGGCCTGCGCCTGCTCCGCAATGTCGGCGGGCGTCTGCACATAGGCGGCTATCTCCGCCGCATACTCCCGTTCTGCCTTTTCTGCAAAAGCCAGCATTTCGTCAATACGGGACTTGTCCGGATTCTCCAACGCTGCCTTGATCTCGGCGGGGTCAAAGTCCAAAAATTCCTCATAGCCCGTAGCATCCTTGAATTTTTCAATCTCCGAAGGAAGATAGTCCTCCTGCGTTTGCCCCAGCGCCGCCAGCTTTTCGTCCAGAGTGGAAATGCGTCCGGCCATCAGATTTTCATACAGTTCTTCCTTTGCGGCGTGTGCCTCCGGGTGCTCCGCCGCATACTGCGGATCGTTCTGACGGAAAAACTCGTCCATGTCAAAGGCGACATCCATAGCCCACTCGGATTTTTCTTCTTCGGGAAGGTCATCCTGGAAAGTCATTACCCGGTACTCGTCGGGGATACTGCCGCGCTCACCGTCGTAATACTCATGGAAACTGTCACCCGTATCACGCACATAACCCTGATCCGTGAAGGTGCCGTTTTCTTCCAACGCCACGTCCCGTCCGTAGGCTTCATAATCAATGTAGTTCTGCAGGTGGGCGGGAACCTGAGTGACTTCCAGTTCCTCAATGTAATAACGCCCCAGGTCGTCATAGTCCTCGATATTGGGGTAAATCTCATAACAATCCAGATTCTCGGTGAGGTTAATGATCTCTTGCAGGCTGCTGGTATAGTCACCGATTTCCATAGCTGCCTGGAACTTCGCATAGTCGCTCTGATCCATTTCATCCAACTTGGAGGCCAGATAGTTTAGCTCGTCCAGATTTTCGTATTCGCCCAGCTTACTGTAAAGACCGTCCACATAGCAGTCATAGTCCGTGATGAACCATTCCTCATAGGGCTGGCCGAAGTCATCCTTCTGGCCGATCCCGATCCGCTTAAACACTTCCTTCAATTCCTCGGCGGTGGTGGGAAACTTCACCCACTCGCCCACAAGTTCGCCCTCATTGTACTTCCCAAGATTGGTGATAAAGGCGGCAAAGGGATAATCCTTGTCGTGATCGTAATATGGCATATCAGCACCTCCTTACAGTTCCGGTGCAGACTTTTCCTTGTAAGGCTGCACCTTGCATTTCTCCGCACATTCCTTCTTGCCCTGTTCCAGCCGTTCCCGGATGGAAGGCTTTTTCTCCGGCTCCGCAGGGCGTTCATGCTCCCACTCGTCGCCGGAGAGAGAAATATATCCGTGTTCCGTAAAATGGCCCTGTTCCTCCTGCATGGCGTACTTGCCAAACGGAACAGGGTCGATTGCTTTCAGAAGTTCCGGGGGCAGCAGCATATCCATGTGCTGTGCCAGATACCGCCACCCCAGATCGTTCAGATCGTGGATATTGGGCTCAAATACGAAATAGTCGATGTTGGCCGCAAACTCCTTGAACTGCTCCGGCGCTGTCAGCTTGAAGGGCGAGGTCTGCACCGCCGCCAGCACCTCCCGGTCCTCCGGGGAGAGGGCAGCCACCGCCGCCCTCACTTCGGGTAAATGTTCCAAAATCTTATTTTCTGCCATCAGCACCAACCTTTCTTTTCGGAAATTCCAGCTTGAAATTGATGTACTTGCCGCCCGTGTCGTCCAGGATCACCGTGGCGTCATAAGTAGCCTGTTTCTTTTCAGACCACATTCCCTTGACATTGGCGCGGCCCTTTTTCAGAAGGTCCGTTGCCATCTTCTTTGTCAGTTCCTTCTTGCGGCTCGTCCAGAAGCGGTCATTTTTCCAAAGGACAAAACCGCAGGATCGATCCGAACATGCAAAGTTTTTCTTGCCCTCATAAACCGGCTGGCCACAGCGGGGACAGGTACCGATCACTTCCTTCTCCGGGGCAAACAGCTTTTTGCCATCCTCGGAAATGCAGGAATAGGTAGAAACGATCTCTTGAACCATCGTGCGGATACCGTCCATGAAAGCATCCGGGTCAGCATCACCCTTTGCGATCTCTGTCAATTTCTGTTCCCATTCCGCTGTCAGCATGGGAGAGGTCAGCGGCTCCGGCAGGACCGTGACAAGGTTGATACCGGCTTTTGTGGGGATCAGGCTCTTGCCCTTGCGTTCCACAAATCCGGATGCCACCAGCTTTTCGATGATTGCCGCCCTGGTCGCAGGCGTGCCAAGACCTTTTCGCTCCGCCTCATCGGGAATATGGCCCAGGCCACCATCTCTTGCCCCTTTGGGGCAATTCACCTTGTCATCCTTGCCTGCGTTCTCCATAGCGGACAGGAGGGTATCTTCTGTGTAGGGCTTCGGCGGCTGGGTAAAATGCTCGGTAACAGCAACCTCCGCACCGCCAAAAGTCTGCCCTTTGGTGAAGTCCGGGAGCGTGCCGCCGTCCCCATCCGCAGGCTTTTCTTTCTGGAAAGCACGGAAAATGCGGTCGATCTCCCGCCAGCCTTCGGAGAGGATGCGCTTGCCCTTTGCGGTGAAGGAATGGCCGCAGCAGTCAAATGTGGCCGTGACCGCCTCATATACATACGGCTCTGCCGATGCACACAGCAGCTTGCAGCAGACCAACAGCAGAAGGTTTCGTTCACCAACGGGGAGCAATTTCAAATCCGCTTTTTCAATCTCCATAGTCGGGATGATAGCATGGTGGTCAGATACCTCCTTGTCGGAGATCATGACCTCCACCAGCGGGAAGAAGTTGCTGATCCCGTCAAAGGGCGGCAGCTTTACCGCCAGATGGATGACGCAGGAGGCTGTTTCCGCCATGTCGGAGGTCAGATAGCGGCTGTCCGTGCGGGGATAGGTCAGCACCTTCTTTTCGTAGAGGCTCTGGGCGTAGTCAAGGGTCTGCTTCGCCGTATATCCAAACAGGCGGTTTGCCTCACGCTGCAAGGTGGTAAGGTCATAGAGCTTCGGCGGCTGCTCTATCTTCTGCTCACGGGTAACAGAGGTACAGGTGACGGCTGCGTCCTTGCACATTGCCGCCGCCTGCTCCGCCGCTGCCGAATCGGTGAACTTCTCCGATACTGCTTCGGCTCCGTCCAGCATCAGGCGCAGCAGATGATATTTCTCTTTGTGGAACAGCGTGATCTTCGCGTCACGCTCCGCCAGCATTGCCAGTGTGGGGGTCTGAACACGGCCTACATTCAGGGTGCGGTGATAGAGGACGGAGAAAAGGCGGGTGGCATTGATCCCCACCAGCCAATCCGCTTTCTGGCGGCAGAGGGCGGATTGATACAGGGCTTCATAATCGGCGCCGGGGCGCAGGTCAGAAAAGCCCTCTCGGATAGCGCTGTCCTCCATCGAGGAAATCCAAAGGCGAAGGACCGGCTTGCGGCATCCGGTCATTTCATACACCAGTCGGAAAATCAGTTCACCTTCACGCCCGGCGTCACAGGCATTGACGATGGTATCCACGTCGGAGCGGTCCATCAGGGTGCGGAGATTTTCAAAGGCGTCCTCTTTGCCGGGTGCCAGCACATAGCGGAACGGCTCCGGCAGAATGGGAAGATCGTCATAGCGCCATTTCTTGAAACGCTCGTCATAGCCGCCCGCATCCATCGGGGATACCAGGTGCCCAACGCACCAGGATACAAGAAGGCCGCTGCCCTCATAAAAGCCATCGGCCCTGGATGAAGCACCCAGGGCCGATGCGATAGATTTTGCCACACTCGGTTTTTCCGCAATAATCAGTTTACTCATTCTTTTCCTCCGTTTCCTCGTCCTCGGTCAGATATTCTTCTTCATCCTCCAGGTCGAAATCATCCAGATCAGCGGGAACTTTCTTGCCCTGCTTCGGTTTCAGCACCAGGAAATAGACTGCCGCGCCGCCTCCGGCTGCAAGGATCAGCAGCACCGCCAGGATCGCCCCGGTATTGCTTTTCTTTTCGGGTTCCGGATTCTCCGGCTCGGTGGGCTCCGCAGCTTTCTGTTCTGTGCCAACACATTCACTAAGGTTTTTTACGCAGACCGGGCAAGCGGTATTGACCGCTCCGGCCTGGCACTTCTCCGTACAGGTGCAGACAATAGGCGTTTCCGCCTTTTCTCCGTCCTCCGTGAGTGCCATGAGGTCGGCTTCATCCACCTGGTTCAGAAAATGCACGGTTTCCTCGCCCTCGGCGTCACGGTCGATAATGAGATAGAACACATTGCCGTTCTTCGTTTCCACTGTGATAAACTGTTTGCCACTGGTGGTAGGGCTGCCGATATCGTCGATCAGCGAAAGGTTCCCGTCCGGCGTCAGGGCGGCACCGCCATTCAGACCGCCGCCCAGCATCCCCAGCAGATTTTCCAGCGTTTCCGCGTCCAGAGAGAAAGAACCTTCCTCGGAACTATCTCCATCGTCACTTACCGTCATGTAGCCGGAATAGACATAACCGACTTTCTCCGGCAGGATGACCTTCAGCCAGTCGCCGTCCGTGCCGATCACCTTCACGGTCGTTCCGTTGGGAAGCTGGGTGAAGGCGGTGTAGTCCATTCCCGCGCCCGTGCGGACATTCAAATTGCCGCCGCCCGTGGTGACGGTGCCGGTCTGCCCGGAGTCATTTTCGCCGGAACTGAACTGGATACCATCCTCGGTGACGGATACCGTGACCTGGCTGCCTGCCAGAGCGGAAAGCAGATCAGAGACATCCCCAGCCGTTTCCTGTTCAGCCACGGACTCCGTGGTTTCCTCGCCGCCGCTGGCAAAGGCGGTGACAGAAAAAGCGGCAGTGCTGAGCACCACCGCCAAAAGAGCCGATACCATTTTTGTCATAAAGTTATGCTTCATCCTCGTATCCCTCCGTTTCCTCATTCTCGGTGTTGCCCTCCTGCAGCATACCTTCCGGCAGGGAGATCATACCGCTGGCATAGGCTTTCAGGAAGGCAGTCAGTTCCTTGTTGTCCATCTTCACGGCTTTCACCATGCGGACGATTTCCAGATTTTCTTCCTCCGCAAGCTGAGCCTCCAGCGCACGAAGGCGTTTCTGCTGCTCCGTGATCTTTTCTTTGGTTTTCGCAATGTCATTGCGGATCTTCTGTGTCGTTGCCATAAATCAAATTACCTCCATATCGTTTTTTAGTTGTAGGGCGGTCGCCCGAAAGCGTAAAAGTGGGATTGCCAGTAGCTTGTGTTGATATCTGCATATTGGATGGGGTCGCCGCAATGCAGCATTTTTCCACCGCCCACATAGATACCCACATGGGAAACGCCCGGTGTATCATAAGTACCGACGAAAAAGATCAGGTCGCCGGGTCTTGCGTTGGCAGAGGATACCGGGGTGGAAATGTTGTAGAGTCCTTGGGCTCCCAGCCTGCCCGTATTGCAGACGCCGCTTTGCGTCAGCACCCAGGACACGAAGCCGGAGCAATCAAAAGAAGTGTTTGGATTGCTGCCGCCCCAGACATAAGGATAGCCGATGTACTTCTCTGCCTCCGTAATAAGCGCCGCAAAAGTTTCATCTTCCAGTGCGGAAGGCGGAATATCATAGGTGGTGGGTGGTTTGGTGTACTTATCTACATAGCCGGAGCCAGGAAACAAATCTTCCCGGTTTCCCAGCGTTGCCATATAAACCGCATACAGGGAAAGTGTTTCTTCGTCCATGATGTAGACCGGCACATGGGAAAGGTCGAAGTTTTCCAGCTTCACATTGCAGATATAGTAGTTATATGGTACTTCCACGTCATAGTCGTTTCCTTCGCTGTCTGTCCGTGTCTCCGTCCGATAGCGTACCTCCACCTCCACGGTCTGCGTCAAAATGTACTGCTTTTCAAAGAGCATTTGCAGCTCCGCCTGAACCTCGTCGATGGTGAACACCCCTTCATGAAATGCCGTGAGAATGGAGATCAGCACATAAGGGTCATGCTCGATCTCGTCCAGGTCGAAACGGTATTCGTCATATCCTGGGTGCAGAGCTTCATAGTGATCCAGTTCATATTGAAGTTTCTGCTCCAGTTCGCAGTAGGCCGCCTCCGCAGCCAGCATATCCGCATCCTCGGAGAGATAAGAGGAAGTAAATACACCACCCACGCCAGAGCCCGCCATCATGGAACAGGAAGAAACTCCGCCAAACAGCAGAGCAACACAGGCGCCAATGCCGATCACCAGCAGCACCGTCCGGCTATGGTGCTTGATGTAGAGGAATGTTTCCTTGAAGGCGTCCTTTGCTTTCTGCGCCGCACTTTTCGCCGTGGCCGCTGTGTTCTTTGCGGTTTTCTCTGCCTGCCGCAGCTCCTTTGCGTAGTTCCGCTTGATCCGCTGTTTCTGCAGAAAACGAGATACCGGGTTAGAAGCTGCCAATGCAGGATCATCATGCAGTGCCTTTTGGTAAAGGTAGTCGGCGTTTGCCTTAAAAGAAGCCTGTTCTGCCTTCGCCGCGTCACGCCAGGGCTTTGTGCGGTGATGGTGGACGGCGGCACGGACTTTGCCTTTTCCGTAGGCAAGCCCGCGTTCCGTCAGCACCTCGCCCTTGTGTCCAGCCTCAACACCCACATTTTCCTGTTCCACCTCATGCACCTTCGCATGGGCGGCGTGGGCGATCTCATGGACCGGCCGGGAAAGCGGATTGTGCCGCAATCGTCCGTTGGGGCGTTTCTCCACTTCTTCAAAGTGAAGCTGCATTTTGCCTTTTCCGGCGGTCTCGTCAAAAACACGCTCGGTACGGAGAACTTTCTTTGTGGGGATAGCGGCCTTTGCCGCGTCCAGCCTATCCGCCGCACGGTCGGAACGGTCGATGTACTTTCCAAGTGCGGGATCGGCACGTTCTTCCTCGGTAAATTGCAGACGGGAGGACGGGCGCTGCCTTGCGGCAGAACCATCCCGCACCGCCTGGGTGTTAGCTTTTTCCGCCTTTCGTGCGCTTTTCTTCTCATGGTGCTCCGCCGCACGCAGGGCAAGGTCGGCCGCAGCACCAGCGGATTCTTCCGAAGAAGCGGACAGTTCCGTTTCCGGCTCCCGGCTGCTGATATGTTCCACCTCGCCCGTGGCAAGGTTTTCCGATACCGCGCCGTCGCGGGTCATTTTCTGCGTGATCTTATCGGTCGCTTTCAGTTCCCTCATAGGCAGTCACCTTCCTTTCCATAGGGGCAGAGATCGCCGCAGGTACCGTTCTCGATCATGGCGATATAGCGGAAAATGGGATACGCCTGGGGCGGGCAGACCGCATTTCCCAAAGTTTTCAGCCTCAGTGCCCGGTCATCCATGCGCTCAGTCATGCGGGGGACTCCTTCCGGCTCGGCGGCCCAAAGGATACGTCCGTCCATCCTTTCGGGAAGCCCATGAGCCATTCCACCCAATCCGGGTTCAGCGCCGCCGTTTCGGACACCGGCTGTTCCTGGGAGATGATCTGTGCCGACAGGTTCCCATCCTTCTTCGCCGGATCGAAGGCCGACGGCTTCAAGGTCGAGCGGAAACCGTCCGACGCCACCGGAGTCAGATAGAATACTGCTGCCGACAGGCTGAGGCTCCAGATCGCCCCGTTTCGGTTCCTCTTGCGAAATATTCCATTGTCCGACAGGAACACATCCAGGCTTGCCGCGTCCCTGGCGGTGTTGTTGTCGGAGGCAAGGGGTGTGGGAAACATCAGCCGCGACGATAAAAGTTCGCTGGCGCTCATGCCATGCGCCGACACCGCAAGCCGGAAATACGAATGGGAGAACAGCGTATCCCGCTTTTGCCAGGTCAAAGATCGTTTTGTCGAGCCCCATATTGATGAAGCCAGCAACATTTTCCCCAAGCACCCAACGGGGCCGCAGCTCGGTAATAACGCGGCACATTTCCGGCCACAGGTAGCGTTCATCCGCAAAGCCCTTCCGTTTTCCGGCGGTGGAGAAGGGCTGACAAGGAAAGCCGCCTGAGATAACGGTAACTGTTTCAAGTCCTGTTTTTTCAAAAAACGCCTCCTTCGTAAAAGTAGTGATATCCCGGAACCTGGGAACATCCGGCCATCGTGCGGAGAGGACGGAGTGCGGAAAATCCGCCCACTCACACTGGCAGACGGTTTCAAACCCGGCAGCCTCCGCCGCCAGGTCCAGACCGCCAATGCCGGAAAACAAGCTCACATGGGTCAGTTTATTCATGGAGCATCCGCTCCCGGATGGATTTCTCCATTGTATCGTAGGCCCAGGGCGTATCATCCGTGGGTAGCCCCCAGCGCCTGCAAAGGCGTTTCATCCTGCGCTCATAGCCGGACACGCTTTTCTGGATTTTCAAAAGTGCCTTTTCGTCCGCAGCCTCCGCCAGTCTGCGGGTCAAACTGAAATGATAACAATAGAGATCATACAAATCACCGATCAGAAGCCGAAAACTTCCGCTGCCGATCACATATTTTTCATCATTCATGCACCGTGCCTCCTTTCCCGGTTTCACCAAGTTTTGTCGTCATAATGCTGTAAAGCTCATTATCCTGCGGAAAGTGGTCCACAAATGGCAAAATCACATTGCCGAAGAAGATCAGCCCCTCGCCGGGGCCTGCGTTACTGATATGCGCCGCCTGCTGGGTGGAGATATTCAGCCGCTCACAGAGGATTTTCCGATCCCCGCTGGCCTGATTGAGAAGATAGATGAAGTCGCTGTTTTCAAAAATGTTCTCGATCTCCGGGGAGGCAAGCAGGTCCTTGATGTTCTGGGTGATTCCCGTTGGGATGCCGCCCCATTTGCGAAAGCGTTTCCAAATCTCCACACTCCAGGCGCCAACCTCGCCGCGCAGCAGAAGGGGGAACTCGTCCACATAGTACCGGGTGGACTTGCCCTCGCTTCGATTCACCGTGACGCGGTTCCATACCTGATCCTGAATGACCAGCATCCCAAGATTTTTGAGTTGCTTGCCAAGCTCCTTAATGTCAAAGCAGACAAGGCGGTTGTTGATATCCACATTGGTTCGGTGGTTAAAAACATTCAGACTGCCATGCACATACAGCTCTAATGCCGCCGCGATCCGCTGTGCTTCCGGCTCTGGCTGCCGCCTGATCTCGTCATAGAGGTCGCCAAGGACAGGCACATTTTCCGGCTTCGGGTCGGCAAGATAGGGGCGGTACACCACGCGCACAGCCCGGTCAATGACCGTTTTCTCCACCGGCTCCAAGCCGTTGCGTCCGCCTGCTGCCAGTTCGCAGAATGAGAGAATGAAGTCGCTCTTTAGGGCAAGTGGGTTATCGTCCTCGGAGTAGTTCAGGCTCATATCCATGGGGTTCACATACTGGCTGCTTGTGGGAGAAATCTTGATGACCTGCCCGCCCAGGCGGTGGACCAGCGGAAAGTATTCCGCCTCCGGGTCGCAAATGATGATATCGTCCTTTGTCACCAAAAACACATTGAGGATTTCACGCTTTGCCGAGAAGGACTTGCCGCTGCCCGGCGTACCAAGAATCAAACCGTTGGGCGTTTTGAGCTGCTTGCGGTCTGCAAGGATCATGTTGCCGGAAGTAGCGTTCAGACCGTAATACAGCGCCTCGCCGCTCTGGAAAAGTTCCTGAGAGATAAAAGGAACAAAAATTGCCACGGCAGAAGTGGTCAGACCGCGTTCGATCCTGATTTGGTTGACGCCCAGCGGCAGCGCCGACACAAGCCCCTGCTCCTGCTGAAAGTCCAGCCGCACCAGATGACAGTTGTGCTTCTGCGCCACAGAGGAAGCCCGGAAGATATCGTTCTCCAGCTTTTGCTTTGTGTCCGCCACATTGACTACCAGGAAGGTCATCAGGAACATTCGCTCATTCCGGCTTTGCAGATCACGGAGGATGTTCTTTGCTTCACCTGCATAGGTGGCAATGTCGGTGGGGATGATGTCCATATCGAACCCTTCCCGCGCCGCCCGCTTCTGAGCGTCGATCTTCATACTGTCCAGATCGGTGATCTTGCGCTTGACAGTTTTGATGGCTTCATTCTGATCCATGCTGCGGATATGGACGCTGACAAAAATGCTGCTGTCCGTGTCAAGCAGATCGGCAAGCACCCGGTCATTGAGTTCCGGGGCTGTGATTTGCAAAAAGCTGACCGCGCCGACTTTGCTGCCCATCTGAAACCGCCGTGCTTCGCCAAACCGAAAAGAGGACGGCGCAATGAAATCCTTGACCGACAGGCCGGAGGGCGCCAGCCACTCCCACGCAAAGGAAAACGGGTCTCCGTCTGGGTGAAGGACACCGTGCAGCACCGCCAGCCACTCCTTGCCATCCAGCACCTTTGCCAGTGCGCCCATGGCCTTAAAGTAATTCAGGGCATCCAGCATGATCCGGGAAAAACGGGCTTTTGCCTCCTTGCTGTTCTTTGCTTCAATGGTCAGCACCAGGAATTTTGTCTTGACCATGCCGTTGTTGCGGTGTTCCAACTGCCCGCGGAGCATATCCGTGTAGAGGGCGCGTACCGTGTCGAACTTGTCCTCCTGCGCCGCGATCTCAATTCGTTTGCGAAAATCCGCTTTGTTCACCTTGCGGCAAACAAGGGATAATTCCATGCCGATAGAAGCGTCATGGGCGTTATACATATCGCAGAGGGCTTCAAAAATCGCCGTCTGGTCATCTGGCTTTGCAAGCTGGTAATTCACATCCTCAAATTCCAGGCAACGGCTCCATGTTGTATCATCCAACCGGCACAAGCCGTCCGGGTACATCTGACGGAAGGGAATGGTGTCCTGCGCCGAGTGAGGTTTCCCATCACCTCTGGCGGTTTCCAGGATACGGCTGATCTCACGCTTTTCCGCGGCGGTGAGCTTTACCGTAGGTTTTGCCGTCTGCCGTGCCTGCGGCTCTGGCTTTCGCTTTCTGAACAATGGCTTTCACCTCCTTTTCCGCCTGGGCCTGCCGCTCCAGGGCTGCGTAGAAATTGTTTGTCTGGTAAGGCCGCTCCTTCGTCCGCAGGAACATACAGCGGATGACCTGTCCGGCCACCACCTCCAGGGGTTGACCATGCCGCTCATACATGGCAAGCAGAAAGAACGGGAGCATGACGATAATCATGCAGAACGCGGCGGCACTGTTGCTGGCCGTGCGTCTGAGCAAAAAGAAAAGCGGTACTCCGATGAGTGCCGCCGATCCGAAACATATAAGCTGCCGTTTGGTAAGCCCAAACAGCACTTTGGATTTTACTTTCGTCAAATCCTTTGGAATGGTTACATACGCCAATTTATCAAGCCTCCTTAATGCGCTCCGAACAGGCTCTTAGAGAGGCTGCCGGTCTTGAACAGGGCGAAGCACAGCAGGACCGTGTAGCCCATGCAGGCCCATATCGCGCCTGAGATATTTCCGTCCGTGGCGATACTCTGTACCAAAACAGAGTAGATTCCCACGCACACCATGATAAGAAATGCCTGGAATGCCAATGCAAACAGGGATTTCAAATAGTTCTGTCCTGTATGGCTCCAATCCCGGTTCGTCATGGTGGCAAGTGGAATTGGTCCAACGGAAGTCGTCAAATACACCTCGATCATGCGGCCGTAGATGACAAGCATGATACAGATGGAAAGGGCGTTCATGGTAAGCCCCACGAAAAGGGACTGAAACCACAGCCCGAACAGTTCTCCTGTGCCCAGGGCTTCAAGCTGCGCCTCCATATCCGTGATAACGCTGCTGATATCAATAGAGGTATTTCCGATGATGACGCCTGCGCTGCTGTTCACAACGCTTTGCCCTACATCGAAGATACCCATGACGATATTCCATGTGTTCGTCACAATGAGAACGGCACAGAAGGTCTTGAAAATCCACTTGAAGAACATCCAGGTATCTACATCGTGCAGATTGTTTTTCTCTGTCACAAGCTGGATCAGCTCATAACACATTACGAATGTCAGGATAACCCCGGCGATTGGAACGATCACCGTTTCAGAGAGGTTTCGGATTATAGAAAAGACGCCGCTGTTCCATGCCAGCGGCGTCTGGCCCACTTCACCGGCGATCTCGCCTACTTTGGTATTGACCGTATCGAACATGCCCGACAGGTTTCCCGTGATTCCCTCGATGAGCAGCCCTCGGAGCCATTCATCGAGTTTGTCGAGTATGCCGCCCATAAGCGATCACCGCCGGACGATCAACCGAACAGGCCGGAGAGCAGAGGTACAAGAGTGATGCCGATGAGGGCGACACCGCCGCCAGCCATCAACTGTTTCATACCCTGGCTTTTGGAAGCAGGGTTGTCCTGGCCGTAACCTTCCAGAAGGTTGATAACGCCCCAGATACCAAGACCTGCGCCCAGGGCCACTACGAGAGTCTGCAAAACACCAACTGCACTGTTGAAAAATGCCATAAAATAATCCTCCTAAAAAATGTTTTTGATTTGGGTTTAAGTAGTTGCGTCAATCTCGTACACATCGAAGGTATCCGTGGGCTTTACCACGGCACGCTGCTTCTTCATGTACCGTTCCATGTCAAAGACATTTTTAGGGTCGGCGTCGGCCGTGTATCTGTAATTCGGGTGCCGGGTGAGGTCGTACTTGTCCGAAAGGAACGGGCGCACGCCCCGCAGCATGAAGATACACTTGCCGCCGTCCATCACTGCCAATTCGTCCTGGGTCATCAACTCCTTTCCTAATTTCTGATAACTGAGGCCGTGGGAAACCTGGCTGCCCCGGTTTTCGGACTGGTTATAGAGATCAATGGTCTCTTTCCCCAGCAGTTCCGAAATTTCCTTGAGCGTGGATTTCTCCTTGCCTCCCAAAAACAAGGTGCTGTCACAGTTACCGACGATGGTATCCGCCGCATCCTTGTAGATGGTCTTTAGCTGACTCTGCGACTGCAAAATAATAGAAGCCGATATTTCACGGCTTCGGATGGTGGCAATCAGCTTATCGAAGTTCGGTATCTGGCCGATGTTGGCAAACTCGTCCAGGATCAGACGGACATGGACGGGCAGCCGCCCGCCGTAGAAGTCATCCGCCTTGTCGCAGAGCAGATTGAAAAGCTGACTATACATGAGGGCGGCCACAAAATTGAAGGTGCTGTCCGTATCGGAGAGGATCACAAACAGCGCCGTCTTTTGGTCACCCAGGGTATCCAGTTCCAGTTCGTCATATTCCATCAGGTCCCGCAGCTCCTTGATATCAAAGGGAGCAAGCCGGGCACCGCAGGAAATGAGGATGGATTTTAAGGTCTTGCCCGCCGCCATCTTGAATTTGCGGTACTGCTTGACGGCAAAGTGGTCCGGCTCCCGTTCCTCCAACTGAGAAAAGAGCAGGTCCACCGGGCTTTGATAAGTTTCGTCATCCTCTCTGGCTTCACTGGCATTGATAAGGTCCAGAAGTGTGATGAAGTTCTTTTCTTCCTCCGTGGCCTCATACCAGATGTAGCCGATCAGCGCGGAATAATAGAGGCGTTCTGCTTTGACCCAGAAATCTTCCGAAGATTTTTCGCCTTCGCCCTTCGTGTTCATAATCAGGGCGTTCACCAGCTTTAAGATATCTTTCTCTGATCGGATATAAGCCAGCGGATTGTATTTCATGGATTTTCGGAAGTTTATCAGGTTGAGGCACTTGATACGGTATTTCTTCCGTTCCAGGAAAGCGCCGATCTCCGGCAGCAAGGTTCCTTTCGGATCAGTGCAGACATAGGACGAATGAGCTTGCAGCAGCGACGGCTTACAGAAGAACCGCGTCTTGCCGCTGCCGGAACCGCCGATCGCCAGAATGTTTTTATTTCTGGCATACTTCGGCTGCTTTGGACGGCTCGCCATCGTAATCCTTTCTGTCTGCGTCATGGGGATGTTTTGGAAAAAGTCCTTGTCCATGTAGGGGGCGATATCCGCCGCCGTACCCCAGCGGGCAGAACCATACTCGATTCCGTGGCGGTATTTCTTGGCGTTTTTGCCTTTCAGGTAGACCGCCATGCGAAGGACCACCGCACCGGCTATACCGATCAGAAGGTCCGTTGGCTGGAAACTGAGCCACGGGGAGGAAAGCGCTGCCGTGAAGCCGTCCCCGATAGAAAGCAGCTTGCCGGAGAGGTCAGCACCGGGCGCAAGCCGGAAAGCCTGTGCCAGCTTATCGAAGGGATACACGAACAGGAGATACGGAAGGTTCAGCAAAAACATTTTTTTCATGTTCATCTCTGCACGCTCCGATCTTTGACCTTTACTTTCTCCCGGTCAATGGTGCGGTGTTCCGCTTTCTCCGCCGCTTGTTCCTTCGCCTGGGTCAGCCGTTCCCGGATGGAGGGCTTTTCCTCACGGCTCATTTTCCGGCTGGCAAACTCCTGAAACGCCGCTGTGATGGCATCCGCGTCCCTGCTTTTGAAAAAGACCAGGTAACGGGGCTGTTCTGCGGCGGTGTCCTTCTTCAATGCAAAATCCACATGGTATTTCTTCGCCACACGGGAGAAAGCCTTGATATTCTTGTCGCTGATCTCGATATTAGCAAGACCGGCGTTCTGACCGGCAAGCTGTTTGAGGGTCTGCTTTCCACGGTAGATTTTCGGCTTCTGGCTTTTCTGGATTTCTTCCAGAAACTTTTTGACCGCCTTTTCAAAGACCTGCTCACTTAGCTTGGCTCCGTCAACAATGAGTGTCACGGCACCCCGCGTTACTTCCTCCTGCATTTAGCCTCGCCCCCTTTGCCCGTCCCCGTACATATCGTGCTGCACCAGGGAAGAATAATAGCTGTTGATGGTGGTCGGGGCGTTATACAGCGCCGCCAGAAGGTATTTCTTGATATTGCGGACATAGGTGGTGTTGTCCTTCATGCAGTCCATGACATACTGAACATGGGAACTGTCCAGCTTCATAAACCGGGACTTTACCACCTCCGCCGGATAATCGTCTCCGGCAATGCGAATGACTTTGCGGGCAGAACACACGGTATCCACGATCAGGTCAACAATCTCGTCAAGCTGCTCACGGTCGATGTGGCTGTCCTGCACCAGATAGCTGTACTCGATGTTATCCAAAATCACTTCACGATAACATTCTCTGGCTCCCATCCGATCCGTTCCCATCCTTGCCTCTGCGGGGGTAGGGGGATTTGATTGGATAGGATTTGATATCTCCGTACTTGATAAATCAGTCTTTGTTTGATTAGTATTTAATTGTGCGGGGTTTTCCGTACACGGTTCCGCCGTATCCGGGATACCCATATCCGGGTTTTCCGTATATGGCTTTGCCGTACCCGGTAAAGGCGTACCTGGGCTTGACGGCGGCTCGCACTGAGGCATTTCGTAAATCACATACTCGGTATCCGTGATCTTGCCTTTTTCATCCCGAAGCTGTGTGCGCCGGATATACCCGTGGGTTTCCAGCTCCTTCAATGCCGCACCGATGCTGTCCACACCTTCCCGGCAGATCGCCGCAAGACCTCTGGTGGTGTAATTCCACTCGTCAGGGAGCGACAACATCATGGACAGCAGCCCTTTGGATTTCAGGGTCAGCGTTCGATCTTTCAAGTGATGGTTCGACATGACCGTATAATCACGGGTCTTTTCAATACGAAAAACAGCCATCTTCGCACCTCCTTCCTGTGAAAATAAAAAGTGTTGATTTTGAGCGGTTTACCCGTCTGTATGCCTCCATAGCCTCCTGCATGGGAAAACATCCACGCCCCATTCAGAACGCAAGCCACAGAGGAAGAAACAGAAGATATCCCACTGATTTTGATACAGTTTTCAGTCGGCTACCTCTCACGGTCTTTATGGTCATAGTGGAGATCGCCGGAAAGTACCTTCGCATGGCTGCGGATTTTGATGTGCCCCTTTTCCTGATTTTCCAAAGCCTTGCTGTATCCGGCGTCGGTCAGGAACAGACGCATTTTCTCACCCTTCCAGCCAACAGGCGAGTCATGGGTAAGAACATCAAAGACAATCATGTGTCTGGTCGCCGGGTCGAAACGCTCCAAAGCCATAATGTCATGGCCGGATAACTTCTGCGCCCCGGATCGTTGCCTGGCTTCTGCCAGCATTTCCCCGATGGTGCGGACTTTCTCCGGCAGACGGTATTCGGCCTGCACCTTGCGGATCAAATCCATGCACTCCTGATCCGACAGTGGGCGGAGCTTGTCCAGAAGGCCTTCCGCCGTTTCTTTCGTTGCCGGGTTCGGCGCATAGCGCCATGTCATGTAAATCTCATTCAGGGCGGCGTTCTGATTGGTACTTTCAATCTGAAACACCATCCTCATTTCTGCTTCTGTCAGTTTCATTGCCAGCCTCCTTCAAAAATGGGTATAAAAAAAAGCCATAGGTTTTCAATGCCTATGGCTTGTGGGTATAGGAAAAGGGCGCTGATACTTGCATATCAACGCCCTTTGAGCCTGTCAGTATTTGATTGTTTCGACTTCGCACCGTGTTTGCACCATAAAAAACATTGATTTTACTGACTTTTTCAATGTTTTCTTATCTGGTGCTACCATTATTTCTGCTGTTGTTTTTCTGATACATAATTTTTAAACACTGCCTCAATTTCCGCACCACCATCTGCTGCATTTTTTATCAGCAGTTTCCCGCCATGCCGTTCGCAGTAGATACGGCTGATATACATACCCATTCCAAAATGCTTTAAATCATCCTGCGAATTTTCATGATAAAACGCCTGTGTCACCGTATCGATATTTTCCTGAAATCCCGTTCCGTCATCACCGATACTCATTTTCAGATCCTGCGCCGTCACTGTCAGCTTCAGCCCGACTTTCTGACTGGCATAGCGGAATGCATTGGACAACAGATTATCCGCTACTTCCATGATGATTTCCGCATCTGCGACCAGAGTTTCCGACTCTCCCACTGCCGTTACCGTGAAGTCCTTTTCTGATTTTTCTTCCATGACTTCTGCCAGCGTTTTTATCTGGCTGATCAACTGCCGGATATCCACCACGGAACAGTTTAATTCCCGTTCTTCCAGTTTCGTCATCTTCCGCATACCATCAATAAAATGGTTCATCCGTTCAATCTGAAGCATACCGCCCCTTAACATCTCCATCATTTTCTCTTGATCAAGCATATCTTCCGGAACAAATTCCAAAAGCATTTCCTGATATCCCCGCATGATTGCAAGCGGCGAGCGGATATCATGGGCAATCGCTGCACGCAGTACCCGCTCATCTTCGATCATCTGCCAAAGTCTACGGTTATTTTCTTCCAACTGCCCACGCATCCTTTCAAATTCCCTGCACAGCATCCCCATCTCGTCCTCGTTCTCATAAGCCATATGAAAATCCAGATCTTCCTCCGCAATCATCTGTGATGCCATCTTCAGTTCCTGAATCGGTCTCTTTAATTTATTTTTGTAAAACAGGCTGACCGCAATTCCACATCCGGCAAAAGAAAAAAGCAATACTCCGTACGTCTGAAGGAAATCACAGGTTTCTGAAATATGCCAGTCCATTCTGCTCATTTTACTCTGATTCGGTCTCGGTACCACTACCTCAAAATTTTCATTGCGGTCATTCATTGCCTGATAATACTCGTCCTGATCCACGTACTTCCACCAGACCTCCTCCTGTATCTGCCCGGCAATCTCAATAATTGACACAGAAAGAAAAAAAGTGACAATCAAGCTGAGTATCGTATATAAAACCATTGTCTTTTTCAAGGATAAATTTCTTATCTTTTCCATCGATACCCCATCCCCCATACTGTCTCAATGTATTCTGTCTGCGTATATTCCGCCAGTTTCTTTCTCACTCTCCGGATCAGTTCCGTAACAACACGGCTGTCACCTTCCGCATCATAACCACACACCTTTTCGTATATCCGCTCCCTGTCAAAAACCTGTCCTGGATTCATGGACAAAAACTCAATGATTGCATATTCCAGCTTCGTAAGCTCCAAATCATTTTCACCGATCTGAACCCTCTTTGCTCCATAATCAATACTGAGGTCTCCGTGGAATCTGTATTCAGACTTCCCTTTATGACGCTCCTCACGCTTCAAATGTGCAATAATACGAGCATCCAGTTCTTTCAGACTAAACGGCTTCAGTATATAGTCATCCCCACCGGATAAAAGCCCGTTTACCCTGTCCTGCTCCTCCACTTTTGCCGTCAGGAAGATAATGGGACAAGTTACTTTGCCCCGGATACGTCTGCATACTTCTAATCCGTCTATTTTAGGCATATTGATGTCCAGCAAGATAATATCCGGTTTCTTATGGATTTTTTCCAAAGCATCTGTGCCATCTTCTGCCATCATTACATCATATCGTTTGATTTCAAAATAGTTCTTTAACATCTTTAATAATTCGATGTCATCATCCACGATCAAAATTCTATATGCCACTTTTATCACCTCGTTTTATCAGTATACAACGAAAAAAACAATAAATAAACAACAAGAGAAACACTTCGAGCCGCCCATTGCCGGACGGCTCCTTTTATGCCCGAAAGCGATATCCAACACCACGTATCGTTTCTATGTAGTGCGGTGTTTCCGGATTTTCTTCTATTTTCTTTCTCAAGTTCTTAATCAGACCGTAAATTCGGTTATTCACTTCTGACTCCGCTTCCTCATAGATATGCTGATAGATCTGTTCTTTCGTGAATACCCGATTAGGAGATAACGCAAGATATAGAAGCAGATCATATTCATGTCGGGTAAGCCCCACTGTCTTATCTTCTCTGATTACACAACGCTGAAGCTGGTCTATTTCCAGACTTGGGAATCTCAACTTTTGAATGTTTACATTATCCATAAACTCTACTGTGTTTTCACAGACTAGAACCGATTTAATCTTATTCAGAATTTCTTCCTCGGAATCAGAAAACGTAAGAATCATTACTTTCCCATGGTATCACCTGCTTTTCAACCCTTCCTGATCTTTTTCAAATATCCGGAAATAGTTTATAAACATATCCCGAACGAGTTCACGTGATGTCATTTAATTTCTCTTTTATATAAAGAGGCACAATTACGCAATTTATCAGTAGCCCTCTTTTTTATCCGGATCATAAAATTTCTGCAGTAACAGCCGAAAGTTTCAATAGCTTTATCAGACGTTCGTAATACTATTTCTTCTTTAACCCATATCGACTATAACCTATATATATTAAAGGCAACAGTACAATAAATAATAAGATGTACAGAAACATCAATAACGAAATCTGACGAAATACAAACGAACCAATCTGAAAAAGAATCGGCGTCCTCACTGCATTAAAAATATTAGTCAATACAGTTGGCAGCAAATTGAAAAAAGCATCAAATGCCGGTAATACTCTTGCGATAAACGGCATCATACAAAGCAGGAAAAACGGGATACAAATCGCCAGATTCGGTGTATGCATCTTAACTGTCACCAGCATAGTCAACGCAGCACAAAACATTGTCACGATATACCCGCCCACAAGTATCAGCAAATAATATTCTCCATATGTCATAACATAAATACTGTATGGATCATCAATCTGATACGGCGTGAAAAATCCGCTTGTTCCCATTACTGCAAATGAGATAAGAGACAATACCCCCACTCCGATCCAATAGGTAACCGTTGACACAAGTATTCCCGCAAAAATCTTGCTTTTTATTGCCTTCGTTCTTCCATATTTAGTGGCAAAAAAAACATCCTCTGTTCCCGGGCGGAACTCTCCGGAAAATATACCAGCTACCAAAAAACCTATGATCACTGCCATTAACAGTACATAAGTTTGTGCGTACATTGTCATCGTAGTCCAGGAATCTTTTGCTTCGAACATAAAAGGTATTTCTATCTTTTTATAAACGCTTTCCAGATAACTTCTCTTTTCAGGTGTAGTACCATACTCTTCCACTATTTTCTTCATATTGTCCTGATAGATTGTATAGATATTCTGTAGCTGTTCATCTGAAAGCTGATATACTACACTTTCATTCCATTCTGAATCTGGAGTCATTATGCCAATTACAAAACTATAAATATCATAATATGACTGTACTGTTTTTCCATATTCTGTATTTGGTATTTCATCCGGATATTTGGCAGATATCGTCTTGTAATCATTTATTACTTCGGAAATTTTCTCCGCTGTAAGTTCCCCTTTCCATTGATTGATATTTTCAGCCAGAAGCCGTCCCGATTCAATCCCAGTGTGATTTTGCCCCTCTTCATCCACATAGCGCATACTTCCGATTGCCATACCGGAATAAATAATCGTCACCACAAGCACTGCCGCAAGCAAAACCTGATTAACCCGCTTAGAAAAAATCTTTTTCAACTCATATTTGAACATCATCTTTATCACCTGCCTTTTCTCCAAAATACAGAAGAAATGCATCCTCCAGTGTTGTCTCCACCTGTACTGCATTCCTTGCCGGCGGCGTCTTTGAAAGGACTCTTAGTTCCACTCCGTCGGCAACTGTCCTTACATTTCCAGTCAGATATTTCTTCATATAATTATTCAGTTCCCTTTTAGGAACAGTACAATTCCATACTGACATATCCATAGACAAAATAATCTCATCCGATGTTCCTGTATAGAAAAATTTTCCTTCTTTCATCAATATGATTTCATTTGCCACGTATTCGACATCTGACACAATGTGGGTAGACAGCAGGACAAGGCGGTCTTCCGACAATTCACTGACCAGATTTCGGAACCGGATTCTCTCATTCGGATCAAGACCGGCGGTTGGCTCATCCAATACTAATATCCGCGGATCATTCAACATCGCCTGAGCAATTCCGACTCTCCGGATCATTCCCCCTGATAAAGTGCGCATCTTTTTTTTTCGCTTTTCAGCCATCCCGACCTGCTCTAGCAGTTTTAAAGCCCTTTTCTTTGCCACGATGGGACGGAGTCCTTTGATGGATGCAATATACATCATGTAGTCATACACTGAAAGATCCGGATAAAACCCGTAATTCTGCGGCAGATAACCGAGTATCCCTCTATAAGATGCTCCCAAACTGAAGATATCCTTTCCATTCCACAAGATTTCTCCGCTTGTCGGATTTATCGCTGTACACAGCATCCGCATCAAAGTGGTTTTCCCCGCTCCGTTTACTCCCAATAACCCATATACACCTTTCTCCATAGAATGTGTTACGTGATCTACTGCATGTACATCTCCATAAGCTTTTGTTACATTTTTAAATTGCAGTTCCACTCGACTTCACCTCCCAGTTTATTTCGCAGTTACATTGCGATTTGTGAACACAAAAGATCAGATAACCAAACGATATGATCAGCAAGCCAACCCAGATCGGTACCGAAATTTTCTGATAAATAGAATCTGTGGACACAATCAGCGTCCAAATCAGTATGCAGGATATACTTAGAAAAACAGCAATATGCTCCATATCATTCCATTTGCTATACAATAGTCGGAAACAGATACAACAGGAAACATTAAGCGGCACTAGAAAATCTATGATGATCCGGTATGCCGAAATCTGTAGTGTATAAACTGAAATACTGAAAAAAGCTGTAATCATAACCAGATCCACTGCTGCAAATAGCAATGTCCTTGCAGCACAGATCTGGCGCAGTGAATAGAATGCCGTTTTTTCGATCTCGACTGCAGAAAATCTCCGGTTCTTCCAGATTTCAGGTACGATCATCACAGAAAACATCACCGACATAGCCCCCAGTGTCCGCTCTGTATTTGCTCCTCCATCTGAGTCCGCTAGCAGAATCCAAAGCAGAAACAGGATTCCTCCCTGCAGGGCCCACCATCTTTTCTTGATAAATTTGAACTGCTCAAATAAAAATTCGAAATATGACGCCCGTCTGTTATCCTGACGGCTCACAATGTCTGAACACCGTTCCATTACTGTGCAAACTGCCGTTTCCTGTATATATTCCTTCTGTATCAAGGATTTATACTCCTTGATTTTTCTCTGATACTGCTTCAATCTCTTCCCTCCTCCAACTGTTTTGACAGTAATTCTTTTGCTTTCGAAACACGATATTTTACAAGTGATAATTTTATATGTAATAAATCAGAAATTTCTTTTTGTTTTAACCCCTGAAAGAAAAACAAGATTGCCGTCTCTTTTATTTCTTCCGGAAGCAGATCCAACGCCCGTTCTACATCAAGCCGGATTTCTATTTCTGTCAGATTATCCTTTTCTATATCCGGCAACTGATCCAATAATATTTCCTTCTTTTTTTTATAGTAGTTTTTAATGATATTTCCCGCTATGCTGTATAGATAGCTCTTCGCCTTTCCTATTTCAGCTCCGCTCATCAGCGCTCCGAAAAACCTCACAAAAGTTTCTTGTACCATATCTTCTGCACATTCTTGATTGTGGATGTGCAGAAAGCAATATTGATAGATAAAAGAATAATATTTTTCAACAAACTGATTACCTGCATGGTTGTTGCCGTTTCTGATTTTCTGTAGTAATAAGAAGTCAGAAGTCATCTCATTCCTCCTTCCTCATTTGCCCCCTATATTTTACCCTCCTATATACTAAGACACCTAACAAGCATAAAAAGTTAGTTAAAGATAAATTATTTTTTAATTTTTATTTTAGAGTCTCGATATACTCCTCCAGACACAATCCTTTTTTCTGCATTTCCATGGCATCATCCACCCCTACATACCTATAATGCCAGGGTTCATTGTTCACTCCTGTAATTTCTATCTTATTATCAGGATACCTTTTAATAAAACCATATTTATATGCATTATTGGCAAGCCATGTATAAACAGCATCCGAAGAACACTTGGACGTATCCGCATTGATATCAACGGCTATCCCAAGTTCATGCTCACTTGTTCCAGGTTCGGCAACATATTCTTTCGCAAGTTTTTTTGCCTCCCCACGTGAATAGCCTTCATCCTGATACTGCTGAATTCTCTCATTCATAATATCTTTCTGATCCTGAGTTGTCCTGTACCCTTCCCTTACAAATAATTCAAGTCCCTCAGCTCTGGCATCATCAAACATCTGCTGAAGCTGAGGATAGATTCTCGAATCCACTTTTTCTCCGTTTGATAATTCTGTGAGTTCTACCTCATAATTACGGGGAACACAATAATCGTCATTTACAAGAATCAAGTTCCATCCAAAAGAAGTATCAGCTTCCCTTCTAAATAGATTGAAACTGTTAATCATCGGAATTTCACCCTGAATCGCCATATACGAAACAGCCCGCAAAAGCACAAATCCCAATATAAACACTAAAGCAACCACAGCGATTTGCTTCAAAAGTCTCTTTCGCCTGGTATACCGTTTATAACTTCTCATGTTTATCACCTTCAATCTGCTTTCAAATTTAATAATCTATATTTTATGACAATTCAGCATATAGAAAAGTTAGTTATTCGTGAAAATTATTTTTAAATTTAGAACTTGCATAACCACTACGATGTAAAAACAGTTTAGAGGCATTTATGACAGAGATTGATTTTATCTGGTTTTCGACTTTCTCCACGAAAGTGGCAAAAAATACCTGGCTACGAATTCCTTCGCTTAGGGCAAATCTGAAATCCTGAACGCTTTTATTCCTGTAGCCGACAAATTTGTCATCAACATAAGGCAAAAGCTTCATTGAGGAATCTATTTCATTTGACATATACTACATCTAGTGTTATACTGTTCTTATATCAATTATTTGTGTCAATCCGGAAAGGATTTATCACACGCAGTTTAGGTTTGAAACGTAGTCAGGAGTTTTCCTATGCCCAACAAGCAGCAGGGACTTCTGGCTTTTTTTATTTTGCAGGAAACTGCATCTATTTTGAGAATGAACATAAGCGTCATTCTCTTTTTTTATGCCTGAACGCAGGGAAAGGAGGATTACGGAAACAAATGATTCCGGAACTGGCACGCCACAAAAGAAAGGAGACTCTATGTCAGTCAAAAGAATTAAGAATCTTGTAAAACAACTCAATGAATACCGTCATGCCTACTACAATCAGGATGCCCCTCTGGTATCTGATGCCGAGTATGACCGACTCTTTGACGAACTGAAGGAACTGGAGGAACAGACTGGTTTCATCCTGTCAAATTCTCCGACACAGACGGTTGGATATTATCCGGTCAGTGAACTTGCCAAAGTCACCCATCCGATTCCACTGCTCTCGCTTGAGAAAACAAAACTGATTTCAGAGCTTTTAGATTTCATGAAAGGACAGGAAGTTCTCTTTATGCTGAAACTGGACGGTTTGACTACCAAACTCATTTACGAAGATGGCAGACTGATTCAGGCTTCTACCCGTGGAGATGGTGAAGTGGGGGAAGATATTACACACAATATCCCGGCATTTTTAAATGTACCGCTTACCATTCCACACAAAGAACGTCTGGTCATTACCGGTGAGTCTTTTATACCAACCAATGATTTTGAACGTCTGAAAGATACTCTGCGTGATGGAAATGGAAAACCTTATAAAAACGGACGTAATTTTGCTTCCGGATCAGTACGAAGTCTTGATCCGAAGAACTGTATCGGACGTTGTGTTCGCTTTCTTCCGTTCAATGTATTAGAAGGAATGGAGGATGTTCCCTTCCCGGACAGCAGAGCCTGCAAATTAGAAGGTTTAACACACCTGGGCTTTGGTTACTGCCCGTTTTTCTCAATTTCAGGAACCGGACTTTCAAAAGAATATGCGGAGAAATTCATTCAGGAATTGGTATCCACAGCAGCAAATTTACATCTTCCTATCGATGGCATTGTCATGATTTTTGACAGTCTCAGCTACTCCAAAAGCTGCGGAAAAACCGGACACCACTATAAGGACGGCCTCGCCTATAAGTTTGAGGATGATACCTACGAAACTTTCTTGCGTGAAATTGAATGGACACCGACCAGATTCGGAGAGATTGCTCCGGTCGGCATCTTCGATACCGTGGAGATTGACGGCTGTGATGTTTCCAGAGCTTCCCTTCATAATCTGACCTTTATCAAAAATCTGGAGCTTGTACCCGGATGCCGGATTCTTGTTTCCAAACGAAACATGATCATCCCACATATAGAGGATAATCTGGATCGTGGAAGGTATACCGACATCACGCCTCCGGTCTGCCCTTGCTGTGGTTCCAAAACCAGAACCTACAGCCGTAAGACCAGCGACGGTCGCACCGTAGAAACTCTGCATTGTGATAATCCGCAGTGCGACAGCCAGATCACAAGAAGGTTTGTCCATTTTGCCAGCAAGAAGGCAATGAACATCGAAGGACTGTCAGAAGCCACTTTAGAAAAATTCCTGAATCTGGGCTATCTGCACTCTTTTCAGGACATCTATCATCTGGAGGAACACCGGGAAGATATTGTGGCACTGGACGGATATGGTGAGAAATCTTTCGACCGCTTGTGGGAATCCATCAACGCCAGCCGGAGGACCAGCTTTGTCCGCTATCTGGTTTCCATGGATATTCCTATGATCGGCAGAACCAAAAGCCGGATTCTGGACACCGTATTTTCCGGAAATTTAACTGCATTTGAACAGGCGGCTGTCGGAGATTACGACTTCACTCAGTTAGAGGATTTTGGCGAAATCTTAAATCACAACATCCATTCCTGGTTTGCAGATGAAGCAAATCTTGATTTATGGAAAAACTTACAGAACGAATTCACATTTGAACAAAGAAAGGAAGAGACCATTATGACAAAAGAAAACAAATTTACAGGATGTACCATCGTAGCAACAGGGAAACTGGAGCATTTTACCAGAGACGGTATCAACGATAAGATTCTGGAGCTTGGTGCCAAACCTGGCAGCTCTGTAACAAAGAAAACCGATTACCTGATCTGCGGGGAAAAAGCCGGCAGCAAACTGGCAAAAGCCCAGAGCCTTGGTATTCCAATTCTTACAGAAGCTGAATTTTTGGAGATGATTGCATAACCATCTCTGCAATAGATGAGAATTATTTTGAGGTGTGGCTGAAAGGCCGCACCTCTTTTACAAAGGAGGAATTTATAATGAATCAAACAAATACAAGCAAGCGCATACCTACACAGATCAATGAATTTCGGGGAGATTATGCTTTTCTAAGCAATTTCTATCCGGCACCGGTCTCTTACATGGGACAAACCTATGCAAATAATGAAGCTGCTTTTCAAGCGCAGAAAACACTCTCTGCGAGAGAGCAACGCAAATTCTGTATTTTTCGGATGCATAATCCTTCTGATGCAAAGAAACTCGGCAGAGATCTTACATTACGCCCGGACTGGGAAAAAGTGAAAGTCCGGCTCATGTATGAAATCTGCATGTGCAAATTCATGCAGAACCCGGAACTCCGGGATAAACTTCTTGCAACCGGAGAGTCCACACTTATTGAAGGAAACAACTGGGGTGACTATTTCTGGGGCAAAGTCAATAACTGCGGAGAAAACCAGTTAGGAATCATCCTGATGGATGTACGTGCGAAGCTGCAGTGGAATGCAGAAACAGCGCCCAATAATATACCTCAATGTCTGCAATAAAGGAAAGGATGGTCTAATAGAATGAATGAAAATGCAAAAACAAAATTAGTGCTTGAGTATACTGGCATGGATGATTTTTCCTGTCCGGTATATAAGGACCAATTCGGAAAGTTGTGGAAGGATATTGACCTTGGCAAAGAGCCTGAACCGAATCTTTATTCTTTATCTTTTAACCATATTGATGGAGAACCTTCCCATCCCATACAGCAGGAGTACACATTTCATCCGGCTCCGTATCAAAGAAGTTCCTATGAATTCGAGTACCGGATGTTAAGTAAATTACAGTCTGACTGTGAATACTATCTGGGCTACGGAAATCGCAGTCCGTCTATCCTATGCAATCATAGCGTTCAAAACCATATTGCCCGTATGAAAGAATTATGGAATGGTTTTCCCACAGATCAGAAACCGGAATGGCTGACCTGGGAACAGCTTCTTCAGTACGAAAAAGTAATGACAGAAACCGGAATACCCGTGAAGAACTGCTCAGACTAGACAATTCATCATTTATCAGAAATTACCCTCTATATTATCCATTCATATTTTGATATAATAGGAACAGTTGAAAGAAAGGAGCATTTCCCATGTATCTGAAAAGAAAAGTTTACGATCAGCTTCTGGATTGGAAAAACGATACCGTCCACAGCACCTTGGAAGTGAATGGTGCCAGACAGGTCGGAAAAACATATATTATCAATAAATTTGCGGATGAGAACTTCAGGCACAAGATCTACATTAACCTGTTTGATTTGTCCGGCAAACAATTTATGGAATGTTACAAAAAAGCCACAGACTGGACTCCCGGTACAAAACGACCGGAGCAGCCGCTTCACGATGCTTTTAAACTCTTCGATCCGGATTTTGAAGATACCAACGATACAGTCATCATTATTGATGAAATTCAGGAATCCTCAGAGATATTCAACCGTATCCGAGAATTTACCCGCTATTTTCAAGCGCATTTCATTGTAACTGGAAGTTATCTGGGACGTGTACTGGAACCGGAATTCAAATTCTCCAGTGGAGATATTACCAGTATCCGTATTTATACCCTTTCCTTTAAAGAGTTTTTGGAAGCATTGGATGACCAGCTTTTTCAGAAATATCTATCACTTCCACTGGATCATGCAGATGACACCGTACCGGAACTATATGACGAATTAAAGAATGTTTACGACATCTATAGACAGATTGGCGGCTATCCAAAGGTTGTGGAAACATACCTTAACACAAAAGACGTGGAAGCAGCTCAAAAAGAGCTTGTTAGAATCATCCGCATTTTCTTAAACGAATCTATGCGGTACTTTGATGACATCACAGATATTAGTGTTTTTACCAACATCTTTTTAAGCATCTGCCGTATTCTGCTTCGTGAAAAGAAAGGATTAGATGAGGACAGTATAAGTGAAGAACTGCAAAAGCTCGTTACAAAGAATTACTCCAGTAATCTTTCTAAAGCAACCTGCTATCGTGCTATCAACTGGCTTTATCATTCTGGAATCATCGGTTTCTGTGGCAAAATCACAGAACTGGACATCCTGAATTTCAAACCGGGAAGCCGCTGCTTCTTCATGGATCTTGGAGTTGCATATTATTATCTCTCCAGAACTGGTGCTACTGTATCAACTATGGATGGCTCATTGAACGAAAACTATGTTTACATTAACTTGTCCAAACGCCAGGAATTCCCGGAAGAAATTATCTTTGAGACACCGGCTTTTGCTACTTATAAAGGTGGTGAAATTGATTTTGTAGCTCAGACATTGAAAACTCACATCCGCTATCTGATTGAAGTTAAAGCCGGTAAGGGAACTGCATCTACTGCCTTGAAGGCATTGGAACAGGGGAAGGCCCACAAACTATTGTATTTAAAAGGTGATACCAAAGGCGGAACCGCTGGGAATGTACAAACACTTCCCCTATACCTGCTGGAGCAATATCATTTTTAATCTATAAAAGACTTCGAGCCGCCCATCCGGACGGCTCTTTTCATCTATATTCTTGTATATTTATTTTACTAACAGCGCATCATTCTTTGAAAGAAGATATATACAGTATTGATTCATACTGATGCCTTCTTTTTTTGAGTGTTCCGCCAGATCCCGGTGTAAGCTGCGTGGCATCCTTATTTTAAACTGTCCCGAATACTCTTCCAGGCTTCCCGGTTCGTGAATCTCAATCCCTTCTTCCAGTGCAGCTTCTAACCATGCTTTTTTTGCATCCGCTGCATTTTCAACTGCCCTTTCTATCGTCTCTCCACAGGTGATGCATCCCGGCAGTTCCGGATAAGAAACCACAAATCCACCTTCATCCTTATCTTCCACAATTTCCATGCGATAGGACATTGCCAAATAATCATTCAGTGTCTTCATCGTTTTTCGCCTCACTTTCTACAATCTGCTTTACCATTTCAACATAAATTTTCTTGATTGGTTCGTGTTTCGGTATTGTTATCGGCTGGCATCCCGCTTTACGGAATGTATAATGGCTGCTCCCACTTCTCGGAGCATTTATCTCATATCCATAACTTTCTAATACTTTTCTTAGTTCATCAAAACGAAGGTCTTTCGATAATGAGCAAATTCTTGTCAATAGTTTATCCCATTTCGACATCTTTAATGCCTCCTATCTATAGTATATGTGGTGTCATATGTGGTGTCAATCTGTTTTTCATCTTTCTTGGTCAAATAAGGCTGCAGCTCTTTCTTAGCAGCCGTCACAAATTCTTCTTTTCTCGAACTTACCATATAAATCTTCCAGAGCATCAGATTCAGCTTTTCCGCATCCACTGCTTTGCATTTCTTTTTAATCATGCGGATAAACGGATAGATTACCGTATCCGATAACTTGTTCCCAGCAATCAACATCGTTCCATCCGTTCCATATACCTCATACAGACATTCCAAAATACTCCCCAAATCTGTCACCAATCGGAATGCCGGCTTTTCATATTTCTTTTTAGCTTCCATCATATGCTCCTCCTACATTCGAACCGTCAGTCCACTGAGACTCGTCTTAGGAAGCCCTACCAGATACCAGTCTTCATCCATTTCAATCCGAACCGGAATCCATGCATCCTTTACCTTCACATCAAAACATTCTCCGCAATGAAGACCTCCATAATAAGATTCAATCCCAAACCGGATATCAAATCTTCCCATTGATGGATCATAAATTAAAGTACCTATTCTCTTTTCACTCATATTTCTTTCCTCCTGAAATTCTTTGGTCTATATAAGTAATAGGACTTTAATTTGCAGAATTTGAAAGTTCCGGGTATTTTTCATAAAAAGTTTTTCGATAGCGATAAAAAGTTGAGTGCGTCATTCCCAAATTTTTACGAAGCTGTGTAGGTGTCGTTTCTCCAGAAACTACGCTTTGAAAGTTCTCATCAAAAGTTTCCTGCTTCATCACACTTGGTCTTCCATAATCATCCCATTCGCCCCGCAATTTCTTCGCTTCTATCCCTTCCCGCTGTCGCTTCTCCTTTTTCTCCAGCTCTGCCTGCGCCATAGAAGCATAAAGCTCCAGCATCATGTTATTGATTGTTTCCAGCATCATCCTTGCCATCGCATTATCCATCACAGATAAATCCATAAGCGTAGTCGGCAGTTCCAGAACCATAAGCCGCACTCCCATGTTCTTAATCCGCTGGATCTGTTGCATGGTGTCATACTTGTTTCTTCCCAGTCTGTCCAATTCTGTAACAATCAAAATATCTCCCGGCCGCAGGACATCCTCCACTAAAACGGTATATCTCGGACGATTAAAATTCTTCCCTGTCTCCTGATCCGTAAAAATATTCGTAAGTGCCATCTCATGCTCGTTACAGTACCGCTCAATTTCCTGTATGCCACGGTCAAGATGCTGCTCCTTTGTACTGGTACGGTGATATCCATATATCTGCATCCACATTTCTCCTTTCCATGTCCCAAAATATCCACACTTTTATTGGTATATTTCAAAACTGTGTGTGTAACCTTTTTGAAATATAATCCCTCTTTCCGGAACGTACTTCTAAAATGTATACATTTTGGGATATGTTTCTTTTCTATTTCTGTACGTACCAGAGCCGAAAAGTGCAACAAATATGACAAAAAACTCCCAGAGGATGTTACTCCCCTGAGAGTGGTTGAAACTTATAGCCCACACCTCGGACGGTGCGGATGTAATTCCAGTTCCGTGAATCTACTTTTAACTTTTTACGAAGCTGGCTAATGCAGCACATAACCGCATTAGCACAGTCAATCGGTTCTTCCTTCCAGACATTACGATAAATCTCCTCGTGAGAGAATACCCAGCCAGGATGTTCTGTTAGATATTTTAGTACCGTAAATTCTTTCAGACTCAATTCAATCTTTTGATCATTCATAAAAACAGTATGACAGCGAATATCTATCTGTAGGTTTTTGTCTTTGTAATGCAATTTACTTTCCTCCTAATCTGTTTCACCTTATCACAGCTAATCTAAAATGCTATTATTAGACTGCCAAAACTCAAATTCAAAACCAGAGCAATGCTTTACCTGCAAATAGTCTGGTAATAGACCAGTAGAATCGCAATAGCTGCAAGAGCCAGAAACGGCAAACACATAATTACCGGGGCAGAGTGAAGTGATAAATAAGAACCACTGATTTTTTAGCATTTCAGCCGGATATACAAGCCATCCCCATAGATTGGTGACCGTTACTGTTAAAATTACAGCACTGCCTATATATGTGGCAGCTCCTTTCCGGGTAAAGTTAAAGTCGCAGACCTTTACGACCTACGGCTTAATAGTACGAAAAGACATTAACTTTTCTGTAAAAGAATTTGATGTACTTTATATGCTATATTCTAATCCAGGGATGGCTTTTACTAAACAACAGATTTATGAAGCAGTTTGGCATGAAAAAGCAAATGGTTATTTCCACGCCGTGGAAAACACTATTTTTCAAATACGCAAGAAGATAAAAAAGTATTCCAGCGACAAGAATTACATAAAAACAGTAGTTGGATATGGGTATAAATTTGAAGTTTAATCTGCAGGATATAAGGAGCACCGGGTTTGAGGGAGATTCCCCACTAAGAAAATTTCTATGTTCTGGCTACAAAGCCGGAACATAGGTCGGCATCCATCCCTGTTTCTTCCCAATCCTGCAGACCTAATAAGAAATCAGCTAGTGACTTCTTCATCAAAAGTCTTTTTTTAGAGAAATAATCCATTTTTCAATAGCATCCGCCAAAACTATCTGCTGTTGCAATACTGCCATACCAGTCTTAGGGATTTCCGGATCATTCTCTTTCTCTCGAAGATTTTCCTCCAGATAAGTTTTTAATATTTCAATATTTTCCTCAATACTGGCAATACATGATTGTTGACTTTCAGGCGGTAACTTATCCAAATTTACAATTACTGCATTAAAATCTAAAAAAAAGTGAATGGGTTTAGAGGCTGTTTCCATCATAAGCTTTACAAATTCTTTTTCGCCTTCATCTGTTAATGAATAAACTGCTTTTTCAGGCATCTTACCTTCTTTCACAATTTCTCCTTTAATGAAGCCTTTTTCCTCCAACTGAATTGCTTTTTTGTAAATGGATGGTGTACTGATTTTTACCCATTTTGATATATTACGATATTCCACTAATTTTTGAATATCATAGGCTCCCATCGGTTCCTTTTTCAATATTCCTAACACAATTAAATCTATTGTAGCCATAGTTCACCCACTTTCTATATCCACGAAAGCTATAAAATACTTACGGTTATATATACTGTAATTTATAGTATTTGATTTTATACCTCTTGTCAAGGAAATTGCAGGATACACGCTTGACAACTACTATAAATTATAGTAGTATTCTCTCACGTAGTATACTATAATTTATACTACTATAATTTATATTCTTAATTGAAAGGAGTATTTGAAATGAACAAGAATAACAACAAAATGGATTTATTAGGAAATGCACCTGTTCCCCAAGCACTAATGGCTCTTGGTATACCGATAATGATTGGTATGCTTATTAACGCTCTCTACAATTTGGTGGATGCTTATTTCATAGGAGGACTTGGCGAGAGTCAAATGGGTGCAATTTCCATTGCGTTTCCTTTAGGACAAGTAGTTGTTGGTTTAGGTCTGATGTTTGGCAATGGTGCCGCCTCCTACTTATCAAGACTTTTAGGGCGAGGAGATAGGGAAGCTGCAAGTAAAGTCGCCAGTACTGCATTATACAGCAGTGTTTGTATTGGCGCAGTTATTATTATCGGAACTGCAATTTTTTTGAAACCTATTTTAACCATGTTAGGTGCAACAGACACGATTATGCCATACGCCCTTTCTTATGGAAGAATCTATGTTATTTCATGTATTTTCAATGTATTTAATGTAACGATGAACAATATCGTTGCAAGTGAAGGCGCCGCAAAAACAACTATGTGTGCATTATTATTAGGAGCTGTATTGAATATTGGTTTAGATCCTATTTTCATCTATACTCTCGACATGGGGGTTGCTGGTGCGGCAATCGCTACAGCAATTTCTCAAATGGCTTCTACTCTTGTATATTTAATTTATGCATTACAGAAAAAAAGCGCTTTTACATTTTCCATTAAGGAATTTTGTCCTTCTAAGCAGATCATAACTGAAATTCTGAAAATCGGTATACCCACATTGACTTTCCAGCTTCTTACAAGCCTTTCTATCGCATTCATAAACCGGGAAGCTAATATCTATGGAGATGCTGTTATCGCCGGAATGGGCGCTGTTACAAGAATCACTTCAATGGGAACTCTGGTTGTGTTCGGCTTCTTAAAAGGTTTCCAACCAATTGCCGGCTTTAGCTATGGTGCCAAAAAGTTTGATCGGCTCAGGGAAGCAATTAAAACTTCTATCTTATGGTCAACAATATTTTGTGTAGTTGTGGGATTGACAATAGCCCTATTTTCCACACAGATTATTTCGCAATTTACAGAAGGCAATACAGAGATGATTTCTGTAGGTCAAAAATCGCTAATGGCAAATGGATTTTCCTTCTTCGTATTTGGATTTTACACAGTGTATTCTTCTCTGTTTCTTGCACTTGGAAAAGGCACCGCCGGATTCGTTCTTGGGGCTTGCCGACAAGGTATTTGCTTTGTTCCGATCATTCTGTTGCTCCCATCATTCTGGGGCATAAATGGAATACTATATGCACAACCGATTGCCGATGTAATTTCTGCTATTGTTACTGTGTTTATGGCTCTACATCTTCATAAAGAACTGGCAACAACAAAAGAGCATTAAAGCATCAGGCAACATAATAGATCAACACCGTCTGCCGCTTCGAACTGAGGCAATATCACCCTTCAAAAAACAATCACTCCCAGAGGATGTTACTCCCCTGAGAGTGATTGCAGCCTTTGTTTAAGATAACTTACTCAATTATCTGGAATCTCTGGATACACTGAAGCAATGTACTTACCAGTTCCTGATACAGATCTTCATCAAATCTGCCATTCACAATCGCATTCTTAATTAAAAGCGGCTTATATATCTCTAAAATCTTCAGTACCGCATCTGCATTTCCTTCTTTTGCCTTTAAAAGTAATCGTTCAAAATTCATTAGTTTTCACCTCCCATCACCTTGCGGATCTTCCGGATTGCATAATAATAAATACCCTTGCATCGCTCCTCTGATAACCCGTTTAGCCTGCTCATTTCCTCAAAAGTACGTTCTTCAAACACATGCTGGTAAATCAGCTTCCGTTCTTCATCCCGCAGCGTATGAAGCGCTTTCATCAGTCTTTCATCTGACATCTTATTCCATTCTGGATATTTCCCCTGTGCCTCCTGCAATAAAAGCTGCTCCCTCGTTTGGTTCTCCAGCAATTCTTCGATTACAATTCTTGCCTCCATCTGTCCAATATCCTCCAACAGTTCTTCTGCATCAGCCATCTGGATTTTCTTCTCCAGATAATCATGTCGTTTTCCACGGACAAACTGTATCAGATATGCTGTAAAGTGATTTTGTATCTTTGATCCTGTATATGTTTTTTTGTTCATTTGTTTTATCCTCCGAAATTTTTTATCACGTTCCAAAAAATTCCGAGGATGGCGGTGAGCGGCAACAAAACGTGACACTGCCTTCATTTTTTCGAAAAAAAGAAAGGCTGGACCACTCTATTCGTAGTCCAGCCGATACTTCTCTTTCTATGTAATTGTGTAGGATATGCGATGATAGTATCTCATATACTGCATATTCTAACTTCTCTCCGACACATTGTATGGATAAGATTTTTTTAACAGATTCAGTTCCTCTTTGGCTTTTATCTTATGCTGTCCATTCATGTCTGTCGTACTTACTTCCATGTTTCTCTATTTGTGCATGTGTTATCCTGCTTATCATAACGCACTTTAACGCATTTCGTATAGTGTTAATCTACGATAAAATATATGCATTAAGTGAGGTGATATAGATGGTGAAAAAATTATTGGGAGATGCAGTCAGGGAAGAACGTCTCCGCCGCAATCTTTCGCAAAACAGCCTTGCGGAACAGGCAAAGATTTCTTTACGGACTGTCTCTGATATTGAAAACTATATTGGCAATCCACAGTTGGAAACACTTTATGCCTTGGCAACTTACTTACATATTTCCATAGATGCTATATTTTCTAACCAGAAAACGAACCCGGATTCTACCATGCAGCAAATCATGGCAGAACTAAATTCCTGCCCGGAGGAGCAGAAACAGCTTGCCCTTTCTACACTGCGTGGACTTCTGGATGGATTCAAGAACCTAAGTTAAGGCTCTCCCGTATCCTTCATCATCTACACATTATACAAAGACAATCTGTGAGTAATCTGTGAATAGTCTGTGAGTTTTCTGTCTATTCCCATTCTGATACAAAGAACAGGAGAGTACACTGCCATAAGCATGTGTATCTCTCCTGCTTTTTTATGCCCTGCGAAATGCACTGATAGCATCCACTACATTCTGTCTCATAGTCTGATCCATCCGCAGCGGTTCTTCTTCCATCAAATCAACTTCTGTGGGCATTTCTCTATTTATCTTAGAAACGTCCTGCCCTTCCAATACCTTTCTTACTTCTTCCCGGATGATTTGCTGCATCATTGGCCGGAGCATATCCGGTTCCATGCTTATACTGCCATTACCTGTCTCATCCGTTCTTCCCGTATATGCCAGAATTGCCGCAACGATCAGTTTTGCTTTTTTCTCTGTCGTATTCAGAAGTTCTGTCACATACACGTGATCTGGATCCGACTTATCAAAACCAATAGTGAATACAAACGGATTTTTCTTTCCCATAAAATCACACTCCAGCCTGTGTCATGCGATACAAAAGATCATATCCATCGGCATTTGCTTTCATATCCCGGATAAAGGTATGTTTTCCCAACCGGTCTGCCTGCTCCAGAAATCGTTCCAGAAGCACTGCTCCGCCGCCGATAAACACCGTATAAGTAGATTTTGTATCAATGCCCCGCTCTCGGATGCTGTTCAGAAGATCGGTAACAAAATTCTGAACCATGGTTTCTACTGCCTGTACAACAGCTTCCTCATAATACTGCGTTTTTCCCTTGATGATACTGTCGATATCTGCCTCCTCCAGAAGCATGTCATATTCACTGCTAATACTGGAAATGATATCGTTATACATGGTAATCACACCTTTTTCCAGAGAATCACAATAATCCATATCCGGTCTGCCACTTCTCATCAGAAGATAATCAGAAGTAAATCCGCCAATATCAATCCCTACGACTTTCGGAATCTCACGGATTTCCATCATCCTCGTCATCATGGCTGCATAATCCTGCGGAAACGCCATTACATTCTGTATACAGAGGTGATAGACTTTATCGTTGAAGCACAGTTCCTGCACCTTCCCGTCCCCTTTGAAATAGCGTTCATATCTCTCACAAAGCTCTGCAAAATGCTTCGGCGGAAGCCCAATCGGAAGTTCCACCTGAATGACATCCTCCGGCTGGATCTGGCTTTTCTGCTCCAGCTCCATTGCAATGGCAAATAAGGTCAGAATCCAGAATCGGTTCCGGCTGTCCTGCGTCTTGTCCCTCTGGTACGGAATCCGCTTCTCACTAAGGGTATAATACTTTCCCTGATATTTCAGATACTTCTCTCCCCTGGCAGGCTTTTTATCCTGTTCCGTCAGTCCTGTGGTAAAGATAAAATGACAGGTTTTCATGTTCCGGTTCCCGTGATCCACGGCTACTCTTAATTTTTTAATCATAATGATTTCACTCCTTTGTATTTGATACTTATTCTGTACGTAGGAGGTACCTAGAGTGCAACTCTTTATAATCCATTTTCTTATTTTACCAATCAAAAAATTCAAAAAACAAAGGGACTGTGAAAAAAGAATAGTCCCCCAAAAAAGAAAGACCAAGAGTTTATAATGAACTCAAGGTCTTTCTTTCTGTTATAATTAACTTGCAATGAAAATTAATAACATAATCTATTCTAACCCAAAACAGGCAGTTTTGCCAATGCTAATTCAAGATTATTTGGACATCTGTGATCCAGTGCTGACTTTTGATAGATTTATGGGAGAAATCGAACTGGAGAAATATCTGAAAAATATTCCTCAACATGATACAGGAAGACTCAGATATGACCCGGTCAGCATGCTGAAAACAGTTTTGTTTGGATTTATGGCGAATGGCTATATATCATTGCGTGAACTGGAGGATCAGTGTAAAATCAATCTCCGCTTCATGTATCTTATGGATCATCAAGCACCTTCTTACCGTACTTTCGGTTACTTCATCAACGAAGTACTTGCTGATTCCATTGAAGAAATATTTCAAGATATAAACAAAAAAATCTTCGAGACAGAGCATGTGGATCTTCAACATCTATACATTGATGGATCCAAGTTTGAAGCAAATGCGAATAAATACTCCTGGGTATGGAAAAAAGCAACCGAAAAATCCAGATACCGTCTCTTTGGTAAGATCACTACACTCTTTGAAGAAATCAATGAGGAACTTTCATGTACAGGTATGAAACTTTGTATCAATAGTGAGTACGCACCAAAGTATCTGAAGGAAGCTGCTGAACAGTATGCAGAAGTCTGGCAGATTAATGAAGCAATGTTTGTTCATGGTAGGGGACATCGCAAAACTACACAGCAACGTCATTATGAGAAACTCAAAGAGTATGCTGCTAAGTTGGAAGAATACGTGGAAAAAATCAAAATCTGTGGAGAAGATCGCAACAGCTACTCAAAAACAGATCATTCGGCCACTTTTATGCGAATCAAGACAGACTATATGGGAAATGACCAGTTGCTTCCAGCTTATAATGTACAGGTCGGTGTTGCAGATGAATACATTGCTGTTGTTGATGTAAATCAGTATCGCTCAGATATGGATTGTTTTATTCCATTAATGAACAAGTTTTATATTACATATGGCTTCTATCCGAAGTACCCCGTAGCAGATGCCGGATATGGTTCTTACAACAATTACATCTTCTGTGAACAGCAAGGAATAGAAAAATATATGAAGTTTCCCATGTTCAAGAAAGAGACTACTAACAAGAAGTATCATGAAGATCCATTTCGTGCAGTAAATTTTCCAATCGGGGAAGACGGAATCATGCGTTGCCCAAACGGGAAAAACTTTTATCTTCAGTATCGAAAAAACGTAAAAGGGAACAAGTATGGGCGACAGGAAGAAGTGTATCAGTGTGAAGACTGCTCCGGCTGTCCATACGCAGAACAATGTAAAAAGACAGACAAAAACCGTACTGTTCGGATCAACCGCGAACTTACAGCGATGCATCAGGAAGTGATAGAAAATCTCGAAAGTATCCAGGGAGCGCTTCTAAGGATGAACAGATCCATTCAGGCAGAAGGTACCTTTGGTATCATGAAAAACGACCGGTGGTACAAAAGAATTGTCCGAAGAGGAATAAAATCTGTATTGCTTGAGGTATTTCTCGTTTCTATCGGACACAATCTTTATAAATATCACAACAAACAGAAAAAAGTTGTAGCTGCCGCATAGGAATTCATAATAGCATTCTTATGGGGTAAGGGGAACTATACCCTTTTTTATGCAATATAACTATTATTATAACCATAAGCAAAAGGACGCATGAAAAAACTCTCGTTTTTTCACACGCCCTTTTAAATAAATGCAACCGTTACAATATTTACTGTGTATCTTATTACAAAGGGAACCTTGGAAAGGAGTCGTGTACATATATGAAGGCTTATAAAAAAATAATCAGTTTTATCCTAACACTCGTTATGATGCTGTCGCTAAGTGTTAATGTTTTTGCAGCAGAGCCGCTTACAGATGACCCTAATATGATTGAATGGAAGTACACTGTGTTTGCTGACGAAAGCCTGCAGAAAGTTGTTGAAGAAGGTGTTATTCCAAATGCATATGCCCGATATACTTGGCGCGGAATCACATTGAAAAATGGCGAAGTCGCCATATTAACACCATCAAATAACAGTATGGGACTTTATTGTAATAGCGGCAGATACATAACTATAAATTACACTTTGAGCCGTTCTGCTTTTCATCGTTCAAGAGTACGCGCATACGTAGCTGGACCTTCATCAGAATTTGTGCGTGAGATTACAGCAAGTGGTTTGCGTTCAGGATTTACGACACAGGCAACAGATTACTATTACGGCATGGTAACTAATCTGTCCTCTGATGCCTTTACAATCAAATCATTTTCTATTACATTTTAATAGTGGAAAATATTTCAAGTGCTGGTGAGTACTTATCCTGATTTTAATTGAAGCTTTTTAACTTGGTTTCTCGGTTCCCTTTTTTGAAAATACACATTCCCATTATTAAACCACTGCTATAGTATTCACTGAATTTATGAGGTAGAAGCATGTTATTTAACATAGATGAGAAACAACTGATGCTCGAACTAAAAAATAAAGATGAGCGCGCTTTAAAAATATGTATGAACAAATACTACAGATATGTTGTATACATAGTCGAGAATATTATTGGAAGTGCTTTGCCATATGAAGACAAGGAGGAGGTCGTGTCTAATGTTTTTGTAGCTCTATGGAATTACAGTGCAGATTTAGATACAGATAACTACAGCACATTCAAACCCTATTTAGGAACAATCGCAAGAAACATGGCAAAAAACGCATTACGAAAAACCTCTAAGATGCATTTTGAAAATTACGAAGATGCGTTTCAGGTTGGAACGAACGAACATATTGAATACGGGCCGTTAAAAGAAGAAGTAATCAAATGCTTAAAAGAAAGCATATATGAACTATCAGTTGACGAAAGAAAATGTTTTATCTCGTACTACTATTACACTAAGACAATCGCTGTAATAGCAGAAGAAACCGGATTAAAAGAATCTACAGTAAAATCCAAACTGTTACGCGGACGTAAAAAATTAAAACTAAAAATGGAAAAGAAGGGATTTAGATATGAAGACTGTAAAATTTTCTTTGAATGAGTTAATGAGTGAAATTGATGAATCTTTTATTGAGGAAGTGTATTTTCATGATTGCAATAAAATACTGAAAAAATATTCCAAACAAAAGATACGTCAAAATGTATTTTGTAAAACAGCTTCAAAACATAAGCCTTTAAAGTTCACTTATAGAACTGCAATTATTGTAACTGTGGTTTCAGTGTTTTTGTGTATGCCTGTATATGCTGCAATCAGTCATCTGTTAACATCGGCTTTAATTGATGACAGCAATCGACATTTAATCGGGACAGAAACCAATGATAGAAGCTACATCATATTAAAAGACGGTGTATATACCAATGAAAAGGGGAAAGTTGTTGATATTGAGGAATTAGCCAAATCTTCATCAGAATTTCCTGAAAGCAGAATTGTTAAAAGCAGTCTGATGCCTAATTTCATACCATCATCAATAGTAGAGATTCCTACTGATAAATCAGATGAAATGTATATCATTCCAGAAATAATTCTAATCAACAATTCACTTTGTGTACTTACACAAGACAATGGAAAGGGATGGGAACTAACTGATAAAGATAATATAGTCATTTCGTTTGATAAATATAAATCAGACATTACAGTATCCCAAGATTTGATTATCGGTTATGTAAAAGACGGGATAATGTATGAAGGAGAAGTGTTCGATGAACTGAGTGGAAAATATAGTTTCTCACCAGATGAAAAAGGGGAATATTTTTTCTATCTGCTTAGCGGAAGTTCCGATTATCTATCTCTTAAAAGCGGTAATCTGGAGGTAAATTAAATGTTGCTTTTGCGGGACTTCAGCATACCAATTAACTTTAGTATAAGGACAGGAAGACCTCTTCCGTACAGGAATAGGTCTTCTTGCTGTCTCCGTGCATGCTTTAAAGTATAAATAGGCTTTAATCTGGATACAATTTCAACTGCATCGTTGATACACGCTGTGTTTATCTCGTTTACTGTATCATTCATAAGAATTTAATTGGTTATGTTTATTGTGATGATAGAGTAGCCTTTGTTTTGAACATCTTCCTTGAAAGATTTGTAAACGATACTGTAGATTATCATATTCATTATGTCGGCGTAGATTCTTTAGATGAAGAATGTATTGAATGCAGAAAATACTCTGATTATTGTGAACATATTTTACCTGCTTTCTGGATAGATGACGATTTTTGTGAATAATGAAACACTGGTGTTTGGTTATTCAAAATTTAAGCTGATAGATACTGGTGTTAAGTATATTAATCCGAAGCATTTTTCCGTAAAAAACTTTGTAAAGTATTGCAGATTCAATAAAGAGTGAAATTACAGTAAAATAAAAGATAGTTTTTTCGTTCCTTTGTTATGCCATTGTTCTACGCCGGAATCTTTTCTGCCATCTCCGGCAGGCACTTCTCAAATAATTCCCGATATCTTCGATACCCTTCATCCCGGAGTGGACCTTGCAGTGATGTCAGAGACCAAAGGAGAAGCTCTTCCTCTTCCACAGCATACGGAGAGGTATAGACAAATTTTTTCCCGTCAAAATGCGGTTTTGATAACTTCAGTATTTCCGTAATCTCTCCTTTTGTTTCCGCCTGCATAATCATTTCCACTTTCTTCCGATGGAACTCGCAGACGATGCTCTCCAGAAATCCCTGCTTCAGATAAAATTCCGCCCTTCTATAAAGTTTTACAAGAGCCTCCACTCTTTCATCAAATAACTTGTCCTTTTCACTGACTATCATCTGTGCCAGTGCGTTTGCATGTTCCATAACCAATGCTGTTCCCATTACATTTCCTCCCATAATAAAAGCTGGCATAAGAAATTTCTTCTCACACCAGCACGATTCTTTTATTCCTCTGTGATGATCTCACTGCTTAATTTTCCATGTACCAGATAGCGATAATTCCGTCTGGAATTGACACAGGTAGACAGCGTAACTATCCGATCCGTTGCCGACAGCTCGGTGCCGGTATCATAATCCCTATAAGAAGACACCGTATCCAGAAACGTCTGAAAATCTTCCGCTTCCGGGAAATGATACCTATATCCCTCACTTCCGGTTCTTCCCGCATAGCAGGAAAAGATACGATACTTGAGGATCTTGTCCGGCAAATAGAGATAAAACTCCGGATGTTGTTCAAATAGCTCTTTGTCTTGGTACTTATCCAGAGTTCCGAACATGCTCCCGTTTTTCATATTATGCCCGTACACGATCGTATTCTGATCCGTAAAGTCCGGCTGATTATGGCAGTCCACAAAGATGCTCCCGTTGATATTGGATTCTCCCGAAAAAAGGTGATGAAGATAATATGCATTATCTTTCCCCTGTACCACTGGATAACTGATATCCAGTGCCGGAATCTGAATCCACGCTATGACATCCGGATTAACCGCTTTTAAACCTGCAAAATCAATTTCCAGATACCTATTCTTAGGTTCCTCCTTTTCTTTCTCAGGCTCCGGTGATTCTTCTTCCTCTGGTTCCTGAACATATTCCTGCAGTTTCTCGTAACTTACGTCCCCTTTCTGATACTTCAGATAAGCACCAAAGAGTTTTCCTGCCGCTGCGAGAAAAACAAGCAACAGGCAGATAATGAGTCCTGCAAGAACCGTATTTCCTTTTTTTCTCATGATTATTCTCCTTTCGGAAGAGCCGAAGTCTGTGCCCCGGCTCCTTCCTTCTGTTTGATGGCGGCTAAATAGTCATCAATCCCCTTGTGTTTCCCGTTCCACTCCCCGCTCTCGTCCATATCCCAGACCATCCGGTTCATCGGCAGGGAAAGCTCCCGGCAGATTTCATAGACCTTATTGCAACCGTTCTGGATAATCCTCCGTTTCTCCGCCTTATGCTGGCAGATAACAGGGGAACGCTCAAAACAGACCGCACACTTACTGTCATGATGATTACAGGCTACTTTCATCTTCTTATCCATGTCATACGCCTCCAAAAGCTGTTTCATCCCATAACCTTTCATCCGTTCCAGCACTGGTTTTAAATTCCGATACTGATTCACTCCGGCAACACATACAAAGGTCGCACTGGATAGATAATGGGCGATAGTTCCTTTTAACGCCCCTTCTGTCAAATAGACTCGTTCAGCATGAAGATCACCGATGACATGTACCGGACTTCCAGAGGAAACTCCCTGGTCATAATTGACACTGGACAGCCAGATATATTTTTTCGTGTCAGTCACATGATCTACCCGGATCTGAAAACCCTGGATGAACCCGTCCAAAGAAACTATGGGAATCAGGATTCCTGAGTTTTCTGCTTTGAAGTTAATCGTCCAGTTTCCGTCTGTATCCCGGTAGAATCCCGGCACGCCTTTCACCCTATATCCTTCTTCTGCCAGCCTTTTGACCAGCTTCTTCATTCCAAACAGCGGGACACTCCGGTAACGCTGTGCTTCGATCTGTTCCGGTTTTAATCCCCGTCTTTGCAGATCCTCCTGATGCTTCCTGTTAAGCGTGAGCATGGACAGCATTCTCTGATACGTCCGATGGATTTCCTCTATGGGTGCAAGCTCTGCCGTTGCCTTTTCTTCCTGTACCGGCGTTGCTTTGATATAATCCGTCCGGTATTCTCCTTTTCCTAATGCTTCCCGGATCTGCTGATTTGCTTCGGAGAGTGTAACATTGTGCAAATCCGCATAAAGCTTCAGCATCCCCCCGGACGCATCACAGCGGTTGCACCGGAATACATTCTTTTCCACATTGATATTGAGTTTTCCATGCGTCTCTCCACAAAACGGGCAGTCATAATAGTTTCCCCGCCGCTTTCTGAGATGCAGCACCTGCACCACATCCAGTATTCCATAATCAAACCCAGACATATCATAATACATCCCGGTCTCTTCCTCCTTTCCCCCACAGAAAAAAGCTCTCTGCGGGGTTCTTCCTTAACCAGCCATCGGCATTGCTTTTTGTAAAATTACCTTTGCTGCCGCCGGAACCAGATTGTTCGGTCCGGAATATTGCTCGGCAAACCACTGGATCGTTGACGGGCTTTCAACTGCCACCTGTCCCATGGTCTTTCCGCCGTATTTTCCCTTTCCCGGAATCACAGTCCCGACTGCCATTTCATAGTTCATGTGTTTCATCAGTTCTTCTACCGGAAGGGACGTATCCAGATTCTGTAATGCTCCCTGCAGCATCTGTCCGGTCTTTGGCGGCGTAGAGGCAGCCGGAGCGGAACCGTAGCCAGGCATTTGTCCACTGCCATGGTAAATGGTGCTTCCCGCCGCCTGTGCCTGCTGATAGAACTGATTCATCATCTGCTGACCTGCATATTCCGACTGGCCTGACATCTCTCCATAATTTGGCATAGCCGCCTTTGGCATGACACCCGAATCCGACATGGCAGCATTTGCCATGGCATCTGAATCCGGCATCTGTGGATTCTGATATGGAATTCCGGCATCTACCTGTGCAGGATCATTTTCCTCTCCCACATCCGCAAACTGCACACCATATCCAGCATCCGATAATGCCCTTCCTACGGCTGCTGTTTCCGCCATTTCCAGAAATTTGTCTCCAAACTTCGGATCATCGCTCCGGAATTTCTGTGAAAAGGAATTGGCTACATAATTGTCTTCCTGATCACATTTATCCAGATAGATACGTGCTTCCACAACTGCCATATTCTCTGTGAAAGTGATAATCCGGCTGATGATCTTTCCTGCAGGATTGACCAGACGAAACCAGAGCTTCCGGTATTTCACATCCAGATAAAGCTGCTCCTCCTGCCCTTCTTCTCCAATCTTTCTTGCCAGTTCCATCGGATGGAAGCCATCCACACGGTTTAAAGCGGCAACTGCCTCTGATTTCTTATACAATAATTCTTTCATTCTCTGCTCCTTTCATTTAGAAAAGCAGACGTTCCCCTATATAAGAGTAATAGTCCGCTTATTTCAAAAATTGAAAAATATTTTTAAACAACAAGTTTTAACTGCTCCATTTCCGGTTTCTGTTCACTCTGATACTGATCGTAATACTGTACGATCCGCTCACTCAGAATGGTGTTCCTTGTCCCGCTGTCATCCGTATGGATTGCCTGACAGACTGCAGCCCATTCCCCTACCAGATAAACCTTGCTTTTCGCTCTGGTCACTCCGGTATAGAGAATATTGCGCTTCAGCATCATATAAAAGGCTTTTACCCAAGGGATGATGACAACCGGACATTCGGAACCCTGTGCCTTATGGATGGTTGTTGCGTTGGCATGTTCGAGCATTTCCATCTGGTCAGCTTCATATTGCACCTGCCGCCCGTCCGGGAATCCGATCACTGCCCTGGCATTTCCATCCTCATCCGTGATACAGTCCAGTATCTTGCCCAGATCGCCGTTACTCGCCATCTCGGTATTTTTATTCTGTAAAATCTTATCGCCAACCCGGAACACCTGACTGCCGATATGCAGTTCCTTCTTCCCTGCGATTGGCGGATTTACAAAATCCTCCAGAGATTTGTTCAATTCATCCACTCCGGCAGCACTGCGTTTCCGATACGGAGTCAGGATCTGTACCTGATCCATGCCGTTTTTTGCAATCTCGTCCAGATAAATCCTCCGGACAATCTCTGCCGCCTCATCTGCTCCTTTGCAGGCAATGAACTGAAAATCCTCCCCAAAGCTCAGATTAGTCTTATTCTCCTGCATCAGTTTTGCATTATAAGGGATGCTGCTCAAAGCGCCCTGTCGGTAAACCAGATCCAGTACCGTGACCGGAATCAGCCCGCAGGCAATCATCTGCCGGAACACATCCCCGGCTCCTACCGATGGGAGCTGGTTCTTATCCCCGACTAAAAGGACTCTGGCATGTCTGCTTACCCGCCGGAAAAATTCATAGGCAAGATGCATGTCCACCATGGACACCTCATCTACATTTAAAAATCCGGCAGACAGGTACTCAAAATCCGGTTCAAAATCCGTATCATCTCCCAAAAGCCCCAGGGCCAGATGCATCGTGGATGCATTTTCACAGCCGGTACTCTCCACCATACGTCTTGCCGCACGTCCGGTCGGAGCCATAAGCTGTACCTCTGACCTGCATAACGCCTGATGGATATAGAGAATCACCTTGAGAACCGTTGTCTTTCCGGTTCCGGGACCTCCGGTAATAATACTGATGGGATGTGCAAACACCATCCGCACTGCCTGTTTCTGTGTTTCTGACAGCGTGATCCCCAGTGTCTTCTGTGCCTTTTCCAGCTCCAGTTCAATGGACAACGGAACCGGCTTTTCCAAAAGCCGTCTCGCTATCATGGAAGCAGTCTGCGTTTCTTCTTCATACTGCCGGATAGAATAGATCCGTTCTTCCTCCACTACAATGCTTTTTTGCAGCACCAGCCGGTAAAGCACCTGACTGACATCCTGCTCCGATACTGCCATGACCTGCAGATCCCGGTTCAGCATTTCCAGTGCTTCCCTGATAACCTCCTGACGCTGCTTAAACAGATGTCCATCTTTCATTGCCTGATTCATGATATGTCCGATGCACCCGGATATCCGCATGGGATCATTGAGTGCACAGCAGCACTGTCTTCCGATCGCATCCACAGTCAGAAACCCGAAGCCTTTGACTGCACTCAGCATGTAAGGGCGGTGCCGGATAATATCCACCGATTCATTTCCGAATTTCTTCAGAATCATATTCACTTTTTTGGGTGTCACCTTAAAAGGCGCCAGAAACGTCATCAGTTCCCGGAACACCTGGTTTTTTCCATAGGACTCCACAATAGCAGAAAGCTTCTTCTCGGAAATCCCACGGATCTTTAAAAGTTCTTTCGGACTGTTTTCCATGATTTCCAACGTCTGAAGCCCAAACTTCCGGAAAATAGTATCTGCCATCTTGGGACCGATGCCTTTGACTGCACCGGAAGAAAGGTATCCTAAGATACCCTCCTTTGTCCGTGGTACAACCTCCATGAAATTTTCCACCTGATACTGGGTTCCATGCTCCCCGCTCTCCCATCTGCCTTCCATCTCAAGCTCAATCTCGTCTGTAAGCGGAAGACCGAATCCAATCGCTGAGAAGCCGATGATATTCCGGGATGCCAGATATTTGTCTCTGGCTGACAGGGGGACAGACGTATCCTGTGTGGTGAATATGGCAATCGTATACCCATTCTCCTCATTCCGGAAAATCTTATGTTTAAATCTGCACCTCATTGTTTATATCCCTCCAGCTTTTTACCCGCATCCGTTCATTTAGTTTTCTCATTACGCCGCCTCCTTCTTAATTCGGAAAGTACGGCTCTCCGTTGTTTTTGTATATTCCTCATAGATATCCGGATGCTGGTTTTTCAGCTTCTCCATCTGGTCTTTCCCAACCGAAGTACGTCTGGTCGGATTATAGGTAATACGGTAACGGTTCGTACCGTCCTCCAGCACTGCCTTGCAGCCCTGCCCCAGCTGTTCCACAAAAGGAACACTGATTGCCCGCTGTTCTGCTTCGATTTCCTTTTTCCGTTTTTCCAACTGTGACTTTTCCTCCGAAAGGGTAAGATACTTCTCAAGATTTTTTGATTCCAGACCGGAAAGCACAATTTCCGGAATAGATTTGTCTGCAAAACCACCATAATTACGGATATTTGCCAGAACCAGATCGGAATTCCCGTTATGCGGCGGTACTACATTTTTCAATACATGTTCCTGCCAGAAATACGTTTCCTGATCAATGATGTCTTCTTCCTCAATCAGATCACGCTCAATGGTGCGATACACAAACTCATTCTCGTTATTTCCATACAGGCATGCGATAAAGGCTTTCTGCATATTCATCACAGACAGATAATGCCTTACCTGCAGCACATAATGAGCTGGAATACCCTCATCAGCCCACTTATCTTTCGCATTATAATTGCAGGTTTTACATTCCAGAATCGCAAATGTCCCATCCGGCATACGAACAAAAAAATCCACATCTGCAAGCATGAACGGATATAATGGATGCCGGAACATGACACGTACCGGAAATACTTCCAGTCCGGTCTTTTTGGAAAAGATTTCTGCCACCAGATCTTCCAGCCGGTGTCCGACTTCCTTGGCAACCCAGTTGCTTTCCTCTTCCTCCTGAATGACCGGCTGCACACCTGTTTTGTTGTAAAACAGATCCCGGATAGTGGCAAATGGAGAGATCCCCATGATTGCCGCTACATCACTGCCGCCGATTCCTTTTTTGCGGTATTCCAACCAGTCTTCTCTTGACAGGTTACTGATATCCACAACCTTTTCCGGTGTATACTCTGCTTTGTTATTCATTCCAATTCCTCCTAACATTTGACTGCTCCATAAACGTCATATTTTTTCCAGTCTTTTATAAGCGCCTTCGTAATATCCTCCTCCAGCTTCAGGATGCCCTGTCCGGACATTCCTTCACAGGCTGCAAAAAAGGAGGCTTCATTCATGGCATAATAAAGATCATGTGCCGTACAGGCACCTTCCCCGTTCTGGGATACAAATAGCTCCACCACCTCATTCCGGATCTTCTGTTTAATGCCAAGTTCCTTCATCAGCAGCTTCAGGCAGTTCACCGGATTACGGATCTCAATGTCCATAAGCTGAGTAAGATTCTTCATCGCATCCACATAGCGGGCGCATACCTGCTCCAGATTTTTCCGGAAGTCCAGAATCGTTGCCCCTTTATCGTGAGCCAGCTTGATTGGACTTCCCAGACTGATAACGCCGTTTGGTCCGTCTGTCAAAAGCATCGGATACAGATTTGCACCGCTCGCTGCCACGTCAGATGTGGTAAAACGAAGTGCCGGTGACAGGATCTTCTCATCCATTCCGTGTGCATCCAGTGCTTTTCGGTAAGTATCCAGAAGTTCCTGACTTCCTCCGAGCTTCCACATGGCAGATACAATGGAATGGTCATAGATACCAGAGCCCTCCATGTAAACACTGCCTTTGAAATTCAGATTCAGATATTCGCAGGTTGTCTCAAACATGGCTTTCATATCAAGGATGCAATAATCATGTTTATCCCCGCCATGTACTGCGGAAACCTTTCCGTCCGCAATCTTAATCAGGGCATCCCCTTTTGCAACCCGCAGGCAGTAATTGACTACCTTCGCATATGTTGCCTTATCCAGCTTGCGAAGCCCGTCTCCATTGACACCTGCGCGGCTTAAAATGGTGCGGATGGCACAGTCACGTACCGGATAGGATTCTCCTCTCATTTTCAGTATAAGCTGCGTATTCTTCTCTGTATCCTCCAAAATTTCTTCCATGGATGCATCTGCCGCATCCAGATTTTGAGCCTCCTTTTCCAGTGGTGCCAGCCGTAACGTATTCGTTGGCTTTCTGATCCATTTGGCATTTCTTCCTCTCTCTGCCAGAAACTCCAGCAGATCTTTTACTTCTGCAAAGGATCTCTCAAATCCATCTGCATACACTCTTGCTTCATTCATGTTCTTATTCCACCTTTCTTAAAATAATATTTATCCATCAACAGCCGAAGCTGGTTGTGGCATGCAACTATGCCGAAACCTAAATGTAAGCACAAAAAAAGAATGAAAAGAGAGTCTTTTCTCTGTTCATTCTTAAAAGTCTGGTTTCTTCCTGAAAAAACAAAAGTGCCACGCAGCCAAAAAAGGCATACCGTGACACTCACTACAAACATAAACTACTTATGCCAGGAATCAGCTCCTGCTGTTTCCTGTAAGTTTGGAGATTCTTATGAATCCCGAAACTCCCCAAAAAGGGTGTGCATAAAATAAACTATATCAGTATACTAGCACAAGATATTCCTCATGTCAATTCAGGCTTATACTATATATGGTGTTTATATTTGTTCAAAATACTACATCTATTTTTCTACTACGAATTCAATCTTCTCTTTCAGATACTCCCGGCAGCCAAACCGAACCGTTCCACACTGCTTTGACTCCTCTTTCGCCTTTTCATTACAGCAGTCCAAGTAGGGACAATCGTTACATTGATTCCGCAGTGCTTCCTTCGCCCATTCAATTTCCTGCTCATTTCCTATAATCCGCACAGACATCCACTTCCTTTGCTATCATCATACCCCAAAATCCATTTTCTATCATCCATAATTTCTTTTTTTGTATCATTTTAGTAAATTACGGTTATATTACGGAATAATCACTATATTTCAAATATATCTCTATTTTATTCCGTAATTTGCTGTAAGTAAATAGTTTAAAATGTGGAAGAGAGGTGTAAATGTATGGATAAAAACTTTATTGGAGAACGCATCAGCGAACTGCGTTTAAAGAAAAATGTATCTGAATATCAGATGAGTCTGGATCTTGGCAAAAATAAAAGCTACATCCAGTCCCTCACTTCCGGACGTTCTCTGCCTACCATGCAGAGCTTTCTGGATATCTGTGACTATCTGGAAGTCACTCCTCAACAGTTCTTCGATTCAGAGCTGCACAATCTTCCTCTGATTGACAAAGCAACTGATCTGATGAAACAACTCGATGACGAGGATATGCTTGCGCTCATTTCCATGCTGAATCGTCTGGCTCTAAAACGCAAATAGATTTCCGTGGCTGCCAAATCAAGGCAGCTTTTATTTTTATCATTTTTTCTTAAAATTTTTCAATCTTAAAGAAAAGCCCCCTATTCCTTAATTGAATGGGTAATATATCCATTCGCCGTACCTTGAAAACAAAAGAAATCTTTCGGGAGATTGATATAGGTGACTGCAGATAGTTTGCATCTTCGCACGCCTGCAGCTTAATAGTTACAAAGTAACACCGTTTTACGTGGCCGGAACGGGCATAGGAACTGGCTTCTGAAAGAATAACATAGACTTTTGGGATTTTAGCTTATAGCGCTTTTATTAGAGAACTTTTACTCAAAATTTGATATAATAATAGACAGGTATCAAGTTGATTCCCTGTCTGTGGAAAGGAGATTCATGATAACTGTAACAAAAAGGGATTTGATTGAATTAGGCTACGGTCCTTCCTTTGCTGCTGATATTATCAAAAAAGCAAAGGAACTTATGGTAGAAAAGGGGCATACCTATTATCAATCCAGAAAATTAGACAGGGTTCCAAAAGAAGCCGTTGAAGAATTATTAGGGATTACTTTGCCCGATAAGCAAGAATGATCGTGCTTTTTGCATTTTAGTAAGGAGTGAAATCATGGCAAAAGATCCAATTAAAAAAGCAGAAAACGGCACTTATTATTTTCGAGCCAACCTCGGATATCATCCTGTAACCGGAAAACAGATTCAAAAATACCGCAGCGGATTCTCAACAAAAAAAGAAGCCCGTGCCGAGTATTCCAAATTGATTCTTGCATCAACGGAAGAATTAGCTGATAAGAAGGAAGACATTACCTTCAAAAAGTTTATTGAAGAAATCTATCTTCCGTGGTACAAAACTCAGGTGAAAGAAAGTACCTACAAGAATCGTTACTCGACCATTCAAAAACACTTTGCCTATTTCTACAAGAAGAAAGTGTCCGAAATAGAAGCGATAAATGTACAGACCTGGCAGCTCAAGTTGGCAAAACAATTCAGTCCAAACTATGTACGCATTGTTCAGGGAATGTTATGTTTAGCTTTTGACCGGGCGATTATCCTCGGACTTGCAAAGAAGAATCCTGCCCGCATGATCGGCAATATCAAATCTAAAAAAGTAAAGATCGACTTCTGGACTTTGGAGGAGTTTCAGAAGGTAATATCCCTGCTGTACAAAGGTGACTACTACGAGCACTATCTCTTCATCTCGTTCTGGCTTTTATTTATGACTGGAATGCGTATTGGAGAGGCTGCCGCCTTACAGTGGGATGATATTGATTTTGAAACAGGTATGCTGATTATTAGTAAAACACTGTACTATAAAACAATGAATGACTACAAATTCGTTGAACCTAAGACGCAGGCAAGCAACCGTACCATTTATATTGATGCTGATACCATCAAGGAATTACAAGAATGGAAGGCGGTCCAGGCAAAGGTTTTACCAAATTGTGGATTCGTACTGAGTTATAACAGTACACCCACCAGCAAAACAACGCTTCCAAGAGCATTAGAGAAATTGGCAAATTTAGCTGGTGTCCACAGAATCAAAATTCATGCCCTGAGACATTCGCATGCTTCCCTGCTTATCAGCATGGGCGAAAATCCACTGCTGATTAAAGAGCGTCTTGGACATGAAAAAATACAGACGACACTAGGAACTTATGGTCATCTGTATCCAAACACCAATATTGAGATTGCAAAGAAGCTGACCGGGGTTCTCAGCTACCAGTCAGCTTCTCAAAGTATTGCTAATTATACCAGTAATCAGCATACTGCAATGTATCACAAAGAAATATAAAAATGCAATGATAATGCAATTTCAAACACCCAAAGCCGCAAAGCCCCGTGGTTACAGGCTTTGTAGCCCAGCGTCAACTATTCAAACTCCTACTCACAAAAATTTACTTCTTTACAAAGCAGGATATTTATTGTATTTAACAGTTCTCTTCTGTACTGTTTTAGTATTGTTACATATAGTTTCCAGTGAAAATATTGTCATTTTATTGTCATAAGATATATTCTAATAAACTAATTTAATTATAATCATAAGCAATAAACTAATGATTCTTCCTAAAATCATATATAAGTGCTAATCGTCGTAACGTTGTTGGCACCTTTATTTCCCCTTTGCTCTTAATCTTATTAAGTTCATCTATTATATATTCTCTACATTTTTCAATTCCAATAGTATCAATATTTGCAGCAACAACACAATGTTTATGGTATTCTTTCAACCCTGCATTTTTAATTTCTTCCAAACTATTATACTTTTCAGTAAACTGTAACAAATCTATTTGATCTTTAACATCTACAAATGTTCTTAATCTTTTTCTCAATTTTTCTTTTTCGCTTTCAGCTAAACTACTTTTCAAAATAGATTCCTCCGATAGGTATCTCCAAAAAGGAAGAATATTATTATTTTGGCTCGCTATGAACCTAAGCATAGTATCATTATTTTGCTCTGTATCATCCCTAATGTAGTCTAAAATATATTCTACAACATTAGGCATATTGAAAATAAGTTTACTATCGCCTATTGCCACTACAATATTCCTATCTTTTAGATTTTTTTCTATATCATCCAGCTCATTCGGTGATACCAAGACTGACTGAAGACTTCCAGCTTTTCCCTTTTCAATAATTAACTGTTTTATTACATGTTGATATCTTCTAACTTCAGCTGGAGCAACGCCCTGATTTATTTCCGCAATCTTATCATAAATTAATGAATAATTATCTGTTCTTATAACTGTAAGCCTGCATCCTAAATCCGGGTCATTTATAACCTGCTCGACAAGTTTTTCACTGCCTTTCTCCCATTGAACCAAGAGTAATCTTTTCTCTAGTTCCTCTTTTTCTTGATCTGATAAAGACATAGCAAAACTTTTAATTAGTTTTCTCACATTCCGGTCAGTCAAAGAATATCCTAAAAAAATAATGGGAGAATGTAAAAGCATCGAAATAACTTTTGCACTAATTAAAATACTATTTTCATCATATAATTCATAGTCCGTTTTTCCAATAACTAATGACTTAGGTTCAGATATGCAACCATGTATCTTATATATTTCTGAATAACCTATCGTTTGTTGAAAGAATCCCCGTTGTCCTATATACTTTTTTATATTATAACTACTTTCCTTATTATATTGATCCTCAATAAAAGTATCATAGTTTGTTGTCAGTATCATTTGAGACTTCACCAACATTTTTCTAAAATGTGCCAACTCCTCCAAATAACTATCTTTTATCTGGTATTTTGAAAACCTATTAGCCAATGCTTTTTTAAATGGGGACAAATCATTTTTATATGCTTCTTTTTGAGTCAATCCTTCTATTTCTATATCTCCATTATAGAATTTCATATTAATTATTTTTTCTATTTCTGACGCAACATTTACATTTATCTCAAAATCTTGATCAATTCTACTAGATAAATCTCCAATTTTGTCTCGTTCTTTATTCAGAAAGCCATAAAAATTTTCTTGTTCGGCTTTCCTCCAAAATTCTTCTAACAACTCTTCCCAGCTCGGGTATTTAACCAAATACCTCCTAGGTATCCCTGAACCAATAAAAATAATTGGAAATTCATTCCTATTTATCATAATATCAAGAATTGATTTTTCCATAGCATCCTCCTATTTTTATCTTTTTTTCACAAAACTATATTGCAAAAAATTTCTTTATGGGCATATAATCTTTTTAATGTTATATACAATCATTCTAATCTTAGCACCCAAACAACAGTATTTACTATACTACATTAACCGTTTTTCATCACCCTCCCTTGAATATAACATCATTATGATATTTTATAAATTCTCTTCCTGGCAAAAATTTATCTGGTAATCTTATTTTTTTGCCATTATAAAAAGAAAACCACTCTCTTGTTTTGTCATCCATCACCACATCGTTAATTATACGAGAATTTACAATACAGTAATTCTTATCAATGGTTATTAGCCCTCTATCAAAAGCCTTATCATGCATAGCATTTAAGCACAATCCATTGCTTGGATTTGTCCTCTCTGTTTTAGCATCACTTACATTCCAAGGTTTAATATGACTTGCAATAAGTAATTCATTATTTTTCAAGCCTGTAACACAACATGCATTTCCGTATGACATAAGTACAGATGTACGAAAAAAATACTGTCCTATTCTTACCTTTGCCTGTTGGTCTTTAGTTATACCCAATGGTATTTTATCCAATTGTAAATCTGGTAATAATTCATCTACTGATACATGTTGTAGTTTAGCTAAAATATTTTGCGCCACAAAAGATAATTCTTCTATATTATTCGAAAATTCATTATAAATAATTTTATCTAATTTACTTGTATGAGATAATCCCGATATATTTCTTGCCTGCAACTCTGGGTCATAATGTGCTATATTAGACATCTTGTACGCTACCGCATCTGGAGTTCTATTTATAATCCGTGCGAGCTTAACTATCTCTGGATTATTTTTTCCTATTTTTGAAAAAGGCATACGTGTATATAGGTCCATTGCTAAAATAGTTTCTTCCCTTGTCCAATTTCTCCTAACCATACCTTCACCACCTTTATAATTATTATATAACTTTGGATGCTATCTGTATATAAATTATTTTTGCTGCTTTACGCAGCATATATAAATAATTATTGCGTTTTTGCAGCAAATATTGTATAATCAACTGGAAGGAGGATGCAATGAACAATCCAGGACAATATTTAAAAAATATACGCAAAGAACTCGGACTTGGTGTAAAAGCTGTATATACTAAAACAGGTGTAGGTGATTCCACTATCCGCCGTATAGAAGAAGGCGTAACAAAATGTCCTCCTGCTCCACAGTTAAAAGCCCTTGCTAATTTTTACGGAATAAATCTGATTGAATTATACAAAGCTTATGGATATTTGGATGAAGCGGATATAAATTGTAAAAACAACTGTTTTAAAAATATAGAATTTTTAAGCGATGATGCAACTTCTCATATACAGGGGCTGATAAATTTATTGACAGAAAAGAGGACACTAAAATGATTTATAGACTAGGTGAATTATTCTGTGGGCCCGGTGGAATAGGCTGGGGTGCCACTAATGCAAATATAGGTGATGACAACTACCGTATTATACACCAATGGGCTAATGATTATGATGAATCGACTTGTGAAACATATCGTCACAATATCTGTCCTAACGCTCCTGAAACAGTTTATCACGAAGATATTAGGACACTTGATATGTCTAAATTAGCACCAATTGACGCTCTTGCTTTTGGTTTTCCATGCAACGACTATAGTGTTGTGGGCGAGCAAAAGGGAATAGATGGAACATTTGGTCCTCTCTATTCTTATGGTGTCAAAGCATTAAAGCTATTTAAACCAATGTGGTTTCTTGCCGAAAATGTTGGTGGATTAAGAAGTGCAAATAAAGGGAAAGCTCTTACCAAAATTTTGAATGAGTTAAAGGATTCCGGATATACCATCACTCCTCATTTATACAAATTTGAAGACTACGGTATACCTCAGGCAAGACATCGTTTGATTATTGTTGGTATAAGAAATGATATAGAAGTAGAATTTAAAATTCCTTCTCCTGCACCTTATTCGAATATTGATAATACCTGCAAAAATGCAATTGAAAATCCACCAATTCCTATAGACGCTTTTAACAATGAGTTTACAAAACAATCAAAACAAGTTGTTGAGAGATTAAAGCACATAAAACCTGGGCAGAATGCTTTTACAGCTGATTTGCCTGAAGATTTACAATTAAAAGTTAAAGGTGCAAAAATTAGTCAAATATACAAAAGACTTGACCCAACAAAGCCATCTTACACGGTAACCGGTAGCGGTGGCGGTGGTACACATATCTACCATTGGTCTGAACCACGCGCTCTTACAAATCGTGAGCGTGCACGTTTACAAACCTTTCCTGATTCATATCAATTTTTAGGGTCAAAAGAAAGTGTCCGTAAACAAATAGGAATGGCAGTTCCATGTCAGGGAGCAAAAATTATTTTTGAAGCAATACTTAAATCATTTGCTGGAATTGAATATGAAAGTATTCAGCCTTCCATTAACGAATAAAATTAGCTGTACTACTTCTATTTTGAATAGTACAGCTATTATTTTACACATCTTCTATAACATCATAATAGATAATATCATTTGGTAACTTTATATTAGGTATCCATAATTTTCTACCACCCCAACCTTTATTTCCAGTAACTTGATACATTGTCAATACTAAATTTGAAGGAAACTCACTTCCTAATCTCCAATCATTTGGCGAAAGCAACGCCCCAGTTCCTTGTGCAACATCTCTGTTTCTTCGAACAATCAATATTCCTTGTCCTGTTGGTTGCTCTGATAATATTGTATCAATTATAGAAACAAATGCTTTTAACTTAAAATCCGGACTCGGTATGATATGACTTAAAATTTTCTTAATAATTCTAAGATTAACTTGATAATACTGCTCATCAGCATTAAATGGTTCTAGTAGTTCTGATAATTCTTCTATTGAATCATTATCGGGATATGATGGATAGTAATTTGTTCCACCTGATAGCATCTCCACACAGTTACTATCAAGTACATTTTTTCTTGTCGGATTCAAACCATTTGGATAATATACCTTTACATCATCAATCCCCCTTTCAATCTGGGCAATAATGGAGTTATTTGTTGCGTTTATATCTGAAAATAATTTATACAATTTTTCTTCGATATATACTCTCATAAGTCCTGGATCTCTATCATATCCAAACATCCTACTATGTTGCCACATTGTATCAGCTTGTGGTTTTTTGCTAGTCCTTGTGTAATAGATTGTTTGAAGACAAGGAAATGTAACTCCTCTTCCCAAAGTGTTTCCACCAACTATGAAATTACATCCTTTCCCATACTGCTCACTATCAACATCATTTTTCCCATTCATTATAAGTATGTGAATCATTTTGTTATCTAATAACTCATATGCCTTTTGAATATATTTACTAAATTTAACCTTATCATTTCTATATGGTGTCAAATTATCATATTCTTTTTCCAACGCCTCTTTAAAATCCTCATTTCTATTTTCTACACACCACGCAATTTCATTAAGTATTTCATCAGCATATTTTTTATGTTCTGCCTGTCTTACACTTGGATGAAATAAACAGTTGGCAACTTTTCCTCCAGATGCTAAAATCTGTGCTGCCACAGCAATATGCCTAATAACTACGTTTCTTGTAGGATTTTGAATCTGTTCTAAAAATTTTACACATTGTGGTTTTCCTGTTGAAGGGAAGAAAAAGTCACCACCCAAATAACTCTCTCCCGGTTGAAAATAATAAGTAAAGTATGGGTGCCATCCAGACTCTATCGTCTGCAAAAAAATTGCTTGGGGTGTTCCTGTTACTTGTAAATATATACTACTTGATGCTCCATTTTTAATTATATCCAAATACTTATTAATTGATGATTGTCGATCCCTATTAACAAGTGTATTCAAAGATGCTGCATCTGCTTCATCATCAATAATAAATAGCGGATTTCCTCTCATAAATCCCGTAGAATTAAATATGTTAGACCATAATTTCAAAATACGAACGTTCTTTTTTAAAACAATAATTGTCGGTTTTGTCAAACAGTTGTCTGTGAAAATTCGTGCATCATTCTCTCCACATATGCAATACCCCTCAAGATCCGACTTAACTCTATCTAATGTTTGTTGTTGTAACACAACATTATCTGTTGTCAGCAAAACAAAAACTGGAAAGCCTAAATCGGTTGCTTTTGAGATTATTCCAAACATCTGACCCGTCTTACCTGATTGAACATTTCCAAAAAGCAAACCCACCTCATGACTTGTAAACGAGAAATTTTTAATATATTTATCTCCAACTTCTTCAGCTGTATTCATAATAGATTCTGCAAGTTTCTCATTGCCGCGTATTACTATTTTATCAAGATAATTCTTCAAATACTGCATTACTCTTCTTCTCCTTTCTCTTCAATCTGCTTAAATGAAAGCATCCATACATCTAGCGGTGTTCCATCGCCATCAAGTGCTGTCTGCCCAGTTTTTTTGAGATATAGATTATCACATCCGTATTCTTCGAGCATCTCCTTTGTAATCATTCCTTCACGCTCGGTATCTGCTTGAGTATCATTAACAGGTTTTACCAATCCAGCAGCCGCTAACCTACCCTTAAGCCATCTTCCCATAATTAATTCATCGCCTACCGCACTAAATTGTTTATTTCCATCACTTGTAGTGTGGGCTTTGAACCAATAACCATCATCTGTCACAATATAAAAAGGAACTTTCTTTTCCGGATAGCCTTCCAACCTTGTTATCTCTTTTGACACCGTAAGTTGTGTTTCATACCAATCCCTGGATTTTCTTTTATTTCTAGGAGCTGCATAGCAGACATTAACATTTGATTTAGTAAAATGTTTTCCATCATCCATATACCTTTCGTTCTCAGAAGGCACCTTTAACGGCAAACGAAATGATGCATATGATGCACACCTTTTATAAAATTCAACATTTGATTTTGGAACCTCTGTAACAAGTTCAATACCTGACAATGCTGTATTTTTTTCATAAATAAGTGGCATTCCTTCTATTTCAGCTATATTTGCTGATACATTCGATTTCTTTAATTCTTCTATATGATTCACAATTTCTTCAACTTCATACTTTTCCTCTGTTATAGCTGAAATTTCATACTGTCTTCTATTATTTGCCTCAAGTTTTAATACTCCCAAATTAGCTGATCCAATTATTGCAGAAACTGGTTTTCCCTCTTTATAAAACACATAAAGTTTTCCGTGATATTTGAAAGCTTTAACCATACGAATTTCTCCGATTCCCAAATTCTTCCACTTCTTATTTATTCTAAGCGCAGTATGATATGAGCCCTCTGGCATTCCCTCAGTAAAATACATTCCTAAGTTAAGACAAATATTTTTTATATTATGCTTCTCAACTAACATATCAATTTCTTCTAATGCTAATCTTGAAACGTACCCAACTGCAATATCAATCCTATCTGCTAACTGTATTTGACTATTTATTGCTTCTGCAATAGTTTCTTTTCCTTCTTTTATCGCCATCGGTAATATATTTGAATATAGTAGCTTCATTTTTTCTCCTCCATTGTGTGATGCAAACAACTAAATGGTTTAAATAAATTACTTTAAATATATACTACCATAAAATTATCCACTTCTAAATAGTCCTTTCATTCAAATAATATTTTCAATTATATGGTCTTACTTATTTCACTTTATATTTTCTACTGCACCTCCATTTTTAATTTTCCTTTAAAATCACTTTTACATAATTCTTTTACAGTATAAGTTGTATTTTTTTCTTCTCGTCCATCTTTACTTTTTTCTCTCGCTGATGCCTTTTCCTGCACATTCTCCATATACTCCCTGACGTTCTCATCCAACATTTCTTTAGCATCCTCCGCCCTGTCAACGGAATCTTTATACGCATCCATTTCCATTCTCATTCGGTTAAATTTTCTTATAACCCCATCCACACTGTCACCATTTAATTTTTTCAACAATCTGTTTTCTAAACTCCTTGCTGTTTTCTCCCGCTTTTCCAACTGTGAAATTTCATCCTTTAACTTTTTCTTTCCTCCAAACATCCTGTATTCTTTTCGGTCTATTTGGTCTTTTGCCTCTCTTATTGCCATATGCACTCTGTTTAATGCCCTATGATTTTCCAATAATTCATCAACCATTTTTGCATACTGCTTATACTCTTTAACCGGTTGTGGTGGCTTTGGTGCAATTGCACCTCTAAATATCCTAATTAATCCCTTTAAACAATCACATGCCATTTCAACAGTCTTTTCAAAAACTCCGGCAAATATTCCTACGCCTGCACTTTCCCTTGATGACTTGTTTTTCCTTAATCCACCAACTGTCTTTGTTTCCGTCTTTCCAAATTTATTTACATTCTTAAGTATATTTTCCTCTTTAATGGTTCTGATGTGTTTTTTTGGAACCTGATAAAACAGTGCTTCATCAACTGTACTGTTCCACTTCATTCTCACCTGATTGTTTTTTCTTATCTGCTCTGCTTTCGGATTATTCTTTCCAATCTTTTTTGTTGGCAGATAGACATCTTTATTGTTAAACACCTGCAGTTTATCTTTGTCATTTAAGAAGGAATTGATATGCTCCGTGTACAATGATTTTACTCCCTTTAGAAATGACCTTGCCTTAAACTCCACTTTCTTTTTTGAAAATCTGTTGTACTCATAAACCTGACCTTTTCTGATGATGTTACAGCCTTTTCTTACATTCCCATTGTCATCCAGTATTTCCTTTTTGGTCCTTACATGCTTTCCTGTTTCATCATAAAACATGTTTCGTGTGGAAATTTTCTTTATGCCGTTTTTCAATTCCTCTCTTTCCGAAAATATCAAATGAATGTGTAAGTTTGTTTTTGTCTTGTTGTGATGCATTGCTGCAATGCAGTTTACTCCGTAAGTTTTTCTAAACAGCTCAGTAAAATCTTTCAATACCCTTTGTTTGTCTATGTTACAGAATGGTTCAGGCAATGCAATAATCAGTTCTCTTGATTCGATACACTTTCCTGCACTTCCGCTTTTCTTAAATTCCAATCTGTTACACCCGGCAAGATCATGCCAAAATGTATCGTCTGTTGTATTGTAAACAGCGTACAGATTTTCCTGCCTTTTGGGATTTGTAATGTAATCTATGCGCCCCTTTAAATTGCCTAATTTGCTTATCTGAATAAATGAATTTCTAGCCATATATTTGTTCCTCCTGTTCTTTAAATCTTTATGTTTAAGTAAAATAAAAAGCCCCCTGCAAGGGCGAAATGTAAACCCTTAAGAGCATAAAATCGTAAGATTTTGTGCGATGGGTGTATTTCGCTCTCAATCGCCGAGGGCTAATCTGCTTTCCTTTTACCTTTAGTTTTTTTGTCGCTACCGCATATATTGTTGCCGACTTGTCTGCTCTACAACCTGCAAGTGCCACTTGCAGGTCATTAACATTAAGCAGAAATTTACCAACGGAAATCCTCCGGGATTTCCTTTCTGTCAAGATATTCTTTTCTTGCATTTTCTCTCTCCTCTGCTGATTCGGCAATCTTGCTTTCTGTATAAATGTTTCTCAAAATCATCTTATCCATCTTATCTTTAAGACCTGTCTTAATCAGTTCCGTTTCGTCCTCACGACCATATATAAAATACTGATATATCATTCTAAATAAGTCTTCATCTATTTTTATCTGTTTAACCTTTTCAACCATACCAATCTCCTTTCCGTAAATTGAAAATGTAAATCGGTTTTAAAAAACTTTATTTTTTTAGTTTTATTTAGCCAATTTACAATTTACGATTTACAAATTTCAAAACATCCCTTAAATAAAGGGATTGAAACCATTCTGATGTAAATTGGCTCTTTTTTTTACGTCATTTCCAATTTACAAATTCATCTTTCTGATTTGCAAACCACCCAATTTACATAACAAATTTACATTTTTCTCTTCCATGCAAGCTGGGTTCCATATCCTTCCTTAATGAATCTGTGACTTTTCACCTCTTCCCACTGCTCTGCAAATTTAAGCCTCATGATACTTGTAATCTCTCTTGATTCATACTGTTTCGGCTTGCAGTTTTCGTGGTGCAGCGCCCTCTCGTAAATCATTTGAACACACACAAACTCCTCATCCGTCATTTCAAGAAACATTTCAATGATGCCAACAAGAGTATCCTGAGGCATACATTCCTTCTGAAATTCGATGAGTTCCTTTTCCAACTCCTTATTAAATACAAGTCTAGTGTTAATGCCCTTTTTATACATATTCATTATTTCAGCCCAGCACTGTTCTATGTAAGCCCTTGTTTCTTCCTCATCCTCCAACGGATGATGCAATGCCTTTTCCTTATTTACCATTACCGGTACAAATCTTCTGTTACCTGTACGGTCAAATGGCAGGAAATCAGCATTATTGGAAGAACCCACAAATATGCACTGTCTTGGTCTGTCCTCAGGATGAGTTTCATAAGGTACCTTGTAAGTTTCACTCTGACGGCTTAGAAATGACTTAATGTCCTCAACGCTTCTTGCGTTACAGGTTGCAAGCATTTCTGCCATTTCAATAATCCAATGTCCCTGAATCTTACGAAACACATTGTCATCATCAAGTTTTCTTAAGTCATCCGAAAACCACTCATTTTCCATTGCAAGAAGTCTTAGAAAACTTGACTTGCCTGCTCCCTGCCCACCTACCAGACAGACCATATATTCAAACTTACACCCGGGATTATACACTCTGTGTACCGCTCCCATCATCATTATTCTTGTAGCCTCAAATATGTAATCACTTTCATCTGTTCCAAGATATCTAGGTAACAAATATCTAAGCCTTGAGTTTCCATCCCACTCCAGACTTTCCAACTTGTCTATAATGGGATGATAATGGTTGTTGTTGCCTACAATGTCAATTGCACGCTTAATGTTTTTATCTCTTGTAATACCGTAAAACTTTTCCATTCTAAGCATTATGTTGTTAAAATCCGTATCTGTAAAAGTCTTTGAACGTCTCCCCCAGTCCATTTCCTTAACAATGTCCGTCTTACAGGAAAGTTCATTACGCCTTATTGCATCCTTTAACATTGGGTCATTATTTAAAACTTCGATGACATTTTCAATGGTTTGTCTCGGACTTCCATCAAAACGTTTTTTAAGGCTATCCCTTATAGCCTCGATTTCTTTATTATCTGTGTCCTCCACATTGGAGGATTTATTCATTACCGTGTTATTCATTTTTCCTCCGTAATTTAAAAATTTTGTTGTTATTGGAGGTAACCCCTGCTATAATTTAATTGGTGATAAAAGTAGCGGGGACAACCTCCTTGTTACCTTGTAAGTCTTAAGCTTATTGCTTAGGGCTTTTTTCTTTCTTCAAATCCATCTAATATATCCAACATTGTTCTAATTGGGACAAATACCTCTTCATCAATTTCTCCACCAGCCTCAATCCTCTTTAACTGTGCTATTATTTCTTGGAGATATTTTCTGAAACTAAGCATCATTAGCGGATTCCCCACAGCTCTTATTTTTGTATAAAGTAATGATTGAACAATAAATTCCTGCTTTGTCTGAAATCCACTTAGTTTTGCCCTCATATTTATTTCTTCGTTTTCTTCTTGTGACACCCTAAAGGCAACTGTTACATTTCTCCATCTGCCTTTTGCATCATTATTCTTCGCACTCATCTAATAAAGCCTCTCTTTCTGCATCCATAGTTTTTGCCATATCTGTTTGTACAGTTGGAAATAGATGTGCATATTTATAAGTGATGTCTACAGCCTCGTGGCCTAGTCTGTCGGCTATGGCAAGTGCTGTATAGCCTTTATTAATCAAATATGATACATGTGAATGTCTTAAATCATGTATTCTTATTCTTTTAACTCCTGCAGCTTTTGAACCTCTTATCATTTCATGGCGAAAATAGCTTTTTGAATTTTGAAATATTCTGTCATTTTCTTTGATGCCATATATACTTGCCAAATATTCCTTAATTTCTTCTGCCAAAAATTCAGGAATTACTATATCCCTTATGCTTTTAGGTGTCTTTGGGTCCGTCACAATGTCTTTACCTTTAACCTTTTTATATGACTTTGTTATTTTCAAAACATTATTTTCAAAATCAAAATCTTTCGGTGTTAAGGCAAGAAGTTCACCAATTCTAAGCCCACACCAATAAAGTATTTCAAATCCATAATATGATTGTGGTTTATCTGCCACCTGCTCAATAAATTTCTGGTATTCCTTCTGCGTCCAGAAATCAACATTTCTATCTCTTGCACTGCCCATGTTCCCAGCCTTGCTTGCGACATTCCATTTAAGCCCATAATATCTGACTGCATGATTAAGCATTGCACTTAGCTGATTATGAATTGTTCCAAGATATGATTTTGAAAAGCTCTTACCATTTTGAGTTGTTAAGCTCTGAATTTCTCTTTGCCACTCAAAAATGTCCGTTACCTTTAATTCATTTATTTTTCTCTTGCCAAGATAAGGAAGAATTTTTGTTAAAATTATGTATTCCTTTTCTTCCCAAGTGTTTGGTCTTACCTTATGACTTACATCTCTTTTATATAATTCAAAGAAATCTTCAATGGTCATATCCAGGTCCTGGTGGTCTTGCAGTTTGAAATGTCTTTCCCAATCAAGAGCTTCAGATTTTGTTCTGAAGCCTCTTTTGGTTTTCTGTTTTCGCTCACCTTTATAATTTTTGTAATAACATCTAACTTCCCATTTATCTGTTTTGGGATTCTTAAAAACCATTTATTTCACCTCCTATTTAGTCTTAATTCCATAGATTCGTTCTTCAAAATACTGTCTGCTAAGTCTCCCCTGAACAGTTACAAACCCCTGCTCTTTAAGTTCATTATTAAGTTTTCTAATAATCTTATAAGCCATAGCTTCTGAAACTCCCATTTCCTTTGCTACATCGCTTGCTCTAACAAAAAGTGTATCTGCCATAATATCACCTCCTACCTATTTAAATTTCATCGCTTTGTACAGTGCATTTTTGAACTGTGTTGCACTCATTTTATCAGTTCACTTTTGCACTGTCAAGTAAAACATTTCACTTATGACTGTTTTGTAATCTTTATATTTCACAAATGAACTGTTTATGATATAATACAAGCAGTTATAAAATGATATGGAAGGATATGTTTTATGGGAAAAAATAAAAGAGATTTTTCTTTAAATGCTAAAAATCTTGCCTCAGCAAATTTAGGACAAAAGATTAGATTTTACAGACAAATTGCCGGCATGACTCAAAAAGAATTGGGATCTGCCTGTGGTGTAAATGAATCAACTATAAGAAATTATGAACTTGGAAATCGCTATCCGGATTCAGACACTATATTTGAGATTTCAAATGCTTTGGAGATTTCTCCATACGTGCTTGCAACTCCTGATCCTATTTCAGCTGCAAGTTCTCTACAATACTTATTCAGTATGGAAAAAACTTTGGATTTGACTCCAACAACTATAGATGGAAAAGTTTATTTAGAGGTATCTTCCGACATAGACGTAAACGATGCTACTGTTGCTCCTCTTTCAAATCTTAAAAGAATGTTTAGCCATTGGGCAACAATGTATGAGAAATTTATCAATGAAGAAATTGACGAGGAAACCTACCTATTATGGCAGGCAAAGTATTTAAGCTTTGGAACCGATTCAGCTGACTTCTTATTGGATGCAGAAAACGAAAAAGCTATCGAAGTGGATAAGAATATCTCTGATGCAAAGAAGAGATTTAGGAAAGCTAATTTGAAGGATTAAATTTATATGTTTATTTAAGAGAGATGATAAAATGGGAAAAAATATCAACGAATATATCAATAAATTTATTGATAGTTACCATAACGATAAAAACGGAAGATATAGATCATATGATCACTGTAGAGAAAGTTTCTTAAAATATAAAAATGATGAAACCATGTACAATTATATAACATTAAATTTATATGCCTATCTAGCTAGTTGGGGTATGCTACGAAATTCTTTTTTAATGCAAAAAGATTATTTATTTAGTAAGCCTGTTGTCGAAATACTTTGTAAGGATAAATATTCAAATTTAATAAGTTTTAATCCTTTTAAAGAGAATATTATCACAGATCTTGAAACTATAATGAGTTTAAGAGATGAAATAAAAGAGTACTATATGGGTCAAACTTATATAGAAGATGGTACTAACAAAACAAAAACAATTTCCAATGTAACAGATACATTAATTACTAAAATCATATTAGGAACTCTTGGATGCGTTCCAGCATATGACCAATATTTTGTAAAAGCGCTACGTCGGAACAAAATAAATGGGGTTTTCAATTTAAATAGTATGAAGCAAATAATTCAATACGCCAAAGACAACAAAGAAGAAATCGAAAAAGCTTGTAATAAACTTGGTGATTTGTACACCCCTATGAAAATTATAGATATGTATTTCTGGGAAGTTGGAATTGAAAAATAGAATATTGGTATTTCAGTCATAACCACCCCTGCGGTGTCACTGCAGGGTCTTTTTATTTTATAAAGGAAAAATATGTAATTTTATCAGTTCATAAATGTACGCTTTTGAACGTTTTTTATAAAAAATAGCAAAAAATATTGTCATTTTATTGTCACTCTAAAAAAGAAAAAACCTACAAACCCTTTATTTATGGGGTTTGTAGGCATATAGAATTTATTTTTGCATTATTCAAACTCTACAAAGACTAACGCTTTTTGTTTAGGAATTATTCTCTGTAATGTTTCTCGTTCTTTTGATTATTTGATATATCCATATTATCCTGCCTATACGAGCTAATGTTATCATTTTGTTATCGGCATTGATAACACCTACTCGATAACTGTGGATAATAACTATATGTAGCATGTCAAATTATAAGCTATTTTGCTTAGAGATTCAACACAAAACTGAAATTTTACTTTTCCTTATATTCATCTGGTATTGCTATTTGAAATGTTTCACACAACAGCATCACATCATGCACATCATTTTTATCGTGTTCATATCCCAAATGAAGCATTACCTGACTCAATGGTTCAATACAAGAAACAGTTATATCTCCAACTTTTCCAATACCGGAAAAAGTTTTTGATGGAAATATATCTCCCTCATAAACAATTCCGTCATCTGTAAATTCAAAACAATGTAAATCAATGATTCTTTGTTTATCATCTTTCCAGACAGTATGACCATCCGTTGTATAATCAGTATTTACTTCCTCAAATCCATGCTGCTTAATCACATAAATATAATCATGATAATGTTTCAGTTCAACAAACAAATCAATATCATTGTGTATTCTTGATTCTCTTTTAAGAAGTGCATCAACACCCCATCCGCCATCTAAATATACTTTAATTTCGTTTTGCAAAGCATATTTTATAATTTCACATGCATCTTCTGTACGTACCATAATCTATCCTCCAAATTCAAATCTTTGTATGCTTTCCAACTCACTAAAAGCCTGAAATTTGTCAGTCTTTCATCCTTTTTGTTATCAATCACCAATTAGCTGTAATCCATTAGGATTTAGCTGATATATTTTATCGCACACCTCTTCAATATACTTTCTATCGTGAGAAATGCTAATGACAGCCCCCGGAAATTCTCGGAGCATTTTTCTTATTACCGGACCGGACAATGGTGAAAAATTTCTTGTCGGTTCATCCAGAATAAGAACATTTGCACCACTTAAGCTCATCCTCAAGAGAAGCACTTTCGCCTTTTGTCCGCCTGATAACTCCCGAATCGGATGCTCCATTTCATCTGGTGTGTATTTAAGTGAACCAAGGTATGTTCTAATTCTTGTACGCTCTTCTTTATCTCCTGTTTTATCAAGGTAATCAACCGGTGTAACATCCAAATCCAGCAGGTCTTCATAAGTTTGAGGCATATATTCTGCTTTAATGTCATTCCGATTTAGGAGTTCTTCCGCTATCTTTTTTAGAAGAGTCGTTTTTCCTGCCCCGTTGGCTCCTATCATACAGATTTTTTCTGAACCTTTTATTTTTAAATGAATTCCTTCTGCTAAAATTCTTTTGCCATCCGGAGTCACAAGCTTTGAAAGTTCATATTCTATGACCGTTTTTCCTGCGGGAATGTGTGAGTTTTCATCCCCTAATTTGACAAAGATTGCTTCTTCCTGTTCCGGCATCTGAGTCATATTTTCATCTTCTTTTTCAAATCTTCGTTCCATTGCCTTAACCGTATGCATTTTGTCCTTTAAGTTTTTGGCAACAGACGGTGCTTGTCTGGTACAATTTCTTAATGCACCTTGTACACTCTGCATAACTCTTTGATATTTTTCATCGCGAATCTTTTTCTCCCTACGGTCACTCAGTGCCCGCTGTTTTTGGATTTCAAATTTATGAAGCCGTTCTTCCACATAGCGTCTATAGGGAAGCTTTGCCACGGTATATCTCGCCTTTGTTTTTCGTATAATCTGCTCGATATGTATCACCATGTTGGCAGTACGCTCTATCAGCGTTTCATCGTGTGAAATAAAAAGCACAATGTGCTTCCAGTCATTTATGATTTTTTCCAGTAATGTAAGCGTCGCAATGTCGATGTCATTGGAAGGTTCGTCCAACAACAGCACAGAAACATCGCGAATGAAAAGCCTCATAAGTTGTGTCTTGACTTTTTCGCCTCCTGAAAGACTACCCATTGTCTGGTTACTGTAGAAAAAATCATTTTTCATTCCAAATTTTCCCGCAATAACAGACAATTCTTTAGGCGTTTTCTCCCAGAATATTTCCTCTTCAGAAAAATATTCGTATATTGTTTTTTCCTTATCTTCATCGAGCATCTCCTGCGGAAGATAACCAAGACGTTCGTGTCCCATTATCCTTTCCCCATCTGCTTCTATATAGTTTTCTACAAGCGACGGATTGTATATCCACTTCATTAATGTCGATTTCCCATTTCCCTCTTCTCCAATAATAACTGCCTTATCTCCATCATTTAGCACAAGGTTGAAATCATTAAGAATTATTCTCAGGTCTTTTTTATGTGTTAAATTTAATTTTTTTATCTGCAACATTAAAGTTTCTCCTTTTCGAAGTCTGAGCCAATTATTATTTTGAACACACAAAAACGAGTCTTTTTTGCATACGCAAAAATAGACTCGCTAAATAGCCCCTTATTTCTTTTCCAAAAGGAAAACAAAGGAAATGCCTCTTGCGATAATCCAACTTAAGCGTACACAAAACAAACCTATTCTCTACAGGCTCAATAACTATATGTGTCTTACTTAAATCAAATTATCTATTAATCATTTCCTCACCTTACACAAAATGTGCCTTTCTTTCTTCTAATGGCAATACTATCATACTGTATTTTTTGTGTCAATACATTTCACCTTATGGAAGTGCAAATTAAAATTTTCACTTCCTAATTATACATCCAACCATTACGAAATTCAATCTTTCACAACCTCTTTACAACCACAACCACAGCACTCCAGCAAACGCAGGAGCACCATACCGTAAAACGCTTATGTGTAAATCAACTCCGTTCCTACAACTTCCCTCACACAAGCCTGAATATTATTCATTCTTCCAATCCATTCGTAGGGATTATCTTTCTTTAATTGTTCCGTCACATCTTGTCTGTCGGCATATTCCTTTACCAGTCGAAGAAACATATCCTCTGCTTGCTTATCGACTTCTGCAAGATAACTATGCAGCTTTCCGCTTGTCAGCAGGTTCATATATAACACTTTATAGTGTTCCTTTAAATGCCTTGCATGTCGTTTCCCCCATAAACCAATCGGCTCTATTTCTTCTTCGGCTGGTACTGTGATGTTCGGCAATAAATAATCACCCACCTGTCTATAAGTTCCGCCCATTTCTTCAAAAATTGTCTTTGTCATTTTCCTTTTCCTCCTGTGATTTTTGTCTATCGTGATCGTGTATTATCACGCTTGCGACCTTTAACTGTTCTTGCCTGCTCCAACAAATCATCTATCTGTTTGCGACCAAAAACCTTACGGAGCAGGCTGTAATCTTTATTTTCTGCTTTTAGGATTTTGTTTTCTTCGGTCAATCTTTCATTGACTTTCTCCAAACGCTGATTGGTGCGGTATAACTGTGCATTCGCTGTATTCAGCCTATGATAGTTGTCCCACCCCTCAAAGCAGCGGGCAAGCACCGTTTTGACAAGTTGCTTCAATTTCCTTACAACCGGCTCTGCCATTTTGGTTTTATATGCCTTTGCAGTCATAAATTTCTCTGGTTCTGGCAACTGATATTTCGGTGCAGTATCAAGCTCTATTTCAAGATTTGACAGCTCGTCTTTTGCCTTATCATAGTTCAATACTCGTTCCGACAACACATCAAATTCAATCTGTTTCTGCTCGATTTTCGCACCTAATGCCGCCACTTCTTTTTCTCTTTCCTGCTTTTTATAATCCAAAACAGAAAGATGTTTTTCGTGTGTGCCTAAATGTTCCCACTCAATCCCATAACGTTCCATCACCGCCGCAAGCTGTTCTTTTTCGGACTGTATCCATTGCGACCACTCCGTATCGCCACGACTGCCGCCCTTAAAACCTTGCGTTGCAAGAGCCTGCTTTAGTGACACTCTTGTATCAAGTCCACGCTTGCTGCCTGTGGTAAAAGGTACAAAATCTATGTGCAGATGTGGTGTAGCTTCATCCATATGCAGATGAGCCGAGAACACCCGAAGCTGTGGATTTCGCTCCTGAAAACCCTGATAGTATTCATCTAAAATCTGCTTTGCCAGTTCTCCGTTTTCCGTATCGGCGTTCATATTTCCCTTACCGCCCACCTGTAAAATGATTTCGTGGAACGGTTTTTCCTGCTTGGAACTTCGGATTTTTTCATAATAATCTTTTATCTTTCGGTCTGACCTTATCTGCTTGGCATTGTATCTTTCCAATGCTTCATCAAACAATTCGTGATAAACTGTCTTTATATTTTCATTGCAGTAGTCGATATTGAGATGAGTACGAGTTCCGTCTACATTTTCTGCTCGAAACTTTCGGCTATTGTGATTGACCGAGCCTTTACCGACCATTGCACTTATCGTTCTCTGCATTTTTTCATCTCCCATCTGTAAATTTCAACATTCTCAGGTTTTGTTACTTTTGTCAAAAGTAACGCAAAAGCACTTTTGACGGGTACACCCATCAAAAATGCGACCTGTAAACAGGTTTTGCGTTCTCCGAAGGCTCTCCGAGGGGTGAGCGTGTGCCGGTGGCACACACGCCTGCGAACCGACCGAGCCAGCAGGCGAGACCAAAGAGCCGCCTTTGAAAAGGCACTCTCTGCACACTCCCCTAAACTTTATCCGGTGTCAAAGTGTGACGATGGTGACAATGTTTTTCACAGCGTGCTGCTCTCAAAAACATTGACACCTTTGACACCGTTTGTCACGCCGTCTGCTCGGTTTCTTTCCAAAGTGAAACCTTTCTTCCGTCGTGTGTGCGGCTGTTCTGATAACGGATACCGTAATCACGAAACAGCCTGCTTGCGTTGATACTGAGCCTTAAAGAAAGTACATTCGGCTTTATATCCACCGCAAGCCTTTCGCAAAGTTCCGAAGCAGTTCCTTCCCATCTGTCACTTTCCGAAAAGAGCGTATCCGCTATCTTCTCAAGCAGAGGTTCGGACGGTTCTTTCCACATCTCCGTTTCCGATTTTGCAAAGTTCCACACCAATCGCTCGCTGTCCCTTACAAGATGGATTTTCATATCCTGCTGGTCTCTGCCAGCAACATCAAGTGTGGCATTGTTGGAAGTACGCTTGTCCTTACTGAGAACAAATGCACCGTCTGCCGCACCCATCAGACCATTCGTGCCTGAAATCATATCGAATATATCTTCCGATTTTTGTTTGCGTGTATGATGAACAATAAGCATTGAAACCTTGTAACTGTCTGCCAACGCTTTCAGCCTTGCCACAACATCATAATCACTTGCGTAGCTGTAATCTGCTCCGCCTGCTTCACGCACACGCTTTAAGGTGTCTATGATAATCAAGCCTGTGTCTGGGTGTTCCCTCATAAACCCTCTTATCTGTTCTTCCAGTCCGCCATTGACCGTTTTACATTCCGTTGCGAAATACAGATTGCCTGTCTCCTTTGCACCGAACATCTGAAACAATCGCTTCTGCAAACGTGGGTAATCATCTTCAAGGGCAAAATAAAGCACCGTTGCCTTACGCACCTTATACTCCCAAAGCGGTGTGCCTGTGCTGATATGATAGGCAAGCTGTGCCATCATAAAGCTCTTTCCCACTTTCGGGGAACCTACGAAAAGGTAAGTTCCCCTTTGGAGCAGACCGTCGATAAGTGGTGTCTGAACCTCAAACACCGTATCATACAGCGTTGTCATTGATACTGTTTTCAGATAGGAAGGGTCTAACTGTCTGAGTATTTCCCTTTGCATTTCTTCAAAAGATTGCTCGTACCCCTTGAAATCCGTATCCTGATTGACTATACTATTGTCAGTACATTTGGAAAGTGACTGTTCCGCATCTGTTGCCGCAGATACATTTGGAATAGTCATTTCTTTTTTATTCTCCATTCGCATCCTCTCCTTTCAAACCGCCGAGAATAATGGAAATCAGTTCTATTACACTCAGCAGTTCATCATCCACACCTTTTCCTGCTTCAATCCTTTTCAGTTCCGCAAGGACTGTGGCAAATTCCGTTTTCAACGCCTTATACACTCTCGGATTGCCCTGTACCACCACATCCTGATTTAAGCAACGGCGGTAACAATACTCCTGTTTTGGCAATCCTGATAGAGCTACAGCTCTGTTAATGAGTTCGTTTTCTTCGGGCGATACTCGAAACCCTACTGTGATATTCCTCCAACGATTTTTGTTATCTCTGTTCTTAGCTGACATTTTCAAAATCTCCTTTCCCTAAATCATCTAATTTTTCTGCCATCTCAATCTGCTTTGACGGAAAGAGGTGTGCGTACTGATAAGTAATATCAATACTTTCGTGACCAACTCGGTCAGCAATCGCCACCGCAGAAAAGCCCATATCAATCAAGAGTGAAATGTGGCTGTGACGGAGATCGTGAATGCGGATACGCTTCACGCCTGCCGCCTTTGCCCCTCTGTCCATCTCGTGATGAAGATAGCTTTTCGTCACCGTAAAGATACGGTCTTTCTTCTTCAATCCGTAAAGCATACCGAGATATTCTTTCATTTCCTCACACAGAAACTTCGGCATTTTAATCGTGCGGTTGCTCTTTTTCGTTTTCGGAGAAGTAATCACATCCTGCCCTTTCAAACGCTGATAGGATTTATTGATTGTGACTGTTTCCTTATCAAAGTTGAAATCTGCCGGAGTCAAAGCTAACAGCTCGCCCTCTCGGATACCGCACCAGTAAAGCATTTCAAACGCATAAAAGGAAACAGGCTTGTCCATCATCTCAAAAGAGAATTTCTTGTATTCTTCCTTTGTCCAGAACAGCATTTCCTTGTGTTCCTCACGTCCCATATTTCCCACCTTTGCCGCAGGATTGGAACGCAGTTCATAGTAGCGGACAGCGTGATTGAAAATGGCGGACAACTGATTGTGCAGCGTTTTCAGATACGTCTGTGAATAAGGCTTTTTCTTCTCATCACGATAGGCAAGCATTTCATTCTGCCAAGTAATAATCTCCTTTGTGGAAATCTCGCTGATTTTCAGTTTCCCGAAATACGGAAGTATCTTTGTGCGTATGATATGCTCTTTGGTAAGCCACGTGTTTTCCTTCAAACGGTTCTTCACATCATTGATATAAAGCTCCGTAAAGGCTTCAAAACTCATATCAAGGTCTGAAGAAGTCTGCAATTTGAACATTCTTTCCCATTCCTGTGCTTCTCGTTTGGTAGCAAAGCCACGCTTGCATTTCTGCTTGCGTTCCCCTTTCCAGTTCACATACCTTGCCATCACATACCAAGTACCGTTATCTTCATTCTTAAATACCGGCATTTACATTTCCCCCTTTCCTGCTCCGTAGAGCCTTTCGTAAAAATACTGGCGATTTACACGCCCTGCAATCGTAATAAAGCCCTTTGCTTTCAATTCCTCATTTAATTGTCTGATGAGTTTATATGCATAAGGTTTTGATACGTTTAGTTCCTGAGCCACATCTTCGGCTCGGATAAATCTGTTTTCCATATCCTTTTTCTTCCTTTCTTAAAATAATTTTTTGCTTGCCGCTTTCTCCGTGTTAAAGTTCCAACAGGCACTCCTGCTTGTCGGCAGGCGCTGTGCTGTCCCAATGCACCGCAGTACATCAGGCGCTCGCTCGTATAGGGGTTCCCGAAAAGTCGGAGACTTTTGGGGAAGAGGAGGAGCAGTGCAGCGAATGAGCTTTTGTGCTTGCACACAAGCGAACGATACGGAACTTGCTCCGACGAGGTCTTGGCGGTTTGGCTTTTCGGACGGTCATTCAGTTGTCGCATTAAGCATATTTGTTTAATTCGTAATTTATTTTACTAAACATATTTGCTATTGTCAAGTGGTTGCAAAGAAAATATTAAACATTTTTGTTTCGGTTTTTCTTGACTTCCACTAAACATTTCTGCTATACTTATTTCACTAAATATAAAAGGAGCGTATCATTATGGCTATCAGCGAAAGAATACATTTTTTCAGACTAATGCGTGGTATGACACAAAAGTATCTCGGTACAGCAATCGGTTTTCCAGAAAAGAGTGCTGATGTGCGTTTGGCACAGTACGAAACTGGTACACGCAAACCGAAAGCAGACCTTACAAATGCATTGGCACAGGTGCTTGATGTTTCTCCACAGGCTCTTGATGTTCCTGACATAGACAGCTATATCGGTCTTATGCACACTCTGTTTACCCTTGAAGATATTTACGGTCTTACTGTCAGTGAAGCAGACGGAGAGGTATGCTTAAAGGTCAACAAGGACAAAGGCAGAGAAGCATATGAACTCCTCAAAATGCTGTATGCTTGGAAAGAACAGGCAGACAAGCTATCTTCCGAAGAAATCAACAGAGAAGAATACGATAACTGGCGTTACCATTATCCAGAGTTCGACACCACACAGCGTTGGGCAAAAGTTCCATCACAGGAATTAAGTGACGCTCTCGTGGAAGCATTCAAAGACCACTTGAAAGATAAATAAGCACCTACAGGACCTGCCACTGGCAGCTCCCTACAGATGCTTTGGCAACGACAAAAAAGCCCTTAACTATGGTTATTAACCACAGCTAAGGGCTTAGTTTATAATATGGAATTTGTTCAGAGCCAAGCTCCGAACTTTAGTCTGCAAGCCACCTGTTAATTGTTCCGTTACCCATAAACCACTGGATAACAAGAATAATGGCACTTGCTATGACTGTTATCAATTTGTTATCAAAAGACTAATCGAAATCGCTGAAACCCGCATAAACACTGGCTTTTTTAAGCAACTCGATTTATTCAAACTCTATAGTTCCAGGTGGCTTACTCGTCAAATCATACATTACTCTGTTGACTCCTCGCACCTCATTTATAATTCTGCTCATTACCTTTGATAATACTTCGTAAGGTATTTCTGCAGCTTCTGCTGTCATAAAATCTACAGTATTTACTGCACGGAGTGCAATGGCGTAGTCATATGTTCTTTCGTCACCCATTACACCTACGCTTCGCATATTTGTAAGTGCTGCAAAATACTGGCCGATTGTTTTATCAAGTCCGGCATTTGCAATTTCCTCGCGATAGATTGCGTCTGCATCCTGTACCATTTTAACTTTCTCGGCTGTTACTTCACCGATGATACGGATTCCAAGTCCTGGTCCCGGGAATGGTTGGCGGTATACAAGATAATCAGGTATGCCCATTTCTAAGCCGGCTTTTCTTACTTCGTCCTTAAACAAGTCACGAAGTGGTTCGATTATTTCTTTAAAATCTACGCAATCAGGTAATCCTCCTACATTGTGATGTGACTTGATTACTGCTGATTCACCACCCAATCCACTTTCTACAACGTCAGGATAAATTGTTCCCTGTACTAGAAAGTCTACTGCTCCGATTTTCTTTGCTTCTTCTTCAAATACACGGATAAATTCTTCTCCGATAATTTTACGCTTCTTTTCAGGTTCAGTTACTCCTGCTAATTTGCTATAGTAACGTTCCTGTGCATTTACACGAATAAAGTTTAAGTCATATGGACCATCAGGACCAAATACAGCTTCTACTTCATCTCCTTCATTTTTACGAAGTAAACCGTGGTCTACAAATACACATGTAAGCTGTTTTCCAATTGCTTTTGAAAGCATTACTGCTGCAACAGATGAATCTACACCACCTGATAATGCGCACAATACTTTTCCATCTCCAACTTTTTCGCGGATTGCCTTAATTGATTCCTCTACAAATGAATCCATTCTCCATTCACCTGAGCATTGGCATACTCCACGAACAAAATTGTAAAGCATCTTTGTTCCTTCCTGCGTATGAAGTACTTCAGGATGGAACTGTATTGCATAAAGTTTCTTATCTGCATTTTCTGCTGATGCACAAGGGCAGTCCTTTGTATGAGATGATATTTCAAATCCAGGTGCTACCTTTGATATATAATCAAAATGACTCATCCAACAAATTGTTTTAGGTGAAACGCCTTCAAATATCTGTGAATTTGTTTTATCTACGATTACTTCTGTTTTACCGTACTCGCGAACGTCTGCACGTTCTACCTTTCCTCCTAAAACATGCATCATAAGCTGTGCTCCGTAGCAAAGTCCTAAAACAGGAACTCCCATTTCAAATAATTCCTTTGAATATGTTGGAGAATCAGCTTCATAACAACTATTAGGTCCTCCGGTTAAAATAATTCCCTTTGGATTCATAGCTTTTATTTTTTCAATGTCAGTCTTATAAGAATAAATCTCACAATATACATTGCATTCACGAACTCGTCTTGCAACCAGCTGATTATACTGACCACCAAAATCAAGTACGATTACTAATTCTTTCTTCACTATAATTCCTCCTAATTAATATGTGTTTCCACTTGAATCGTTGGCTAATTTTCGAAAACATTTATTAAAACTGAACTTTATTCATTTTGTTTTCTCCTATAATGGCTTTAACCAATTTATTGTAAAATACGATAAATGCTATTAATATCATTAATTGTATTTTTCTCAAATCATTAACAATTCTACATTATTTTTAATATTAAAACAAGTAGGCTATTGTTAAAACCATAACAATATAAATCTTTTCTTAAATTAACAAAGCACCTGACATTTATTAATATCAGGTGCTCGTATTTAAATACCTTACTTCTAAAATTGATTCATTAGCTGCAGATCAAACTTCATTAATCATTAATCTTATATGAAACTATACTCCCTTACTTTACTTTCGATTTATCATACCTAATCAAAATCGTGTTTCAAAAATACCATCTGCAAATAATTTAATATATCTACATATATAAGGATGTTATCTTTCAAATCTCTGTAACAACGTTGCCACTTGGAGATTAATAACCATCCTTCAATCCACTCTCTTCTTACAACTCTTCCGATCCGTTGTACCTTATGTAGATAATCCGGTAACTCCTTTCTTACCTATATTTGACTAATATTCACTCGATTCCAATTGTTCTGTTTTCCTAGCACGGATTAAATAAATATTGGAGTCTCTCGTTTTCTCCTATAGGACTTTTTCCCATTAAACATTCCTCTTGGATACTTACTTAATTTTCATCTCATGACACGTTCTAATGATAATTTTTAGAAGCCTTACGGTATTAATTTCTTATTAAGTTTTAATGTACTTTTCCTTTAACTTGTAACTATAATCTAGCACATTTTTATGCAGTTTTAAAGGGTTTAAAAACATGTTTTTAATCTTTGTAACCATTGCTGTTTTTGGCCTTTTTAAATCCTTTTTATTTTCCTGTTTTTTATGAAAAATACACAATATTTTAAAATGTCAACTTTATTATTTTTTGTCTTTTTCCAAATACTGTTTTACGTATTTTGCAGTATAAGATGTAGGGTGTTTTGCTACCTCCTCAGGAGTTCCCGAAACTACAACAGTTCCACCTCTGTCTCCTCCATCAGGACCCATGTCAATAATATAATCTGCGGTTTTAATAACATCAAGATTATGCTCTATTACAACTACCGTGTTTCCTTCGGCTGCAAGCCTTTGTAGAATTTCTACTAACTTGTGTACATCTGCAAAATGAAGTCCTGTTGTAGGTTCATCAAGTACATAAATTGTTCTTCCCGTACTTCTTTTACTTAATTCTGTAGCAAGTTTAATTCTCTGAGCTTCTCCACCGGATAATGTAGTTGATGGCTGTCCTAATTTAATGTATGACAATCCAACATCGTATAAAGTCTGTATCTTGTTATGAATTTTTGGTACATTTTTGAAAAAGTCCAATGCCTCCTCAACTGTCATATCAAGTACATCGTATATGCTCTTTCCTTTATACTTAACCTCTAATGTTTCACGATTATATCTCTTTCCACCACATACTTCACATGGCACATAAACATCCGGAAGAAAATGCATTTCTACCTTTAAAATACCATCACCTGAACAAGCTTCACAACGGCCGCCTTTAACATTAAAACTAAAACGACCTTTCTTGTAACCTCGCTCCTTAGCATCCATTGTATTTGCAAATAAATCTCTAATAGTGTCAAATACCCCTGTATAAGTTGCCGGATTAGAACGTGGAGTTCTTCCTATTGGAGACTGATCAATATCAATAATTTTATCTAACTGCTCTACTCCCTCTATTGTCTTATGCTTTCCGGGAATATATCTTGCTCTGTTTAACTGTTTTGCAAGAGATTTATATAAAATTTCATTTACAAGTGAACTCTTACCTGAACCTGAAACACCTGTTACACATGTAAGCACTCCTGTAGGAATTTTTACATTTATATTTTTTAAATTATTTTCCTTTGCTCCAACGATTTTAAGCCAACCTGTCGGTTTTCTTCTTGTTTTTGGAACAGGAATCTTTATTTCACCACTTAAGTATTTTCCTGTAATTGAGTTTGGATTCTTCATAATATCTTCAGCCGTTCCGGTAGCTATAACTTCACCTCCGTGGGCTCCTGCTCCCGGACCTATATCTACTATGAAATCTGCTGCTCTCATTGTATCTTCGTCATGCTCAACTACTATCAATGAATTACCCAAATCACGCAAATGTTTAAGTGTTGCAAGTAACTTATCATTGTCATTCTGATGAAGACCTATACTTGGTTCGTCTAATATATAAGCGACTCCAACAAGCCCTGACCCTATCTGGGTTGCAAGACGTATTCTCTGAGCTTCTCCACCGGATAATGTTCCCGTTGCTCTTGAAAGACTTAAATAGTCCAATCCTACATCAACCAAAAACTTGAGTCTTCCCTTTATTTCTTTAAGAATTTCATCGCCGATTTTATGTTGCATTTCTGACAGTTCAACATTTTCCAAAAACTCTCTTAAATCCCTAACAGGCATTTCTGTCATCTCATAAATATTCTTATCTGCAATTGTTACAGCAAGCGATTCTTTTTTTAATCTTTGTCCGCCACAATTCTTACACGGTGTAATTCTCATGTATGTCTCATATTCTGCCTTTGTTGATTCTGCACTTGTTTCTCTATATCGCCTTTCAACATTTCTTATAAGCCCCTCAAATGCAATATCATAAACTCCTTCTCCACGCTGTCCTCTATAATGAACAGGCACGGAAACTCCATTTGTTCCATATATCAAAATATCATGAATTTCCTGTGGATAGTCTTCAAACGGTGTATCTAAATCAAAATTATATTTTATACCTAAAGCCTTAAGAATGGCATTTGCAAAGCTCTTACCATCATTTGCACTCTGCCACCCAAGAACAACTATCGCTCCCTGATTAATACTTAAACTTTTGTCAGGAATCATTAAATCCTCATCAAACTCCATCTTATATCCTAATCCATAACAATCAGGACACGCACCAAACGGATTATTAAACGAAAAACTTCTCGGCTGAATTTCATCAATACTAATTCCACAATCCGGGCATGAAAAATGCTGACTAAATGTCATTGGTTCTCCATCAATTACATCGATAATCATTAAACCATCTGCTAATTTAAGTGCATTATCAATAGAGTCATTAAGTCTCTTTTCCATTCCTTCTCTAATTGCAAGTCTATCTACAACTATTTCAATATTATGCTTTATATTCTTATCTAATGTTATGTCTTCTGTTAGTTCGTACATATTTCCATCTACACGAACACGTACATATCCACTTCTTTTCGCTCCTTCAAGCACTTTTTCATGGCGTCCTTTTCTTCCTCTAACAACCGGTGCAAGAACCTGAATCTTTGTTCTTTCAGGAAGTGCCATTATCTTATCCACCATTTCATCAACAGTCTGTTTTTTTATTTCGCGGCCACATTTCGGGCAATGCGGAATACCTGCTCTCGCAAATAAAAGTCTTAAATAGTCATATATTTCCGTAACAGTTCCAACTGTAGAACGTGGATTTCTATTTGTTGACTTCTGGTCTATTGAAATTGCCGGAGGAAGTCCTTCTAAACTTTCTACCTGTGGTTTTTCCATCTGTCCTAGGAATTGTCTTGCATAAGAAGATAATGATTCCATATATCTTCTCTGCCCCTCAGCATAAATTGTATCAAATGCAAGAGACGATTTACCTGAGCCACTAAGACCTGTCAATACGACAAATTCATCTCTTGGAATATCTATATCTATATTTTTTAAATTGTGCTCTGCTGCACCTCTGATTTTTATATATTTTTTATTATCCAATTGTCTGTCCTCTCTACATGCAGGGTGTTCTGAATATTAATTAAAAATAACAAGCTGTAAATTCACTACAATTATTATAATTATATTTTCTCTCAAACCTCTTACACTATGCCTATATTCAAATCTGTTTAATTCAAATATTTTCGCAAATCTGCTATCTTATCTCTAAATTCTATTGCTGACTCAAAATCAAAATCAGCTGCTGCCTTCTGCATTTTCTTTGTCAGCTTATCTATCAATTTGCAAATTTCCTTTGGATCCATTGATTCCGGATCTTTCTCAATATCATTAATCTTCTTGTCCACTTCTTTTGAAATACTAATAAGGTCACGCACTGCTTTAATAATAGTTTTTGGCGTAATTCCATGCTCCTTATTGTACTTCATCTGTATATCTCTACGACGATTTGTCTCATCTATGGCAACTCTCATTGAATCAGTAATCTTGTCCGCATACATGATTACATGACCCTCAGCATTTCTTGCGGCACGTCCTATCGTCTGGATAAGCGATGTCTCCGATCTTAAAAAGCCTTCCTTATCTGCATCTAATATTGCTACCAATGCAATTTCCGGAATATCAAGACCTTCCCTTAAAAGGTTAATTCCTACAAGTACATCAAATTGGTCAAGTCTCATATTTCTTATAATTTCTGCTCGCTCCAATGTATCTATGTCCGAATGAAGGTATTTAACCCTGATTCCAACTTCCTTCATATAGTCAGTCAAATCCTCTGCCATCCTCTTAGTCAAAGTAGTAACTAATATTTTATTCTTCTTTTCTACTTCTTTATTAATTTCAGAAATTAAATCATCTATCTGCCCTGCAACCGGTCTCACTTCAACCTCAGGATCCAAAAGACCTGTAGGTCTGATAACCTGTTGTGCTCTTAATAACTCATGCTGGCTCTCGTATTCTCCCGGTGTTGCCGAAACAAACATAATCTGATCAATCATGCTTTCAAATTCATCAAAATTAAGTGGTCTGTTATCTTTTGCTGATGGAAGTCTGAATCCATAATCCACCAGTGTTGTCTTTCTTGACTGGTCGCCTGCATACATTCCTCTAATCTGTGGAACTGTAATATGCGATTCGTCTACTATTATTAGAAAATCATCTCCAAAATATTCCATTAATGTATGAGGTGTCGCACCCGGCTCTAATCCTGCCATATGTCTTGAATAATTCTCTATGCCTGAGCAAATTCCGGTTTCCCTAAGCATTTCCATATCAAAATTAGTACGCTCGGCGATTCTTTGTGCTTCAATCAGCTTATCCTCACTCTTAAAATAAGCTACCTGTTGTGCCAGTTCCTTCTCAATTGCCGCAATCGCACCTTCCATCTTTTCAGGTGGAATAACATAATGAGAATTAGGGAAAATTGCCACATGTTCCAGTCTGTTCTTAACTTCACCTGTTAATGTATCAATTTCCGTTATCCTGTCCACCTCATCTCCAAAAAATTCTATACGGACTGCCGTGTCGCCATATGAAGCCGGAAATACCTCAACAACATCTCCTCTTACGCGAAAAGTACCACGCTTAAAATCCATATCGTTGCGATCATATTGTATCTCTATTAATTTTCTTATTACTTCATCCCTATCCTTAATCATTCCCGGTCTTAGGGAAACAACCATATTCTTATAATCAATCGGATCTCCTAAGCCATAAATACAGGAAACTGACGAAATAATAATAACGTCTTTTCTTTCCATCAAAGCCATTGTTGCCGAATGTCTTAATTTATCTATTTCATCATTTATTGCCGAATCTTTTTCTATATAAGTATCTGTACTTGGCACATACGCCTCCGGCTGATAATAATCATAATAGGAGACAAAATATTCCACTGCGTTATTTGGAAAAAATTCTTTAAATTCACCATATAACTGAGCTGCCAAAGTCTTGTTATGAGCAATAATCAGCGTTGGTTTATTAAGTTGTTGTATAACATTCGCCATTGTAAATGTCTTACCTGAACCTGTTACACCTAATAAGGTTTCACACTGATTACCTTTTTTAAATCCTTCAACTAATTCTTCTATTGCCTGGGGCTGATCCCCTGTCGGCTTAAATTCTGATACTAATTCAAAATGATCCATAAAATACCTCTGTTATATTTATCCCCTTATTTTATGTGATGCCAGAGTCAAAAGGTCTAAGTCCACATGAGTTTGCCCACAAATAGGGGTCGCCCTGCAAACGAATTTTATAAAGAGTTGATAAATAGCATTATTTGCTCACAAATAGAGGCTTTCGCCCTAGCATCATATTATTTCATTATAAAACTTTTACTCTATTCGATATCTTCTTAGTATTGCTACCTGATTAGTATATCATTCAGGCAAAAAAAAGTACAGAACAAAATCGAACTTTTGTTCTGTACGCTTTTAACAATTTTTTATTCTTCTGACAATGTATCTATTGCTTTTTGTAACTGGTCATCTCTTTCTGTCTCAGAATTTTCTTCTACTTTAATATCCGGTTCAATGCCTGTTCCCTGAATATTAACTCCACTTGGTGTAAAATATCTCTGTATCGTAAGTTTTATTGCCGAACCGTCAGATAATGGCATTATTGTCTGTACAATTCCTTTTCCAAATGATGTATATCCTATTATTGTACCTGCCTTAAAATCTTTAATTGCCCCTGCAAAAATCTCTGCTGCACTGGCACTGTTTTCATTCTGTAAAACAACCATAGGCATATCAAGGCAATTTGCATCAGATTTTTGTTCCTCTTTATTGCCATCTTTATCCTCAGTGTACACCAAAACTCCCTCAGGCAAAATATCATCTAACATATTTACTACAGTTTTATACATTCCACCCGGATTATCTCTAACATCAAAAATAATAGACTTCATTCCCTGCTTCTTTAAACTTTCCAAGCCCTCTTTAAACTGATTGTATGTAACCTCATCAAATTCTGTTATCTGCATGTATCCTATATTATTATCAAGCATTTTTGTTTCTATTGTAGGAACATTAACTTCATCTCTTTCAATTTCCATATCAATGTACTTTGATGTAGATGGACGATATACTGTGACTTTAACCTTAGTTCCTTTATCTCCTTTCATCTTTGCAACAACGGAGCTTAAATCTTCACCGGTTACTTCTTCATCTTCTACTTTATATATAATATCCTTAGCTTTAACACCCGCTTTATCTCCAGGTGCTCCGTCAAATACTCTAACTGCAGTAATTACTCCCGTATCATTATTCTGGCTAACAACAACACCTATTCCACAGTAGCTTCCGCTAGTACTTTCAAGCAATGACTGATATTCTTCTTTTGTATAATACACAGAATATGGATCATCTAATCCATTTAAAAGACCTTTATAAATACTGTCTTTTATTTTTTCATCATTCTTATTGTCATTGTAATCCAAATAATAATCATCAATCAATTTATTTAGATAATTCATCTTTGTCTGTACTTGTGATGCAATGTTATCTGAGCTATTTGTCTTAATTATTGTTGAAATTGTACCTGCTGCAAATCCACCTCCAAATACAAACACAACAACCAAAATTACGCCTATTATTTTAGCAGCTTTCTTCTTTTTCATGATTTATATGTCTCCTTATAATAGTTATTTATATTTTTGCCGTATATAACAGAACAAAGGCACCCACTATTTTATCTTAGTAGTGTGCCTTCGTTTTCTTTATTTGCTCACGTAATTCCAAGGACTTACATATGCCCCATTTAATCGTACACTAAAATGCAAATGATTTCCTGTTGACGAACCTGTTGTTCCTACAAGCCCTATAACGTCTCCCGCACTTACATTTTGTCCTGCTGATACAATTAATGCAGAACAATGCATATATACAGTATATACACCATTGCCGTGATCTATTCCAATCCAGTTTCCTGCTGTTGTACTATAGTTTGCCCACGCAACCTGTCCTGATGCGGCTGCCACAATTCTTGTTCCTGCCGGAGCCGGTATGTCTATACCTGAATGATATGACTGTTTGCCTGTAAATGGATCTGAACGGTATCCAAAATCAGATGATACTGTGCTATATCCAGGCAAAGGCCAAATATATCCTGTTGCAGAATTTACGGTATTTTGTGTACTTCCTGCATTGCTGTCAGTATTTGGTTTTGTCTGAGTTACTCCTGTTGAAGCAGAACTCTGTCCTGTACTTTTATTAGCATTCTGAGCTGCAAGTGCTGCTTTTCTTGCTGCCTCTTCTCTTGCCTTTTCAATGCTTTCCATTTCCTGAATAACCTGTTTCTGATTGCTGATTTCATCATCTATATTATCTTTGCTTTTCTTTCCTGCAGCAATCAGGTTATTATATTCTTCCATTTCTTTTTCTTTTGCATCAGACAATATCTGCAAATCGCTCTTTTGTTTTGAAAGCTTTGTTTGCAAATTCTCTAAATTAGTTTTACTGTCTTCTAACGCAACTTGAGTATCAGCAATTTCCTGCTTTGTCTCTTTCATTTTATTTAACATTTTTCTGTCATATGATGAAATTTCTGATATGTATTCTGCCTTATTAAGAAAATCGCCAACACTCTTTGATGACAAAATCAAATCCAACATCTGTGTATCGCCATTTTCATACATAAACTGTATTCTAAGTTTCATCGCAGCATACTGATTCTCTATGCTTGTCTGAGCATTCTCTAATTTTTTCTCATTTTTCTTTATTTTCTTTTCAGTTTTATCAAGTTCATTCTCGTTGTCATACATTTGTTTTGAAATAGCTGAAACCTGAGAATCCACTGTATTAATAAATGTTTTTGCGTCAGCCTTTGATTTTTCCAAACCATTAATCTGCTGTTGAACATCTTCCTGCTCATTCTGCAAATTATTTAATTTATCTTTTTCGTCCTTAATTGTAGCTCTAGACGGCACTGCCGTTCCTATTATTAAGCTAAGGACAAGAAATCCACACAATATCTTGTTTCTTTTTTTCATGAACATTCTCCTCATATATGTGTTGCCCCCTCCCTTCGGTCGGCGGCTATTCGTCGGAAACATTTATAGAAAATGAACTTTGTTCATTTTGTTTCCTCCTCCTTAAACCTTTAAGTGCTTTCTAATTGATAAAATACTTCCTACAAATCCAATTCCTGCACCGATTCCTAATCCCATAGGAACCAATACTGCAAAAATTGTGCTCTGTGGTAAAAATACAATTATAGAAGATAATGCGCTAAACTGCTGCATTACGAATTCGACAACCTTTTCATATAACACTTTAATAAGTACTAATGGAATTGTTGCTCCTACTAAACCTATAACTATACCTTCTATGATAAATGGTGCTCTTACAAAAATATTTGAAGCACCAATTAACTTCATTACTTTTATTTCTTTCTTACGAACAGAAATACCAATCATTACCGTATTACTAATAAGGAAAATACCTACAGCAAGCAATACAACAATTATAGCTACAGATGCATATCCAACAAGCCTTCCAAAGCTTGTCATTGCGCTTACTGTTCCTTCTGAATAATTTACTGCTCTTACACCCTCTACCTGAGACATCTCATCTGAAAAGCTTTTCTGGTCTTCTATATTTTTCAAATATACTGTATAAGATGCTGAATTTGCCAACGGATTGTCATCCTTAAATCCTTCTGCTAAATCTTCATTCTGTTTAAAATATTCTACTTTAAAAATATCCCACGCTTCTTCTGCTGAAGTAAATGTGTAATTTGCCACTTTATCATTTGCAGCTATCTGCGCCCCTATGGCATCAATTCCTGCCTGATCTATTCCTTCGTTAAAAAATATAGTAATTCCTACCTGGTCTTCTGCTGATTTTACAATGTACTGGAAATTTACTACAATTGTATAAAACATACCAATCAGAAATACACAGGCAGCTATTGTACTAATCGAAGCAAGTGAAAATAATTTGTTTCTCTTTATATTTACAAGCCCTTGCTTAAGGCAATATAATGCTGTTCTAATTTTCATCTTTAATCCACCTTACTGTCGCTTACCTTTATTCCTTTTTTCATTGTAATTACTCTTTTTTGCATTCGCTCAACTATTTCCATATTATGCGTAACTACAACTACCGTCGTTCCCTGTTTGTTAATCTCATCCAACAATTTCATGATTTCCCATGAATTTCCCGGATCCAGGTTTCCGGTTGGCTCATCTGCCAACAACAATGCCGGCTTATTTACCAACGCTCTTGCAAGTGCAACTCTCTGCTGTTCACCACCTGATAACTCATTTGGAAATGACTTATATTTTTCAGAAAGCCCAACTAAAGATAACATTCTAGGAACATTTTTCTTTATTTCTCTTGTGGACACACCTATTACTCTCTGTGCAAATGCGATATTTTCATATACATTTCTATCTTTCAAAAGACGGAAATCCTGAAATACAACTCCTACTTTTCTTCTGTATTTTGCAGTCTTTCCTGATCTTAGTTTTCTTAATTCAGTATCGTTTACGATAATTTTTCCTTCTGTCGGTTCTAATTCCTTCAAAAGTAATTTAATAAATGTTGATTTGCCTGAACCGCTTGTTCCTACAACAAATACAAACTCTCCATCTTCAATTTCTATATTAAGGTTACTTAGCGCCGGTGCACCATTACCATACGACTTAGTAACATTTTCAAAAGTAATCATTTTCTTTGTCCTCTCACCCTGCCGTGACTCCTAAAAGCATTTGAAATGCGCAGAAAAACTGCGCATTCCATTATAGCCGTATTTAGAATTCATTCATACTATCCATATAATTCATATATTTTACTACCATTAATGCAATCTTAAATGTTATTGCATCTTCAAACACTCTTAAATCAAGTCCTGTGCTCTTTTGTAATTTATCTAATCTGTATACAAGTGTATTTCTATGAATATATAACTGTCTTGATGTTTCAGATACATTCAAATTATTTTCAAAGAACTTATTTATTGTTGTAAGTGTTTCTTCATCAAAATCATCAGGTGACTTTCCATTGAAGTTTTCCTTTATAAACATCTTACAAAGAGGAATAGGTAACTGATAAATCAAACGTCCAATTCCTAAGTTGTTATATGCAATAACACTCTTATTGCTATAGAAAATCTTTCCTACATCTAAAGCCATCTTTGCTTCCTTATAAGAACGTGACACTTCTTTTAATTCTGAAATAATTGTACCATATGCAACTGTTGCCTTAACCATTGCTTCTGTATTTAACATATCAACAATTGTTTCTGAAATCTTCTGAACATCTTCATATCCTTGTTTTTCTTCAAGATTCTTAATTAATATTATGCTCTTTTCATCTACTGCTGTAATAAAATCTTTCTTCTGTGTTGCAAATAATGTTCTGACAGTTTCTAATGCAACACTGTCTTTTTCATTCTTTGTTTCAATAATGCACACAACTCTTCTTGTATCCATGTCTATGTGCAATTTCTTAGCTCTGTTATAAATATCAACCAACAAAAGATTATCTAACAAAAGATTCTTTATGAAATTATCTTTATCAAATCTTTCTTTATACGCTACCAAAAGATTCTGTATCTGGAAGGCTGCCATCTTTCCAATCATAAATACATCATCATTTGCTCCCTGAGCTATTAAAATTAATTCTAACTGGTTCTCATCATATACCTTAAAAAATTGGTATCCCTGAACAGACTGGCTATCTGCCGGTGAACCTGCGAATGCAATTATAGCATCTTTAAACTGGTTTCCAATCTGGGAAGTACTGGCAACTATTTTTCCATCTGTATCAGCAACATATAAGTCAACTCTTGATATGTCTTTTACTCCTTTGATTGTTGATTGTAGTATCTGATTTGAAATCATTCTGTATACCTCTATTTCTTTATAATTTAATGCATCCCAACATTTTGTTTTCTAAGAAATTATAATTTAAAATTATAAATTTTGTGTGTACGTAAATCTTTTCTGACTAGAGTTTATCTTTTTATTTTCATCAAAATAAGCTCAACACATTCTTATCTTATAGTTTAATATAATTTTCATTAAAAAAAAAGAGAAAATACACTTTTTTTGTGCATTTCCTCTTTTTTTCACATTTATTTCATTTTTACTAGTTTGTGATAACCTGTTCTGTTTCTTTATCAAAGATATGCAACTTTGTAAGATCCATTGCCATTCTTACTTCATCACCAGGTCTAGCCTGTGTACGAGGATTTACTCTTGCTGTACAATCGAATCCTTCTACATCGAAGTATAAGTAAACTTCAGCACCTAATAATTCGTATAATCTGATTGTTGTTGTAAATACACTTTCAGGTGACATTTCAATGAAGCTTTCTTCATCATGAATATCTTCTGGTCTGATACCCATAACAACTGTCTTTCCAACATATCCGCCTTCAACTAAAGCTCTAGCCTGATCAGCTGGTACTGTGATGTACTGTCTTGCCTGACCAATGTGAAGTTTAACATCTTCTCCATCTCTTTCAACTTCAGCGTCGATGAAGTTCATCTGTGGTGATCCCATGAATCCTGCTACGAATAAGTTAACCGGATTATCATATAAGTTCTTAGGTGAATCTACCTGCTGAACTACACCATCTTTCATAACTACGATTCTTGTACCAAGTGTCATAGCTTCTGTCTGGTCATGAGTAACGTAAATGATTGTTGCTCCTAATCTCTTATGAATCTTAGCAATTTCAACACGCATCTGAACTCTTAACTTAGCATCTAAGTTTGAAAGAGGTTCATCCATTAAGAATACCTTAGGATCACGAACGATTGCACGACCCATAGCAACTCTCTGTCTCTGACCACCTGATAAAGCCTTTGGCTTTCTGTCAAGTAAGTGTTCCAAATCAAGAATCTTAGCTGCTTCTTTAACTAATCTTTCAATTTCAGCCTTAGGTACTTTTCTTAACTTAAGACCGAACGCCATATTATCATATACTGTCATATGTGGATACAAAGCGTAGTTCTGGAAAACCATTGCGATATCTCTATCTTTAGGTTCTACATCGTTAACTAACTTGTCTCCAATATATAATTCTCCTGATGAGATTTCTTCAAGACCTGCAATCATACGAAGTGTTGTTGACTTACCACAACCTGATGGTCCTACGAAAATGATAAATTCCTTATCCTTGATTTCAAGGTTAAAATCTTTTACTGCAACAAATCCGTTAGGATATACCTTGCTAATGTTTTTTAATGATAAACTTGCCATAAGTTCCTCCTCTAATATCTAGTGCCTGGCGCAACATACTCCGCAAATCACGCCTCCGTACTCTTCTTTATTACAGTGGTTATTGTAAATCAGCCCCAGAGAAAATTCTATATTGTAAATAGCCAAAATATAATTTTATAATTTGGCTAAATTGTATATCGGCATTATTCTTTTGTTAATTTTATTGAATTTACCCCAATTGACACCTTACGTTCTTTGAGCAATCTGCCGATACCACGCTTAAATTCATTTTTACTCATATTAAAATCATTTTTAATAACTTCCGGTTTTGCCTTATCTGTATATGGCAATTCACCACCCATTGCCTCTATTATTTCATATATTTTCTTTGCATCGTCTTCCATTTGCAAATATGCTTTCTTCTGGAGGCTCAAATCCATCTTGCCATCTTTTCTTACATTTATAACTCTTGCTTCAATCTGCTCACCTATCTGAACATTTCTGTGGAGTTCTCTTTTTAAAAGCATTCCGTGATATTTGTTATCTACTGCTACAAATGCTCCAAATCTTTCATTATAATTGTAAACTATACCTGAAACCTGATCATCTTTCACATATGGCGGATTATCTTCCAAATAATCGTATACATTCATGGTTCCACATAATCTGCTACTCTTATCAATATATAAAGCTATCAAGTATCTTTCACCCGGTCTTACCTGCGTTGTCTGTTCTTTATATGGAAGGAACAAATCTTTTTCAAGTCCCCAGTCAAGATATGCTCCATTTTTTGAAACATCTTTTACTGTAAGCATTGCTACTTCACCTAATGTTAATAGTGGCTGATTTACAGTAGAAATCAGTCTGTCCTCTGAATCTCTGTATATAAATACTTTTATTGAATCGCCAACACTAATATCCTGTGGTACCTGTTTCTTTGGTAACAATACCTGTTCTCTTTCATCCCCAAGATATACTCCTATTGTTGACTTTCTAACTACCTTTAATATCTGATATTTTCCTAATTCAATCATGTGTTTCCGTCCTTTCTGTATCTGTTTTTATTTATAAATATTTAAATGCCTGCCATAATATATTTTCTAACTATTTTTTAATTTTTTAATTTTAATCAGACATTTTATTAATTATTTACGACTTTATTATATTTTATAAGGCGGGAGATTTCTACTCCCGCCTTAATATTTTTATTCATTATTCCTAAAATGTTAGTCTAAAATCATTTATCCTTATTTCTGAGTAATGAATTGTTTTATTTTATAATGCTATTTATTTTGCAGTCTTACCTTTGCCAGTACATTCTCATCTTTATCTTCAAATGTAATTTCAATTTCATTTTCCTCACGATGCAAATATGCTGTCATCATTTCGCCTTCCATAGCTTCCTTATTATAGATAATATCAACCTCATAGTATTCAAAATCTGCCGGTACAAATTCTGCTGCAACCCTTAAGTAATCAGCATTATTCATATGACCATTATTATCTATATAAGTCTTTAGGACTTTAAATTCACCAACTTTTTCCCTTTCAGAAGAGAATTTGATTTTTCTGTCAGCCTTCAAATCATTTATTCCTTCTTCAATTACATATCCTTTTCTTTCTTCCTCGGATACTCTTATGGGATGGCGTGTTTCCATGTCCATTAAAACCCATATACTATCGGCTTCTACTAATTTTTCACCATCTAGCGATTCTATTTGAAATTTTCTGTCTCCATAAAAGCTGCTAAAACTACTTGCTGCCGTTCCAACACGGACTTTTTCGCCATATCTTAACTTCTTTTTTAATGAGATTTTGTATGAAACAAGTATCCATCCTTTGTTAACCTGTTTCATATGCTCAACTCCCATTCCTATGCTTGAAGACTGCATATTAGTGCAATCCTGCAGCAAATTTAAAATTCCATATAGTGGCAAATTTCCATTTCTGTCAACAGCACTGTAGCTTATCATTGTTTCAAATGTATACATATCTTAATATCTTTCTGACCAATCTTTATCCTGATTAGCTGAATTTTTTGTTGTCTGTGGTGCAGTTGTTTCTTCCTGCTTTGTTGTCTCAGCAGGCTTTGTTGTTTCTGGTGTAGTAGTTGTTTCTGGAGCCTTTGTTGTCTCCGGTACAGTAGTTGTTTCAGGTGTCTTAGCAACTACTGTTACTGTTACTTCAACTTCTCTTCTTGTATAAGCAATTCCTCTGTTAGCTGCTGCATATACTACCTTGTATGTTCCGGGAACATTTGAATTAACTGTACCTGTAATGCTTACATTCTTAGCGATATCAATAGCAACGCCCTTAAATGTCTTTAATTCTGAAACATATTTTAATGGTTCAAATATTTCACCCTGATTAATTGTAATGTTAGTGTTTACAGTTAATTTAACTCCTCTGTCAACAACATTGTACTTAACTGTTGTTGTTCTTGTTTTCTTATTATTTCCTGTTACTTTGTATACAACTTTGTAAGTTCCTGCTTTATCAAATGTAACATTTCCCTGTTTTACTCTTACTTTGTTGCCTGCTTCATCAATAACTTTTACCTTGATTTTCTGAGTCAAATCTTTTCCTGATGCTGCCTGTGCTGTTACACCATTTAAAAGATTCTGAGTTGTTGTCATCGCAACTGTCTTTTTCTTTTTATCAACTAAAATCGTAGGTTTCTTATTATCAATAACATTAAATTTAAATGTCTTGCTTGTCTTCTTTCCAAGTTTATCTGTTATTCTATATGTAACTTTATATTTACCAACTTTTGCTGTATTTACTTTTCCTTTTACTTTAACCTTTGCTTCTTTAGCTGTTAATTCATTTCCAGCTGAATCCTTAATTAAAACTAAGTCTTTTACATTAACCTTTGAACCAAGTTTAACTGTAGCTGTTTTAGCTGTTATTGTTGGCTTGTTTCCTCTGAATGGATTCTTTGGGTCTGGGTCTGTTGGGTCCCATGAAGTACGTGATTTTGTTGAAAGTGGTGTAAATGATGGTCTTCCTAATGGATCATCTTTCTTTGTTCCGTTAAAAATAACTACCTTTGTTTTTAATGCACAATTGTCATAAATCCATTTTGCATCTTTGCAAAGTAAACGAACACATCCGTGAGATGCTTTGTTACCCATTACGTTGTATGCTGATACTGACATTGTTGACTTATCACCATTTTTGTAATACCAAACTGAGTGGAAAAGTATTCCATCCCAAGTAATTCTTGTACAGTACTGTGCATAGCAGTTACCAATCATTTCATGCCATTTATATTTTACAGGAGTATAAAATGTTCCTACAGGTGTTTCATTACTTGGAGAACAAATCATAGCCTTAACCGGCTTCCCGTCTTTATCATAGACTGTAACACAGTTTGTCCCTTTATTAACTTTAATAACGTAATCTGTTCTTTCTTCAGCCTGTACCGGTGTACTAAACTGACCAACTGTAGTAACACAAAGTACTAATGAAAGTACTAACATCATTAATTTTTTCTTCATTGTTTCCATAATTCCTTTCCTATAATATAAGGGTTATTTATAATCGTAAAATATTATACACTTTAAATTTTGAATAATCAAATACTATTGGATTTTAATTTTAAATAGGTTATAATCGACTTATTAAAATTGTTTCAATTCACATTATACACATATGATGTTGTGGCAAAAGTCCCAATTTTTATGCCCATGGATTGTTACGTACTACGCACTCCTACCGGCATCACACATATTATATTATTAATATTTATTACAAATGTTATCTCTTTAAAATTTCATTTGGTGACATCAATGGATACACTTTTTTTGAAAATATAACATTTGTATTATTTTTTTAGGTTTGTACATATTAATAAGGAGGATTCTATGAAATTATCCCGTGGTAAACTTAGTATAATTTTATTTTTACTTGGTTTCTTATTTATTGTTTTAGATGTTAATATCGACACAGGAATAGCATATCCTAATAATTACAATAACTCTGACAACGTTATTGGTGAATTTCAATATTACAATATCAAATCAACTTATGGAGCTTCCTGTACTTATAAAATGATAGAAGACAAGCATGACAGCTCTTTGTCTGATGATAATTCAGATGCAGTTTCAACTAACGAGGCCAAAGTAATTGATAAAGTATTTTTTGACAATATTCATATAGATATTTTTAATGATATTGTCGGATTTATTTTAATTGCAATCGCCGCTTTTCTTCTCAAGAACAAAGGCAGCCGTCAATTTAATTATGCTATATTACTCAGTATTATTTCTTTAATTCTCAGCATTATTATTTATATTCTGCCATTTTTCGTTAATGGAATATTGCTTTGTAATTTAGTATTTGCTATTGGTTTTGCATATTTGTTCGCTGGTGTTATAACAACATTTTTTTACACTCACGGCTTTCTTAAATTAGCTCCGGGAATTGCATGTCGTGATGAGCGTAGTTGGATAAAAGCTGCATGGTATGTAAGCGTAGTTGGATTTGTATTGGCAACTTTTGTTTACTGGCTCGGTTCCGATTATCATGCTTTAATTGTAACCGGCAATCTTTTCACGTTTGTAATTATTTGTCTTATTGTTGTATACTATTTATTAGCGAAAAGGTGTTTAGACTATATTAATGAAAATTATAATTCACAAAAATAATATTAAAGCCGAGGTTTAACATTATGAGTATTAATTTTTCATTACGAATGAAAAAATCTGTCAGGCATATATTTTTTGTATGCCTGATTTTTATTTTACAATTATATCTGCCTCAATTTATTGTTGATGCTAACGCAGGACAAATGTCAATGACTGCCATTTATGCCGGACGTGGAGATTGCATTTTAATGGAAAGTGAAGGACATTATATGCTTGTTGATTCAGGTGTTAATACAGAAACTGAAAATATTGTTACTTATCTTAAATCGCTCGGAATCTCAAAAATTGACTATGTTGTTTCCACGCATCCTGATGGAGACCATGTCGGTGGATTTGCCCGTATCTTTAAAGAATTTGAAATCGGAGAAACTTTTTGTTCTCCATGCTCAAAAGATTTAGATGTATTTTATGCCTTTATGGAAGCTTTAAAAGCTGAAGGATGCCCTTATTCTAACCCTTCATATCTTCAAAGCTGGTCATTTGGCGATGCCACAGTCACATGCTTATATGATGGAACCATGGGCTCAACTTATAATGAATGTAGTCTTGTTTTAAAAGTTACCTGCGATGACAGATCAGTTGTGTTGACCGGAGATTTGCCTTCTACGATGGAAGAAAAGTTATTGGCAATGGGAATTGATTTTAAATGCGATGTATTAAAAGTTGGTCATCATGGTGCCGCATTATCTTCTTGTGCGGATTTTTTAGATGCATGTGCACCATCAATGGCTGTTATTTCATCCGAAAGGGGCAATGAGACTACTCTTCCAAAACCATCTGTTCTTAAACGATTGGCTAGAAGATTTATTAAAACTTACCGTACTACAGACGGTAATGTTAAAATTAACTTTGTAAATGGCGAAATAACTACAGATGCCCAGGAAAATAATCCATATGTTTCTTTGAAAAATGCTTCTGTAACTCTTAGCCAAAACATTTATACGTGCAACGGCTCAGAGCAACGCCCTGACGTAACAGTAACTTATAACGGACAGGTTGTATCTCCTGACAATTACACTGTCGATTATTCAGACAATGTATATTCCGGCGTAGGTTCTGTTAAAGTAATAGGAAATGAGATTAAATATTTAAGTTCATGTTCCGCTGATTTTTTAATTTTACCAAAGCAAGCTAAAATTACATCAGCTAAAATTAGCCGTTCCAATGAAATTAATTTAAAATGGACTACCCAAAACGGAGTAAGCGGGTACACTATACAATATTCTAAAGACAAAAAATTTAAAAAGCACGTAAAAACTATTAAGGTTGACGGAAAGGATTCAAAAACCGTCATCAAAAAGCTTCCTTATAATACAAAATATTATATACGTATGCGTGCTTATACTAATAATGTAGGAATTGGGAATTGGAGTAAAACAGTTTCAGCAAAAACTAAAAAGCAACCTAAACTTGATTCCGTTAAATTTGCAAAGAAGAAACTAAACAAGTCTAAAGAACTCAAGCTTACATGGAAAACTGATAAAAATTGTGACGGATATTTTATTCAGTATTCCTATGATAAGTCATTTAAAAAAGGTGTCAAAACCGTCCGTGCATCAGGCGGCAAGACATCTACATATAAAAAACATTTGAAAAAGAAGAAAACATATTATTTTAGAATCCGTCCATATAAAATGGGAGTTCCTGCAATAAACTATGGAAAAATTATTAAGGTTCGTACATAATTTTGCAACGCTTCCAATACTTAGGAGCAATTTATGAAGAAAATTTTAGTCATTTTAACCGGAGGAACTATTGGAAGCAAAGTCGAGGGAAAAATTATCAATACCACTGCTGCTTCCTCTTATAGACTTCTTCAGTTATATAATGAGAAATATGCTGATGATACTGAATTTGAAGTAATTCAGCCGATTAATATTTTAAGTGAAAATCTTACTCCTGTAGAGTGGGGCGTTTTATGCAATTGCCTTTTGGAATTAAATTTTGAAAAATATCAGGGAATCATTATAACACATGGTTCTGATACACTTTCCTATACATCAGCTTTAATTGGAACAATGTTTGAAAATTGTTCTATTCCAATTGTACTTGTTGCAAGCAATCTTGCTTTGGGACTTCCCGGCAGTAATGGCATGAACAATTTCAGAAATGCTGTATGTTTTATTAAAGAATCTCACATGCATGGTGTGTTCACTATTTTCGAAAATAATAAGGGGGAAATGCCTGTTTATCTTTCTACTCATATTGTAGAATCAGACCCTTTTACAGACCAGTTTCGCAGTTTTACGGGTGACTATTTTGGCAAAATGATTGATGAAAGATTTTTTGCTAACGAAAGCTATCCTCATTTGTCAGAATCCCATAAATTAAATATATCATTTAAAAATGCACCTGATTTTAATAATATTTGCAATAATTCGGAACACTGCGAAACTTCGATTTGTGCTAATGACGCTAACTCTGCTTTATGGAGTGGGAACTTTAACAACGGGATATTATTAATTCGTCCTTATCCGGGTCTAAAATATGACAACATTGATTTAAGTACAAAGCCAAAAGCTGTCCTTCATTATATGTATCATTCAGCAACGGCATGTACAACTGATGGATATTCTATTATTGATTTTGCAAAAAAATGTATAGATTTAGGAATAGATTTTTACTGTGCATCATTTAAAAGCAAAGATGCAGCCTTATACGACAGCAGTGCAAAAATTATAGATACCGGTGTAACTCCTCTTTACAATATTTCTTGCGAAGCTGCTTATGCGAAATTAATGATTTTATATAATTGCGATTAGTTAAACAGATTCGCTATTAGTTGTATTGTGTATTAGATTAAAATAATACATTTAATTTTTCCTATGCCCGATTCTGTTATACCGGGTACAGGAAAAATTAAGTTGCTATCATCATTTTATAAAAAATACAGACCGAATATTAGAAATCCGGTATATGAACGATTTAGTTACTATCATCACTTTCCCTTAAATGCTCAATAAGATTAAATACTTCAGGATGTCTTTGTCTTAAATGTTCATCAAGAATATGCCTTCTTTTCTTGAATCGCTCTGCCATTTCCGGATGCTCATTTTTGATTCTCTCATGGATTTCTTTTCTATGTTCTTCAAATCTGGTAGCAATGCTCTTTTCATCTTTTCCTGAAATATTAACGATTTCCTTCAAATGTTCTTCTAAATGTTCTAACCATTCATCCTCGTCAAATGCATCCATATGAGACCAGCTTCCGTGGAAAAGTTTTTCGATATCTCCCGTTTTCTTTAGCTGTTGAATCTGTAAAACTATCTGTTTTTCTATTTGCTCCTCGCTTTCAGCTCCAAACGCCCATACGAATTCCTGTACTTTGTTATCCGCACGCTTTCTTGAAGCACTTCTTTCTTCATTTTCAATTCCACCCTCTAACGGATATGGTCTTGCGATTCCCATATCTTTTAATGCTATATGTATTGTTCTTCTTACCCTTCCCTCTTCAATCATATATCCAAGCCCAAGAGTTCTTATCTGCTCATTTACCTTTGCTATATGCTCGGTCATGTAAAATCGTATTCCTTTTTCCTTCAAGGATTTATATAACATTGCAAGTCTGTCTGCTGCTGTTATATCTATGCTTCCTATTCCGCTTGCATCTAAAATTACTGCCTTTGTATCAGGTTTTATACTGTCTTCTATATCACGCTGTAGCACTCCGATATTTGCAAAAAACAAATTACTGCTAAATCTGTAAATAATTACACCTTCTATGGCATGAATCTGATTTCCTTCTTTCAAATCCCTAAAATGTCTATGTCCAGGCTGTATTCCAAGAAAACATCTTGATGGTTTTGAAGTTCTTATAATCATTTCTGTAAACGAAAGAATTATTCCTATTAAAACTCCATTTATTGTTCCAAGTAATAGTACGCCTAAAAATGCTCCTACAAAAATAAGAAATTCTGTTCTGCTCAATTTCCAAAGTCGTGCTGCAAGGTCAAACTCTGTTGCTCCCAAAAGTGCTGAAATAACAATTGCTGTTAAAATTGGTATTGGCAAATAACCTATAAACCCTGTTCCACAAATAAGCAACACTATCATTGAAAGTCCTGCAACAATTCCTGTAAGTTGAGTTTTTGCCTGATATTGTTCTCCCATTGCAGTACGTGAGACGGAACCATTAATTGGACAGCATCCTGTAAATGCCGCCATAAAATTTCCAACTGAAAAAGCCAGGATTTCCTGATTATCATTTATACGATAATTATTTTTTTGTGCGAAACTATTTTCTGCCAATAAGGTTTCTGCCATTATTACTACTGCTACAGATAAACTTATTGTTATTGTCTGCTGAATAGAAATAATAGAAAAATCCGGAATGCTCCACTTTGGGAGCCCCGGTTCCACGGCACTTAGAGTATTTATTCCCCAATCTCTTATTGGCATATTTAATGTTATTATTGTTCCCGCAAACATAAGCACTACTGCCATTGGAAACTTTGGTATTAATTTTTTTGAAACTAATAATATAACAAGAGCAATCACCCCCATTATTACAGATGGAATATTTGCATGCTTTAAGGTTTCATATATGTGCTCTGCCAGCTCAAAAAATTCTCCTGTTCCGGAGCTGCCACCCATTATTTTCGGAATCTGCATTAATATAATCGTTGTACATATTCCTGTTATAAATCCACCCATTACAGGTGCTGAAATATAATTTACCAGCTTTCCTGCCTTCATAAAATAGAATGCAAGCAACCATACTGCCACAAAAAATGTCATTACCGGAACTGCTGCAATTGCCTCGTCTGAACCTAACTCTATATTAAGGCTTAATAAAGCAGAGCCAACAAGAGCCGCTGGAGCCGCATCGACTCCAAATATAAATTGTGGTGATGTGGAAAAAAGTGCAAATGCAAGTATCGGAAATACTGAACCATATATTCCATAAACTGCCGGCAATCCCGCAATCTGAGCATATCCCATTGATATAGGAATAGACACGGCCATTATTATAATTCCGGCAATTATATCTTTTATAAGATTTTTTCTATCATAATTTTTTAAAGTATGTAATAGTTTTATTTTCATTTTTCAGCCTTTCAGTTTTTCTTTTATTGTAGCACTAAATCTTTCTCAATGAACACCTATGTATTTTAGATTCTGTTTTTATTTAGAAACTGTACAAAATGATATATATCCCTTTCATTGGATGTCCAGTAAAAGGGGTACATATCAAAATGTCAGCCTCTAACTTTTGGCCTTTATAGCCATATATTTCTGCCAAATCTTTATCTAGCATTACCTGCCCCTTAGTTAGGTTCTTTTCGGCTGAGCAAGCAGACCGTCTCCACATGAACGGTTTGACCAAACATATCGCATGGCGTTGCTTCCTTTAATTTATATCCATTCTCGCTAAGCCATTTTACATCCCTTGCAAGTGTTGCACTGTCACAACTTACATACACAACACGCTTTGGATTCATTTTTACAATCGTAGACAATAATTTTTCATCACAACCTTTTCGCGGAGGGTCAACAACTATAACATCCGGTTTACACTCAGCTTCATTTTCGTGTTTAGAAAAATACTCTGTAACAACATCTTCTGCTGCTCCTACGAAAAATTCCGAATTATCTATTTTATTTATTTTTGCATTTAATCTTGCATCTTCAATTGCTTCAGGTACAATTTCAACACCTAACACTTTCTTTGCCTTCTTTGCGAGGAATAAGGAAATGCTTCCAATTCCACAGTATAAATCCCATACAATTTCATTTCCTGACAAATCAGCATATTCCAAAGCCTTATTATATAACTTTTCTGTCTGAACAGGATTTACCTGAAAAAATGATAATGGTGAAATTCTAAATTTTACATCTCCAATATAATCTTCGATATATCCCGGTCCATACAAGTTTATAATTTTGCTGCCTAAAATTACATTGCTCTTATTTGTATTAATATTTAAGGACACACTGTGCATACCTTCTAGTTTACATAACTTTTCTACTAATTCATCTTTATTTGGTAACTTTCTACCATTTATAATGATGCATACCATTATCTGTTTTGTTTTTGCACCTATTCTTATAAGGACATGACGCACTAATCCTTTATGCGTAACCTCGTTGTATGGTTCAATCTGATATTTAGTCATGAATTTTTTTACAATATCCATAACTTCTTTATTAATGTCTCTGCCATCTAATTTAAGTCCTAAATCACAACTGTCAATTCCAATAATTGAATGTGTCCTTCCGGCATAAAATCCTGAAACAATATTTCCTTCTTTATCTATGCCCACAGGAAACTGTGCTTTGTTTCTATAATTAAATGGTTCCTCCATCCCTATTATATCTTTCATTACAAAGTCATCCTGTCCACCAATTCGTACAAGATTGTTATACACTTTATTCTGCTTGAACTTAAGCTGTTCTTCATAACTTAAGCACTGAATCTGACATCCACCACACTGTCTTGCCACACTACAACGCGGAGTCACTCTATCTTTTGATGGTTTATTAATCTCCATAAGTCTTGCAAATCCAAAATTTTTATTCGCCTTCATTACTTTGACAGTAACTTCATCACCAATTACCCCATCTTTAACAAAGAGAGTATAGCCATCAACCTTGCCTATACCCTCTCCGTTTACTCCTAAATCTTCAATTGTTAAATCTATAATATCGTTCTTTTTAACCATGAATATTCCTTTACTCGCTTGTCTTTCTGATATTTGTTTCCAGTAAGCGGTTATAACCTAACCATTCATCTGAAGACTTATTTGCATTAGCCTTAAACAATTCTGCCATTGTTTCCATCTTAGCATCTGTATTATCTGCGAAATTAAGAGCCATAGCTTCAACTAATGCCGGTTTCTTTGGTGAACCATATTCAAGTTCTCCGTGATGAGCCAAAATACAGTGCTTTAATTCCACTAACTGAGTTTTTGGAAATCCACTAATTGTTCTGGCAATATCTCCTACCATTTCTGAGCCCATAACTATGTGACCTAAAAGTTGTCCTACATCTGTGTAGTCATTTAATGGGAATGAAGATAATTCATATACTTTTCCAATATCATGACAAATTGCTGCAGTTATAAGCAAATCCTTATTTAACATTGGATACTGCTTTGTGTAGAATTCACACAATCTTGTTACTGAAACTGTATGCTCAAGTAAGCCACCAATAAATCCATGATGAACACTTTTTGCTGCTGAATGATTTTTAAATGCCTTAGCAAATTCCTGATTTTCTATAAATAATTTGCTAAGCAACTGCTTATAGTATATATTCTCAACATTTGAAATAAATCCTAATAATTCATTAAACATATCATCAAGATTCTTATCTGAAACAGGCAAATAGTCAGAAGGATCATATTCTCCCTCTTTTGCCTTTCTTGCTCTTTTAATTGATAACTGTGTCTGACCATTAAATACAGTTACGTCACCACTTACTTCGACGTAATCTAATGCATCAAAATCATCTATTCCCATTGATCTTGGATCCCATATTTTGGCATCCAAAGAACCTGTCTTATCCTGAAGGATTACATTTTCATATTCTTTACCTGTCTTTGTCATTGCAACATTCTTTTGTTTACATAAATAGATTTCCTGAATCCTTTCGCCTTCTCTCAATGCTTCAATATATTTCATTTCTTCCTCTTTCTAAGCCAAATGGCCACTACACTAATTTTACTAAGGCATTTTTCCCTTTACCTTGCAACTGTTCTTTATTATAATTGATTATGAATTTAAATACAAGAATTGGAGTATTATCATGAACAAAAAGGTCTTAAAAACTCTTGAATATAACAAAATTATAGACAGACTTTCAGATTGTGCGTGCTCTGAGCTTGGAAAAGAAAAATGTCGCAAGCTTGAGCCGATATCAGATTTAAATAAAATAAAAAAATTACAAAAGGAAACTGCTGATGCTCTATCACTCGTGTGGCAAAAGGGAAGCGTATCATTTTCCGGATTATATGATATAAGTGCAAGTCTTAAAAGACTTGAAATTGGCAGTGCACTCGGTGCCGGAGAGCTTTTAAAAATCAGTTCCTTGTTAAAAATTGCCTTGCGCGTAAAAACATTTGCACGTAAAGAAGATGCAGATGGTGAACCCAACAGTCTTGACCAATTATTTGACAGCATTGAACCTTTGTCAAACTTAAATTCTGAAATTACAGGTTGTATTCTTTCAGAAGATGAGATAGCCGATGACGCTTCAGCTAATTTGAAAAATATCCGTCGACAGATAAAGATTACTAATGATAGAATTCATTCTCAATTGAATTCAATAATTAATTCTCAGTCAGGGCGTACTTATTTGCAGGATGCATTAATTACAATGCGTGACGGTCGCTACTGTGTACCGGTCAAGCAGGAATACCGCAGTGCAGTTCCCGGCATGATACATGACCAGTCTTCAACAGGCTCTACTCTTTTTATTGAGCCTATGGCGGTTGTCAATTTGAATAATACACTTCGTGAACTTGCATCAAAAGAAGCTGATGAAATTCAGGTCATTTTAGCAAATTTAAGTATTTTATGTGCTGAGCATTTATACGAATTAAAAACAGATATGGATATTCTTGCTGAACTCGATTTTATATTTGCAAGGGCTATACTTGCTAAGAATATGAAAGCAAGTGAACCTATATTTAGTAATAATAAGCAAATTAATATTAAACAGGGACGTCATCCATTGCTTGACCCACATAAAGTAGTTCCTATTGATATACATTTAGGAAAAGATTTTACTTTATTAATAGTAACCGGACCAAATACCGGTGGTAAGACAGTTTCTTTAAAAACTGTAGGTTTACTTACATTAATGGGACAGTCTGGTCTTCACATTCCTGCATTTGAAGGAAGTATGTTAGCTGTATTTAATGAGGTATTTGCCGACATCGGTGATGAACAAAGTATTGAACAAAGTCTTAGTACTTTCTCTGCCCACATGGTAAATACTGTAAATATTTTAAACGAAGCTGACGAAAATTCTCTCGTTTTGTTTGATGAATTAGGCGCGGGAACTGACCCTGTAGAAGGTGCTGCTCTTGGAATTTCCATTTTGTCATTCTTAAAAAATATCGGAACACGCACAATGGCAACAACACATTATAGTGAATTGAAGTTATTTGCCCTTTCTACTGACGGTGTAGAAAATGCCTGCTGCGAATTTAATGTTGAGACTCTTCGTCCAACATATAAACTGTTAATTGGAATTCCCGGAAAAAGTAATGCTTTTGCCATTTCTTCAAAGCTCGGACTTCCTGATTACATTATTGATGATGCAAAGAAACGTATTGATTCAGAAAATGAAAAATTTGAAGATGTCATTGCAAAATTAGAAGAGAGCAAACTTACAATTGAAAAAGACCGTGAGGAAATTGCAGCCTATAAATCACAAATTAAATCATTAAAGCGCGATTATGAATTAAAAAATAAACGTTTAGATGAACAACGTGAAAAAATTATTACTAAAGCCCGTGAAGAAGCTGTTGATATTTTAAAGGATGCAAAAGAATTAGCTGACGAGTCAATAAGAACAATTAATCAGGGCTCTAAATCTCATAATACAAAGGCTATGGAAAAATCCAGAAGCAAACTCGGCAGCAAATTAAAGGAAAACCAAAGCGGTCTTTCCATGAAAGCTTCCGCTGCAAAGAAAAAGCACAAGCCTTCTGAATTTAAAATCGGAACAGGAGTTAAGGTTCTTAGTCTTAATTTAAAAGGAACGATTTCTACTTTACCAAATGCCAATGGAGACGTTAATGTACAAATGGGTATTTTAAATTCCAAGGTTAACATTTCTGATTTAGAGATTCTAGATGAGCCTGATGTAAAAGCACCTGGTCTTGTCCGAAGCAACACAGGTAAGATAAAAATGGACAAGGCTAAAAACGTAAAAATGGAATTAAATTTAATTGGCAAAACTGTAGATGAAGCTATATTTGAATTAGACAAATATTTAGATGACGCTTATATAGCACATTTGCCTCAGGTTTACATAATTCACGGAAAGGGAACCGGTGCTCTTAGAAGTGCTATCCAGAATCATTTGAAAAATCTGAGCTATGTAAAATCATACAGAAACGGCGAGCATGGCGAAGGCGGTGCCGGAGCTACTGTTGTTACATTTAAATAATAACAATAATCGAATGTAACAATGAATATTATTTTTTAAGTTTCTGCCGTTACATTTAAATAAAAATATATACAATGTTTGTTCATTTATGTATGTTACACTTTATTATGTTAATTTATGCATATGAAAATGTTGCTTCTTTGCGAAAGCAACCGTATATGTATAAATAATTTCAAATATTTATGTGAATATTATTGGAGGATATTATGGTTAGTAAACAGAAAATTTTAATCGTAGATGATGATGAACATATTGCAGAGTTAATCTCTCTTTATTTGACAAAAGAATGTTTTGATACCCGTATTGAGCATGACGGACAGTCTGCAATCACAGCATTTAAGGAATATATGCCTGATGTTGTTTTGTTAGACATTATGCTTCCCGGAAAAGACGGTTATCAGGTATGCCGTGAAATAAGAATGGAGTCAAATGTACCAATTATTATGCTTTCTGCCAAAACAGAAGTTTTTGATAAGGTTCTTGGATTGGAACTTGGAGCAGATGACTATATGATTAAACCATTCGATTCTAAGGAACTCGTCGCAAGAGTCAAAGCTCTTTTACGTCGCGCAAACCAGACAACTTCTACTACTACCGGTGGAGCTGAAGTCGTTAAATTCCCAGACCTTACAGTTAACCTTTCTAATTATGAAGTAGTTTATAAAGGTGAAACTCTTGAAATGGCACCTAAGGAAATTGAACTTTTATATTTCCTTGCTTCCTCTCCAAATCAGGTATTTACAAGAGAACAGTTATTAGACAATATCTGGGGATATGAATATGCCGGAGACACCAGAACTGTCGATGTACACATTAAAAGAATTCGTGAAAAAATTCACGACAGCGACACATGGGCCCTTTCCACTGTTTGGGGTATTGGATACAAATTTGAAGTACACAGCAAAGCATAATTTATCAAGATGCTAGGGTCAAAAGGTCTAAGCCCACATGAGCTTGCTCATGAGTGGGTAAAGTACCTTGTGCCCCGCCATTATAACAAATAAAGATTATGTTGCTATTTACAAATTGGAGATTACTATGAAGGATTCTATTCTTGAAAAATTTTTTATTGGTTATATTTCATTTGCAATTTTAGGTATGTTGATTATTACCTATTGGTCAACAAATATAACCTATAATCATTTGGTTGAAACAACAGCGTCGCAATTATACAGCTACGCTACTGTTGCTTCCAAAAATATTGCTGACGACTGCAACTATTCACTTTCAGATATTACTGATTTTGAACCATATGTGGAAGATTTTAATAAGATTTTAAATTCTGAGGTTTGGATTTTAGGTTCTGATTTTAACTTAAAGTATTCAAGTGATGGTTCTGATTTAACCTCTGATTCTTCAAAGTCAATTATTATTTCAAATTTTAATCCTGCAGATTATCAGAATGGAGGGCATTATCAGATTAGTAATATGTACAACATTTTTAAAACCGACATGCTTCATGTTGTCCACCCGATTAAATCTGGTTCATCAAGCCCTTACGGTTATATGCTTGTACATGTTTCCACAGCATCAATAAAATCTTCAAGTTACACCATAACAAAGATTTTTTATTTAACATATTTTATAATTTTATTATTGTCGTTAATTATTTTCTTCAATTTTGTTTGGTTTATATATGCACCTTTAAAGGATATAAGAACTGCAGCAATGCAATATGCTCAAGGTAATTTTGATTTTGATCCTATAAAAATATATTCAGATGATGAAATTGGTGATGTTGCCAACTCATTAAATTATATGGCAAGCCAATTAAGAGACAGCAACGAATATCAGCAAAAATTTATATCAAATATTTCGCATGACTTTCGTTCTCCTCTTACTTCAATAAAAGGTTACATTGAAGCCATTATGGATGGAACCATTCCTCCTGAAATGCAAAATAAATATCTTGGGATTGTTTTGTCTGAAGCAAACCGACTGGAACATTTAACCAATGGTCTAAGAGATTTAAATGTTTGGAGCAACAAAGGTCCTGAACTTATTTTAGAAGATTTTGATATACTTGAGCTTATACATAGTTCTATTGAAACTCTCGAAGCTGTAAGTTCAAAGAAAAATATAAAATTAACTATTGTTAATGAAGCAAAGAAAACTATTGTCACTGCCGATAAAGGTAAGATTGAACAGGTTATATATAATCTCATTGATAACGCCATTAAATTTAGTTTTAATGATTCTGAAATTATTATCAGACTATACAACAATCGCGGTAAATTATTCTGCGTTATCAAAGACAATGGAATTGGTATTTCCCATGATAATATTAATAAAATCTGGCAGCGTTTTTATAAGACAGACTCTTCAAGAGGTATGGATAAAACCGGTTCCGGGATTGGGCTTTCCATTGTAAAAGAAATTATTTCAGCGCACAATGAAACTATTGATGTTATAAGCACCGAAGGAGTGGGAACAGAATTTATTTTCTCATTATCACTCGCAAAAAAATAATTTTAATTATAAAAACAGACATAATTACCTAATAATTATATAAAAAAAGAACCACTATTATTTTAAAGAATTGATAAATTACTTCGGTGTAAATTTACAAAATAATTTATCAAATATGCTACACATACATCGCATTTCTTTTTAATAATAGCAGTTCTTTTTTGTCTTTTACCCCAATATAGCTTAAAGCATTCCCCATATAGAGTTTTGCCTAACTACCTATATGAATTAATTATGTATTGTGACATTGTTGCAATAAATTCTGAATTTGTTGGTCTTTTTCTTCCTTTATCTAAATTAACGCAAAATTTGTTTTTTAAATCACTGTCACTATTTTTATTCCAAGCAACTTCAATTGCATGTCTAATTGCCTTTTCAACTCTTTGCGGTGTTGAATCATATTCCTTTGCAATGTCAGGATATAATATTTTTGTAACTCCCTCTAGCACTCCCTGATCTTCTGTTGCTCTTTTTATTCCTGTCGCTACATATCTGTATCCTTTTAAACTTGCTGGAATACCTAACTGAATCAGTGAATTTGCAATTATAGAATCTACACTATAAATTGCACTAAATGTTTCACTATTTTTATTTTCTCCGATTATACGCTTAACTCTGTTCACTATTGTGTTTACATCATATGGCTTAACAACAAAATAATCTATTCCCTTATCAAAGGCCTCCCTAACTATATTTTGTTGATTAATTACAGATGTAAGAATTATTTTTATATCATATTTGCATTCTTTTATATAATCAATAATACTAAATCCATCTATTCCTGTTAGCAGTAGTTCCATTATGACTATATCCGGATTATATTTATTAATTGCTTCCAATCCGTCTATTCCATTTTCTTCAACTGATACTACCTCAATGTTTTCTTCACACTCTAAGCTTTTACTAAGCTCCCATACTGCCTTCTTGTCATTGTCAATTACTACAATCTTGGTTTTACTCATTAAAACACCCCTTGCTCTCATAATATTTTATTAATGAATAAGTTGTATTTTCGCCTTATTCTGCTATATGATAAGCCACACCCCAAGCTTGTCACCTACAGCTAACTTGAATTTATTTAATTCTTATAATAAAATATAACTGTAACCAAAGTTATTTAAAAGAACTTAAATTGCACTATTTTAATTTTCTAAAATTTTAAAAAGTGCCATCGAAGGAACCAAAATGAATCTTAAACAATTTGACTTATTACAATATACTAACACTGTTGTAGAGACAATTAATCAGATTCTCAATGAAAGAAATTGGACTTTAAAGAAATTATCTGATGTTTCCAACATTTCATATGACACTCTAAAAAAACTGATGAGCGGTCATACCGGATGTCCTACAACATATAACTTAATAAAATTATCTCAAGCATTAGGTGTCTCAATAGATTATCTATTAGGACTTGACAGACATCTAAATATAGATTACACAAAGCTCCCTGAAAGAGCATGTAATCTAATTTCTGAAATAGCAAATTTTGAAACAAAATTGTACAACTTAAATCAACTTCAGGGCAAAACCTATATTCCTGTCATTGTTCCAACCGGTTGCATGGGAGACGAAATGTTATTTGACAGTTTTTATGCCGATTACATAGATGTTTCATCTTATGAGGAGGAATTCGGTTCATCTATGATGTGCGGAATAAAAGTCACTAATAAATCACTTCATCCGGCATACCTTAAAGACGATGTTTTGATTATTGCAAATGACCGTTCTCCTGCCTACGGAGAAACCGGTATTTTTCTTAAAGGACGTCATGTTTATATCAGAAAATATGAGTATGGCACTCCTTCCGTGCTTAAACCTGTAAATGGTTTTGGAAAAGATATTGTTGCTACTGACCCATCTGAATGGTATGTATTCGGACGCGTACTAACGGTTATAAGGTAGGTTTTTATAATTGCAAATAAATTAAATACAAGCAGTAATTCCCAGATTTATAACAATAAATGAGTATTCTTTTACTTCTATCCGGATATGAATATTATTTTTAATATATGCACATTTTTTCATATATTTTATAGGTCCATTTTTTACCTAAAATGTTTATTTTTCTCATCACTTAGATGTTGCAATATGTAATTATTTGTATTATTATTACTGTATAAAACTATAAAGGAGGCATACATAATGGCTTACAAAATTACAGATGGTTGCATCGGATGTGGTGCTTGTGAAGGAGCTTGTCCAGTTGGAGCAATCTCAAACGACGGTAGTGCTTGCGTAATCAACGCTGATCAGTGCATCGAATGTGGTGCTTGCACAGCAGCTTGCCCAACAGACTCAATCGTTTTAGACTAATTTAAAATCGGACGATTAATATTTAGAATCTAAATATTAGAAAAATATAAACAGGGTTGTCATAATGACAACCCTGTTTATATTTTTGTATGCTATTTCGTCTTACCTATAAATTTACTTTCAATACAATTCTAATTTTTATAATCTAATTAATTATATTTTTGTATTTTTAATTTATTTATAAACTTCTATTTAACGCTTTTTATAAACATTAAAGCCTTCAATTTTACCATCTCTTTTATAATGACTTTCTATATAATCACAAATTTCAATTGGAAACTGCCTGTTTGTTATATCTTTTTTATCATACATTAACACAACATCTTCTTCGCCTACAATTGATTCAAATGCCTCAATAGGTGTTTTTTCGCCTAAATTTCCATTTAAAAAGCATCCCTCATATTTTATATATCTTCCTAACTCAACATCATAAAACGCTGCATATGGGTCGATAATCTTTACATTTCCATTATTATCTGACACAAACTTATCTATTTTATGAAACTTGTTATATGTATAATCCGTTGTAAAAACATAACCATATCCATTTACTTTTCTCAATTTTGCACTTGACATAGCTGAACATGACATATATATAAGTACAATCGAGCATACACAAACTGTAACTATCTCCGGCTTAATTTTTCTATTACCTTTACTTATCGGTAAAAGTAACGCTAGTATATAAAATCCCTGATAAAAATGGACCGGATCAAATATTGGATAAGCTGCTGCAAAATTTGAAATTGCCAAGATAGCAACACAAATTTTATCTTTATTATAATTTTTATGTTTTATAGTATCAAATAAAATTGCTACCGGTATAACTAATAAAATTGCCAAAAACACAATTATGTACGCATTGTCCATTATTTCCCGCATTGACAATGCATTATTCTTAAACTCAGTAGTCCCTGCAAATGTCATATCAAAAAAATCTGCAAAGCTACCACTTGCCATTAAATATCCTAAAAATAATGCATTAGGAAGCATAAGACCTGCTAAATATGTTGCTATATGTATTAATGTATGTTTAATGCTTGTTCCTTTGTTCCTTATTTTTATAAATATTACGATTATTGTGCCTAAACACACAACTATTCCTGTTGAATATTTACACAAAATTGCCAATGCATTTAACAGACCTATTTCAAATAAATTCAAATTACTTATTTCATCTCTAAGAATAATATATATTATTCCTAATGTTGCAAGTAAAACCGCCTGATTATAGCATAAATATATGCCATTTTGTATGCTGCAAAAGAAAATAAAAAACAAATTAATAGCAAATATTTTTAAATTACTTTGATTTAGTTTTGCTGCAATTATATGGAACATTAGTAGCATTGCTGCCCACATTATTACTGTTATAATTCTAAAGGAAATCAGACAGGGTTTTATTTTAACGAATAAGGCTCCAATTAAATAGACTAAAGGCGTGTTAACTAAATTTATATCCTTATATAATTGTTTTCCATTTACAATAGCCTGACAAATATTATACTTCCAAATTTCCTCCATATTTCCAATAGGTGTAGTAAAAATCGCTAATATTATTACCAAAATATATATTAGCACCAAAACTATAATATCGTTCTTTGTCTTTATATTTTTCCTCATACACATTCCCCTTTTAATTAATTACTCTAAAATAGGCTGTTTCTTTGTTTTCCTTTACCAGTTCATATTTATCTGCATTTGTAATTAAATACTGATATAATGGTCTGTTTACATCGACTAAAAATGCATCAAAATTATATTTTTTTATAATATCCTCAACAAACGTATGCTTATTATATTTTTTATTAGGTTCAGAATATACTGTAAGTTTTGTAAGATTATTCCAGTCCTCAAGTGGCGTTCCTGTATAAACATCAGCTCGTCCATCCACCAAAACCTCTATCCCATAATATATCAAATCTCCTCCATAATTATATTCTGTATATGGTCTCTTCGGTTTCTCTACTTTCATGATTTTTACAAATTTGTAGTCCAATTCATGTTCTATAAGTTTGCCTTTATCATATGTACTTACACTATTAACAGCACCAAACGCTGTCATTCCTATTCCTGCTGCAATAAGAATTGTTGCAACAACTTTATCGGCTTTGGATTTCACTTCATTTAATGTTCCAAATTTTGGTATATAATTAAAAATATAAAATGGATAGCTTATTACTAACATTACTATAAATCGTGTACTTCTAAAAAACATATATGAAAAAAATGCAAATATAAGTAAATCAATTCCTCTTATTTTCTTTTCTGTTGTTATAATGCTGATCAACCCCAATGCAAATGGAACAAAGAAAAATAATAGTATAGCAACATTTTTTGCGTCAGGTGCTCCCCACTCAGCAATTAAATCAAGCATCAAATTGTCTGCCATATTTGTATAAGGATACAGAACCATATCTAAACCATATGGGTTTATGAATACTGCCACTATTGTAGCCACCATAACCCCTAATAACGTTAATATTTTATTTTTTTCTAATCTAACAAAGCTTATTTTTCCAAATTCAAAATTAATTACACCAGCAATTAAGAAGAACAAACATAATAAATATGATAAATTAGATGACCCCCCATGTATATTCACCCACAAAATTCCCAATAAAGGAACAAAAAATATCTCTTTATTACTTTTTTCATTTATATAATCATATAAAAATTTTAATTCCATAAAAATTAAAAAATAACTAAATAACTGTGGTCTTCCATAGAAATAATTTTTAATAATCATCATAGTAAATATAAATATCAAAACTGTATACATAATATTATTAAGTACATATTCTTTAGCCACTTTATAAATCATATATAACATTAATACTCCTGCAAAAAAGCAGAAAAAATATATTGCCAATTGTCCTCCTAATGAATATATTCCATAATATATAACCTGTGCTAACCATTCATGAGCATACCATTTAAGATGCTTATCCATTGCCATCCATGAAAATATTCCCTCGCGAGGAAACGCCTTATTTTCTACAATCCATTCTCCAGACTTAATGTGCCACCAAAAATCATTTCCTGAAATACCATAAGACATCATTATTGACAGTATTCCAACACATAACGCAAATAATATATAAAAATAAAAATATCTTGTATTTGTATTTTTTATTTTTTCTTTTAATTTTAACATAAAAATCCCCTTATCTTATATTAGTGTAAATTCAAATAATTATTTTAAACATAAAAATAGCTGTCACGTCAATGCAATAGTATCAACATAACAGCTATTTTTATTATATAATAATTATTCCTGTCTTTGTTTAAGTACAGATTCAAGACTTCCCATTGATGAAATAAGTGAATCAATTAATTCCTTACTATCAACAACTGCCATCTTCTTACGCATCTGAGTCATCTCTTCTTCCATGCTCTGGATTCTTGTCTGACCTTCTTCTACCTTTTCCTGAGTTTCTAATAACTGAACCTGACTATCTTCTAACTGGGCCTGACATTCTTCAAGTTTATTCTGATTATCTGCTAATTTATTTTGACTTTCATCTAATCTGCTTTGAATTTCACCTAGTTTGTCAGTTGCTGCTTTAGCTTCCATTGCACTTGCATCGACACTCTTTTGTAATTTAGCATTCTCAATACTTAAAGTCCTGTTCTTTCCAATTAATTCATTATTCTCGGCATAAAGAACTTCATACTCAGCACTTCCATCGTCTGTAGATGGTTTTTCTACCGGCACTTCAACGTATACAATTTCAGGTTCCGGTTTTTCTACTGGAGCGGCAGGTGCTACACTCTGCTGTGAATCTCCTGCTCCTTCTGCTAATGCTAATATTTCTTCTCTAAGTTCCTCTATTGTTGCTTTAAGTTCATCATTCTCTTCTTGAAGAGCACCATTTTTCCCATGTAAATCATTGATTTCACATTGAAGCATTTCTCGTTCTGTTTCAAACTCTTCTTTCTGTTTATTTAAAACATTCTGTGTGTTTTTGTAGTTGCCGAAAAGGTTATTAATATAATCATCTACTTCTTCAGGATCATATCCTCTTACCGCATGATTAAATCCATAAGCATTCTCTTCTGCTGCAACCTCCCCAATTTCGTTGCTCTGCATAAACCTGGTCTGTGGTCTAGCTATTCTTGACAACTTAGCCATACTTCTCAACTCCTTTTCCTAGATTTTTTACATTTCAATTGAAATGTATAAATGCTGGAGTCCAATTTCAATGTTTCCTACTCCACTGAAATAACTTGTCCAACCTGTAACATATATTTATTTGCAGTTCCGCTTGGCAATTCTAACACCCTTCTGCCCTTCGAAACCATTTTTCTTATTTTTCCCGGTTGAATTTCATGGTCTATATACAAAATCACATTATCTTTATCCAATGTCAATGTATCTATAGCAAACTTCATCCCGAAAGTATGTATCTGATTACATGGTTCAATCAAAAGTCCTGCACCTTCAGCCAATGATTTTCGACCCATAAGCCCCTTAAATCTCTTAAAAAATGTATTTGCATATTCAGCCTCTGTACATATAATCTGATTACAACATTTTATAATCATATCCATACCTCGATTCTATCACTTTTTTTACAAATTTGCATTATTAAATCAAATAATTTTTTCTTTTTTTCTTTAAAAAAGTCCCATGTTCATAATGTTAATTACAACTGGTCCTAAGATTACAATAAACAGTACTGGGAAAATAAGTCCTACCATAGGCAAAAGCATCTTAACAGGAGCTTTCTGACCTTTTTCTCTTGCCATCTGCATTCTTGTTTCCCTAAGTGTTTCCGACTGAACCTTCATAATGTTATTCATCGGAATACCTAGCTGAGTTGCCTGTGCCAGGGCTGCAATAAAAGTCTTTAATTCTGGAATTTCTGATGAATTTGCCATATTTTTTAATGCCTCACCCCTTGGAACACCCATCTGAATCTGTCTATAGAGTTTTAATAACTCATCTATAAATGGTCCCTTCATTCTTTCAGATACTTTTAGTAGTGAAGCATCAAAGCTTAATCCTGATTCTATACAAACACCCAATAAATCCATTGCATCCGGTAACTGATCCCTAATTCCCTGCTGATAGCTTTTAACCTTTACATTTAAATACATGTTAGGGAGCAGTAAAGCTATTAACAATCCAACTAATACTAAAAGTGGAATCTTTGTAATAACAGCTATAAATGTCATAACTACCATTATCAAAGCCATGATAGCCTTCTTATAAAAGAAAAAGTTTTCCGGACTTATAGATAGTCCCGCTAATCTTAATTGTTTTTCCGCAGCTTTATATTTTGCATTTTTCTTTACATTAGCTGCACTTTTATTGGCATAATTATTAATTGCCTGTATTTGAGATTGCAAAAACCTTTTTGAAGACTTTTCACCCTCTTTTTCGCTTTGAATTTTTTTCTTGCCACTTATGTATTCTATTTTTCTTTCCTTGTCATCAATCTCTGTTCCTTTATTATATCCAATGGAGGAAACAATAAAGAAAACAAACGCACTAATTGCTAATACCATAAATTCCATATTTTTTTCTCCTTTTAGAACTTAATCGTAACAATTTTATTAATAATAATTGCACCAACAGTTTCCAATCCAACAGATATAAGTAAAAGAATATTTCCCGTTGATGTAGTAAATAAATTCATAATAAGTTCTTTATTAATCAAACTCATTATAAGTAATAGTGCAACTGGTAATGCTCCGATTATAATTCCTGAAACTCTACCCTGCCCGGTCATAGTCTTTATCTCACCTCTAATCTTGTATCGCTCACGAATTGTCCCTGCTATTGTGTCAAGTATTTCTGATAAGTTACCACCAGTCTGTCTTTGAATACTAACAGCTGAAACTACAAGATCAAAATCTTCACTTTTTACTCTTCCGGCCATTGCTTCTAATGCAACATCCTGCGAACTACCAAATGTTATTTCGTTAACTGTTCTCTTAAATTCTGATTTTATTGGTTCTTCACATTCGCTTGAAATTGTGTCCATTGCCTGATTAAATGTTAAACCGGACTTCAAACAGTTACTTGCAATCATTAAAGCATCACTTAACTGTGATTCAAATGTATCTCTTCTCTTTTTTTGCTTACTTTTTATATATATAATTGGTGCAACAGCTCCAATTACCATAAGCATAGGTGCAATTAACTGATTTTTAAATATAAGCATAAATAATAATCCCGGCACAAAAGTTACTACAATCCATATAATTATAAAATCTTCCGGTTTTTTTGAAATATCGCTTTTCTCTAATTCCTCTGCTAAAATTTTATTCAGCTTGGTAAATGCACCTTTATTACTTAATGTTTGTTTTTTATTATTTTTTTGGCTTTTAGTATTTTCAGCCTTCTTTTCTTCTTTTTTCTTTCCTACAATGTAGTCTTCTCTTCGTTTTACATTTCTACTGCTTTCCGTTATTTTACCAACTATCGTTATTACAAGTACAAATGTAACAATCATCATAACTACAACAAAGAAAATCGTACTAATTTGCAAACCATTCATTCTTTACAACAACCCCATTTCCTCTAATCTTTTCAATACACTTTGGAACTACACCTGTTGCTCTAAATTGTCCCTTAAACTTTCCTCTTGAATCCAATGTTCCATCCGTCTCATAAACGAATATATCCTGCAAACTTACAACATCTCCTTCCATACCAACAACCTCAGTAATTGAAGTTACCTTTCTGGATCCATCTCTAAGTCTGCTCTGCTGTATAACTAAATCTATGGCCGATGACGCCTGATCCCTGATTGCCTTAACCGGCAATTCCATACCTGACATCATAACCATAGTCTCAATACGTGCCATTGCATCTCTAGGCGAGTTAGCATGAGTTGTTGTTAATGAACCATCATGACCTGTATTCATAGCCTGAAGCATGTCTAATGTTTCCTCTGAACGAACTTCCCCGACAATTATACGGTCAGGTCTCATTCTTAATGCATTCTTTACAAGAGATCTGATTGTTATCGCACCTTTACCTTCAAGGTTTGCCGGTCTACATTCAAGTGTAATAACATGATCCTGATGCAACTGAACTTCTGCAGCATCTTCTATTGTTACAATACGTTCATCTTCAGGAATATATGATGATAACACATTTAACAATGTTGTCTTACCTGAGCCGGTACCACCAGATACTACTATGTTTAATTTTCCCTTAACACACGCCTCTAAAAATGAAAGCATTACAGGGTTTAATGAACCCCATTCTACTAATTGTGCTGCTGTTACCGGTGTTGAACTGAATTTTCGAATTGTAAGTACAGCTCCAATAAGTGAAATTGGAGGAATGATGGCATTTACACGGGAACCATCCGGAAGTCTGGCATCAACCATAGGACTGGCCTCATCTACATGTCTACCAACCTGTGTGACAATTCTGTCAATAATATTCATAAGATGCTCTTCATCTCTAAATTTTATATCTGTAAGAACTAATTTACCTTTTTGTTCAATATATACTCGGTTTGGACCATTGACCATTATTTCACTACAACTATCACTATCAATTAAATCTTGAATAGGACCATATCCCAATATATCATCCAACAAACTCTTTACAATTGATTTTCTTTCTACTCTTGGAATATTGTACTCATCCTTGTCAACCTCTTCAGTAAGAAGTTTTTCCATTTCATCTCTGTCAACAGTAGCCTTTCCTGCTCTATTCAAGGCTAAAATAATTCTTCCATGAATTTTTTTCTTTACGGCATCATATGGATCTTCTACTTTTACTTCTTTTACTTCTTCAACCTTTTTTTGTTCCTGTTTGGTTGTAGATGTTTCTTCTCCATTTTCCTCTTTATTTTTTTCAATTATGTCTAGTAATCCCATATTCGATTAACCTCCGACCTTTTACTCTCCTTTATCAGCAATAACCCTTTGTATAAAGCTTGAGAATTCTTTTGCTGCCACCGTTCTGCTGGTTCTTAATACGAACGGTTCTCCTTTATTTACGCTGCTGTTAAACATTTTATCAGCTGATATTGAAGCATAAAACGGTATTTCCAGCATAGATTCAAAATCCTTCATTCGGATTAAACTGTTAACATTTTTATTCATTATTAATCTTGCTTTTTCTTTTATTCCCAACTGTTCCAATATGCTCACAGCTGATTTTGCTGCCTTAAGCGATAAAATATCCGGATTATTTACAATCATAATTTCATCACATTCCTGTAATGCTGCTATAGTTTCATCACTAAAGTTTGAACCCAAATCAACTAGTACATATTCATAATATGGTCTTACACTACGAATAACCTTTGTAATATGATCCGGCTTTATATATTCAGCATATTCAGGACTTTTTGGCGCTGCAAGTAAAACTACACCTGATGAATGCATTATACTAAAGGCATTAACTCTCTCTATTGATATACCTTCAGGGTCCTGTGCCAATTCAACAATTGTATCCTTAGGCTCCAAATCCAATAGAATATTCTGATCTCCAAATCTTAAATCCATGTCCAAAAGAATAACGTTACTTCCTCGCTTTGATAACGCAACTGCAAGATTTGTTGCCATTACAGATTTTCCTGTGCCACCTTTACATCCGAAAAATGCAATTACTTTTGATCTTACTCTCTTCTGAATATTTAACTGTGCCTGAATTACTTTTTCATATTCATTAACCTGTACTACTCTTGAATAAAATTCATTATCCTTCATATCTAAAGGCAACACCTGTCTAATTCCAAATCTTGCTGCATAATTTACTAAATCAACAGTCACGTCATCTGTAGCTATTACAGCCGCGCATCCCTTACTCTGGAATTTCATACTTTCAACAAATGAAAATACTTCAGGATCAATCGGAACTTTAACACCTACAATAACTACATCCGGAAACAGTCCGTCTATCTTTAATCTTGATTCGTCCTTAAAATCTGCATAACCAACAATCTGAATATCTTTATCTGCTAACTTTTTTTTCAAATTAACACGAATTGATGTATCTTCTGAAATAATAACAACCTTTACACTTTCCATATTATTCTCCATCCTCCGCAGTTCTCTTATTTAATATAAGTTTATATCCTGAGTATTCTCCTGAATTTTCTACTCCGTATAAAATATCCGCATCTTCATATGATAACTCTACTGTAATTGATGAATATGTAACTATCGCATTCGATGTATCTACATTTACGTCATTTGTTGATATTTTTAACACTTTAACATCACTTAAAACTGTATCGACAGTAGCCTTGCCGTCTCCTGTCTTCATTGCTAAAATATTTACCGTATCCCCAGGTAAAATGTATCCGTCTACACCTGTAACGCCTTCTGCAGACATACTGTACGCAACCATTCCATCCGGAAGATTGTATGACAACCCTGCATTTGCTTCCTGTTCAGTTCCAAAGCGCTTGATAGATACCTGCTCTCCTGCATAAATATATCCTGATGATGTATTACCTACAACCTCATCAAGGCTTCTTACGGCTCCATCTACAATTGCTGCATTATCTATCATTCTTGTGCTAAAATAAGTGTTAACATTACCAGCCGTAACCTGTGTTCCCGCCGGAACATCTGTTATCGCATACACCACCTCTGATTTATCCTTGTTAGGATCATTATTACTTATGACTGATTGTGCAAACATATATGTTGCGATTCCTGCAACCAATGCACTTATAAGTGCAATCAAATAAATTCTCTTCATGGTAATTGTACCCCTCTGTTTCTTATTTTTAGTATTTTATTAATCTACGATTCTGTTTTTATTGTTACCGTATATGAGAGCTCCTTTGTCTTTCCATATACGACTCCCAAAACCGGTGTTAATGTTGTCATCTCTGCTTTTACGTTTACCTGTAGATCTCCTTCAAGCGGGCTGGTTGGATTTGTTAGTTTAACGTCAACTTTAACCGGATCTAAATTATCCGGAAGTATCGCCTCTACCTTGTTGGTTACTATCTGTGTCAGCTGTGCATCCTGAGAATTTACACATCCGACTCTTGCACCTTCTCTGCAGGCATTTTCAACTGATAACTGATTGTAAAACAACCACCCGAAATCCAAAATTCCACACACAATTAAAAGTAATATAGGTAAAACCAAAGCAAATTCAACAGCTGATTGTCCATTCTCTTTTTTCATTGATGCTACCTCTTAAATAATTATCCCATATTTCAAAATAGAGGGGCAAACGCCCCTCTATTTTAATTTGCTTCATTATTGTACAATATCTATGTATTGATTAACAATATTAGTGTCCTGCATTATTCAATGCATCACCAGCTTTATTGAATAATCCACCAATCTTTGGTCCTAAAAGTGTTAAAGCACCAATTACAACGATTGCTACTAATCCGATGATAAGACCATATTCAACCATACCCTGTCCATCTTCATCCATTAAGAAATTCTTTACATCTCTCATAATATTTCCTCCTTCTTGCATACGACTCTCTTTTACTCCGTCGTGCTTAATTATAAATTTAATAAATTAACGGGAAAAATAATGAAACCAAAACCCCTCCCGATAAAAACGGTGCCATAGGAGCTGCTGTTTTTAAGTTGCCTCTTCTTGTGATTTTTAAGAACAAATAATAGATAAATATTGTAAAACCCATCACTGCCATTGCTTCAACATATCCTTGAAGGCCCAACATAAAACCAATTACGGCGCTATATTTCACATCGCCAGCCCCAATCCTCAATTTAAAGAACCCCGGAATAACAAATATTACATATGCAATTATCAATCCCATAAATGAATTAAAAAATGTATCCATAAACACATCTAACCCACCACTTGTAATTACTATGTTGCATATTTGTAAAAGTAACATTCCTAATAATAATGCATTAGGTATTCTTCTTATCAACATATCAATTCCTGCTACATTTATTGCCATCAATATGATAAGCATATATCGCACTGTCTGCCAGTAATCAAATTCTTTAAGGGCTATACCTACAAACAATACTGCCGGAACCACCATCCATGCTATTCTGTAACCTATGTTGTTTATTCGTTGTCCTTTATTTTCTGTATCATATATACTTCTTACTTGTATCTGGTATCTCGCCAGATAGTAAAAGCATAATCCAGAGAGCAAACCCACCGTCGCGTATATCGCGTATTCCATTGCTGTTTCCTCCTCTGTATTTACTTGCATCTACATAGAAAACCCTTATGTATTAAATGTTTAAAACGTTTTCTTTATGATAGTATTATTATAATACTTTTCGTCATTTAGTCAATATTTTTTAATAATTTAGTCACAATTTGTACATTATGTACATAATTTCATTTACTCAATGTGCTAAACGCCAATTTTTTAGACTTCTCCCTATTTTTTTCAGACTTTACTCGCACTTTTTCGGCTTTTTTTCGAGCCCTTTCAGCTTTTTTGTTCATAACTTTTTCATCTTTATTAATGCGGCTTTCCATTTTTCGCTCTTTTCTGGACTTTCTTTGTTTTTTTCTTATTACTTCATCTATTTTTCGATAACGTTCTTCTTCTCTTTCATCCTGCATTCTAATAATATAATCTACACCTTTCAATACTTTTTCGCTCACACAATCACTCACTTCTTTAGACATATTCTGTGTCGACTTATTTATCGCTCTGGTAACTATACTTTCGGTATTTTCCTCTAAGGCTCTCGAAACTATGTTTCCCATAATTTCCTGAAATTGCTGCATTTTACTTTCTGAGCTAACACTTTCAGTTAAAGATGTTTTATTTTCTAATCCTCTATATTTTTCTATGTCTCCACTATTATCTTTTGTTTTTGTATCCATAATTTCTTTATTATTTACACCATTATTACATCCTTCTTCATCTTCTTTATAAAATGTATTTTTTTCACTCTTTGGTTTGTCAAAAAGATTTCTAATGTTGACTGTATTAGGATTAGAACGATTAATGTCAATTTCTCCATTAATCATCATTTTTATAGTTCTTAGACCATATCCCTGTTCTTTTAAATCTCTTATTTTCCGAAGTAATTCAATATTTTCTTCCGTATAATATCGATGTCCCATTTCATTTCTGGGAATCTTTATCTCAAGTTCTTCTTCCCAATATCTTAACACATGAGATTCTACCTTTAGCATTTTAGATGCATCTGAAATAATATATCGTCGTGTTCCCATTTTCCCCTCCAAAAAAATAATGTTAACAATAATTTCCAAATTATTGTTAACATTAGTATAATTCTGACTATTACTCAATTCAACGAATTGGCAGTCCCATATTCAATTATTTTTTAAGCAAATGACGAATGCCGTCAAATGAGTGTAAACATCTCATCTTTTTCGTTCAAATTCGCATATGGCTTAGCATAATTATTCTCTCGCATTTATTTTGAACCTATATTTTTCACCAGTTGTTTGATTAACAATATAATAATTATTCTCTCACATTTGTTTTAAAATGCGGACAAACAAGCAAATCTACTCTCTTGCTTTTGTCTCGAATTTTGTATATTCAGGTAACCATAATAATTCTATAGCTCCTACAGGACCGTTTCTTTGCTTAGCAACATCCACAATAATAGTATTTCTGTCTTCTGTTTCGTCCTCTTTGTTGTATTTTCTTGATAAAAGCATTACAACGTCGGCATCCTGCTCGATAGAACCTGATTCTCGCAAATCGGCCATGATAGGTCGATGGTCAGGTCTCGATTCTACGCTTCGGTTAAGCTGTGAAAGTGCAACTACCGGAATATTCAACTCTCTGGCAATTCCCTTTAATGATCTTGAAATATCCGCAATTTCCTGTTCACGGCTTGGATAATTACCATTTCCTCTCATAAGCTGTAGGTAGTCAATAACCACAAGCTGTATATCTTTTTCTAATTTAAACTTTCTGCATTTGGAACGAAGGTCACCAATCGTAATACTTGGCGTATCGTCAATTACAATATTTGAATTTCCTATAATATCCGCTGTTTCTACAATTTTTTCCCATTCAGATTCATTAAGTTCTCCTGCTCTCATTTTCTGAGAACTTACCATTGAATGCTGTGATATAAGACGGTTAACCAACTGTTCCTTTGACATTTCCAAACTAAATATAGCGACTGCATTCGGCTTACGTATAGCTATATGCTCTGTTACGTTAAGTGCAAATGCTGTTTTACCAACTGAAGGTCTTGCCGCAATCAAAATAAAGTCTGATGGCTGCAATCCGGATAACTGATTATCAAGATATATATATCCGGTTGCTAAACCTGTAACAGTTCCCTTTGTAAGCGATGCCTGTTCTAATTTATCAAATACATTAGCAACTACTTTATTAATTGGGACAAAGTCGCCACTTGAACGTGATCTAAGCACTTCAAAAACTTCTTTTTCAGTACTCTCCATTATATCTTCAAGCTTATCCGTTCCTGCATAACATTTAGCTGAAATATTATCATTTACTTTTATTAATTTACGCAACATTGCTTTTTCATATACAATAGTCGCATACTGCTTTATATTTGCTGAAGTCGGTACCATTTCTAATATTTCCCTGATAAAATCAAGGCTGATTACTTCACTAGAAACATCCATCTCTTCCAATTTAGCCTTTATGGTAACCAAATCTCCATTTTTTCCTTCACGGTACAATTCTGTCATTGCCCCAAAGAGCAATCCATATTGTCTGTTAAAAAAATCATCTTTATTTATCAACTCCATAGCTATCGGAACAGCATCCGGATCCATAATCATCGAACCTATTACTGCCTGTTCTGCTTCATAGCTATGAGGTAGTATTTTTTTTACTATTGGATCTTCCATTAATAATTATCTCCTATAAAGCTTCAACCTTTATGTCTAAAGTTGCCATTACATCCTTGTGCAATTTAACTTTTACTGTATGGACTCCAAGATTTTTAATTCCCTCTTCCATAACAATCTTCTTTTTATCAATTTCTAAACCAAGCTGCTTCTTTGTTTCTGCTGCTATTTCCTTTGCAGAAATTGAGCCAAATACACGGTCTCCATTTCCGGCTTTAATCTTTATAACTACCTTTTTATCTTTTAATTCTTCTGCCAAAGCTTTTGCTGCATCCAATTTTTCCTGAGCAACCTTTGCTTCATTAGCTTTTTGAAGTTTTAAATCATTTTTATTTGCGCTATTTGCTTCTACGCCAAGTTTTTTCTTTAAAATAAAGTTTTTAGCATATCCATCGCTTACCTTTACTACTTCACCTTTTTTTCCTAATGCTTTAACATCTTCTAATAAAATAACTTCCATATTCATGTCTCCTTTCAAAGCAATAAACTTATTATATCTAAGCAATTAATTTCATTTTTTCAAATTCGATCCGGCAAACTATATTAATGTTAAGGTCAAATATCACTTGTGTAAATAACTATATTTCACCTTCATCAGTCATATCCTGAATAATCTCTTTTATCAAGTTCTTTGCCTGTTCACATGTACAATCTTCAATCTGTGCTCCGGCAAGATTCATATGACCTCCACCGCCTAATCTTTCTGCAATTAACTGAACGTTAACTTCATCTATTGACCTTGCGCTTAAATATACTTTTTCATTATAAAACGTACATACAAACGCTGCCTTTATGCCTTTAATATTAAGCAATTCATTCGCTGCCTGTGCTCCAACAACTGTCGGCATACTTGTTCCTTCAGACGGGCAAATGGCTATAGCGTATTTATCCATAAATATCTCTGTATTTTGAATGGCCTTAGCTTTTGCCTTATAATCTCCAATATCATCTCTAAACATTTTTCTAACTCTGACAATATCAGCTCCATTTTTTCGCAAATAAGCTGCTGCCTCAAATGTTCTTACACCTGTTCTGTTAGAAAAATTATTTGTATCCATCATAATTCCGCTATACAATGCATCTGCCTCATACGGTTTCATTTTAACTGAATCAACCATATACTGCATAATTTCAGTAACCATTTCACATGCTGATGATGAATATGGTTCAATGTATGATAAATGTGCATTTTCTATTGCATCTGCACTTTGTCTATGATGATCTATTACTACAAGTGTTTGTGCTCTTCTCACTAATTCAGGATATTCAGTATATCCTGCTCTATTACAGTCAACTACAATGAGCATATCATTTTTTTCTAAAATAGTTGTAGCCAATGTTCCTGCAATAAACATATCTTCTTCATAGCCATTATCTGTCGTAAACTTATCAATCAAAGGTTTTACTGAAGAACTCATAGTTCCCGTTACCACATAAGCTTTTTTACCCATTGTAGTTATGGCTCTATACAAACCAATTGCTGCGCCGTAAGAATCATTATCACCCAAATGATGTCCCATAATGAATACTTTATCTCTTGTTTCAATTAATTCTCTTAATGCATGAGCTTTTACTCTGGCTTTTACCCTGGTATTCTTTTCGACAGACTTGCTCTTACCGCCATAATAATATATCTTTGCGCCATCTTTTAATACTGCCTGGTCACCACCTCTGCCAAGTGCCATATCGATAGCTGCTGTGGCTGACGTGTAATTCTGAACATACGAATCTGAACCCATTCCGAATCCAATACTGATTGTAGCTGTTCGCTCATTACCTATCTTAACATTCTTTACATCATCAAGAAGTGAGAATTTTTTACTCTGCATAATTGCTATATTTTTAGCCTTAACAACTACAAAATATTTATCTTTTTCAAGTTTTCTTACCAGACCGTCCATTTCTGCAAAATATCGCTGTATCTGTCGATCAATCAATGCAACTAACAGTGTTCTTCTGGCATCTTCAATACTTTGAAGAACCTCTTCATAATTATCTATGTAGATAAGTCCCGGTATCATCTTATCATTTTTATTTTCCTTAGATAATTGCTGAATTCTTGTATCATCAAATAAATAAAGTGCAAACATATCCGCATCGTCATCATCTGAATCAAGTACTGCAATAGGCACTTCATCAACTGCATCTTTCATTTTAAACTTCTTTAGCACAGCTCTATATATTTTTTCATTATACTCAACTTTGAACTCTTTCTTTTCTTCTTTAAATTCAAATTTATCCTTTGTAAACTCTTTAAATATAGATTCAATTCCCCTCATATTTAAAAGTTTAGTTTCGCACGCCTTTTCCATTTCGCTATTATGCCACAGCATCTTTCCATTACAATCAAGTAACGCATAAGGAATTTCAAATTCATGCATCATCTGTCTTTGTATCTGACTATACTCTGCGCCAAAATCCACAAGATATCTTTTGATATTTGGATAAAATCTAAGCATCATAACAATCGCTATTACAATAAACACAATTGTTGCAAACGCCATAACCACTCCGGCTCTTTTGTCAATAAAAAATATTATAGCCGTTACTACTATCCAAAGCACACTAAGGTTAATAGGCCACCTTAAATACTTTGTAATTTTCCCATTTAATGCTACTTTTTTATCATTTAACATATAAGCACCTCTAATTTGCTTTATTCTTCATCTCTGCCTTATATTTGTATATCTTTAAAATATAAAAAGCTTACAACGTTTCTAACGCACTTTAATTATTTAGTATACCATATTGTAATTTTTATTTCCACTATACTACTTTATAAGCCATAACAGATTACTAATATACTCTTTACATGTTTTATTATTTCATATAAAATTACCCTTAATTAAATGATGTCAGGGTTAACCGCCACGACTATGATGCCTACAGATTGTTCAGTGCTACGCACTCTCACAATTATCCGGCATCTTTACATTAGTAAAATATGAAACAGGAGATAGTTTATATGTTTAGAATATGGGGAAGAACCTTCAAAAATAATAAAATGATAAAAAATACCACAATCGAAATAGATAACCCTGAGATGACGAGAACTCACAAAGTTTTCAAAGCACTTGAAGATATTTGCGAGGAATTTGATTTAAGCAATCCAATCTGGCTTGATAATAACATTGATGAATTCAAACGCATTTCACGAACCAGATTTTATCAGGACAGTTTTATTGAACATATTGATTTTGATTATTTAGATTTTTATATTATCGAAGAAGATTAATATGTTGGGGTCAAAATCATTCTTGACAAAAAAGCCTTATAGAAAACATATCCCCTCTTTACCGGACAACCGATACAGAGGGGATATTTATATACTATTTAAATTTACCGGATATAACACGAATCGCTCCGTGTTATCTTATAATTAAAGTCTTTTCTGTAATTCTGCTGTCATGTCTTCATAACCCGGTTTTCCAAGTAATGCAAACATATTCTTCTTGTAGCTTTCTACACCCGGCTGATTAAATGGATTTACTCCAAGAATATATCCACTTACACCACATGCAAATTCATACATGTAGAATAATTCTCCAAGATAGAATTCGTTCTGTTCAGGTACATTAACCATAAGGTTAGGAACATTACCATCTGTATGAGCAAGAATTGTTCCATTCATTGCACTCTTGTTAACAAAATCCATATCTTTTCCAGCTAAGTAATTTAATCCGTCAAGATCATCTGCTTCTTCCTGAATTACGATATCAGCATCTGTCTTTTCAATATTTACAACTGTTTCAAACATAAGTCTTGATCCGTCCTGAATGAACTGACCCATTGAATGTAAATCTGTTGTCAAATCAACTGCTGCAGGGAAAATACCTTTCTGGTCTTTTCCTTCGCTTTCACCATAAAGCTGTTTCCACCATTCACCAAAGTAATGTAAACTTGGTTCATAGTTAGCTGTAATTTCAATTGATTTTCCTTTTCTTAATAAAATATTTCTGATTGCTGCGTATTTTACTGCATCGTTATCTTCAAATGTATTGTTTAAAGCTTTTTCTCTTCCGCTTGCAGCACCTTCCATTAATTTATCTATATCAGCACCACTTACTGCGATTGGAAGCAAACCTACTGCTGTAAGAACTGAGAAACGTCCACCTACATCATCAGGTACTACGAAGCTTTCATATCCTTCTTCTGTTGCAAGATTCTTAAGAGCTCCCTTTGCCTTATCTGTTGTAGCGTAAATTCTCTTTGCTGCTTCTTCTTTGCCATATTTCTTTTCAAGTTTTTCCTTGAAAATTCTAAATGCGATAGCAGGTTCTGTTGTTGTACCAGACTTAGAAATAATGTTAACTGAGAAATCTCTGTCTCCAACAACATCTAATAATCCCTTTAAGTATGCAGGGCTAATGCTATTTCCTGCATAGTAAATTTCAGGTGTTTTTCTGATTTCTTTTGATACATTGTTATAGAAACCATGTCTTAAGAAGTCAATTGCTGCTCTTGCTCCTAAATATGAGCCACCAATACCAATAACAACTAAAACTTCTGAATCACTCTGAATCTTCTTAGCTGCTGCTTTAATTCTTGCAAATTCATCCTTGTCATAATCTACAGGTAAATCAATCCATCCTAAGAAATCATTTCCTGCTCCTGATTTGTTAACCAAAACTTCTTTTGCATCTTCTGCGATTTTCTTCATTGCTACTACTTCATCATCTGAGATGAATTTTGATGCCTTTGAGTAATCAAATGTTACCTTAGCCATATCTTTTTCCTCCGTCATTTCAAATCCTGCTATCCCGTACACCTTGCAAACTGTCATGGTATCTCTCCACTAAATCCACAGTGTCCGGTAAAGCGTTTATTTATCGACATAATATAATATTCATGCCGACCGGTAAAATTTCCTTCAAATTCTCTCTAACATATATACAATAAATATTTTGTCGTCATATGTCAATGTTTTTAGCATATTTATTGAAACAATTTTATTGGAGTCAACCCGAGAATATATCCCCGAAACTATTTTGCTTAATCTGCGAATATTTCCTTAAAACATATTTGTTTCAACCTGCGAATATTTCTATATAAATTATACAATTGAACCTGTAAACATTTCTACAAAACTTATATGATTAAATCTTAATTTATTTTTGCAAAACCATTTAAATCTTTACTGCAAATATTCTCCTAAAACTTCGTTGATTATTCTCTCCTGTTCTTTTGTAATATTTATTCTACCCTGTTTTTCATTTTCTATTTTTTTATTTGTATTATTTATTTCATTTACATTAACATTCTGTTCCGATTCCTGCTCATTTTTGCTGCTACCTATTTCTATGTTGTAATCATTTTCCCGCCTACTAATCTGCTCTCGCAAATTAACACTATTTTCAAAGAAATCCGTAATAACATATATCAGTTCTGTTTTTCTGTCATTTGTATGAATTGTATTTTCAACTACAAATAATGCAAGTGCAAAATAAAATCCTACAAGAATATACGACATCGCCGTTGTCTTTCCGTATCCCTGATTATACAGTATATATCCACATAATCCGCCTATTGCCACACACAAAAATCCACACCAGCTAATAATTTTATTTATGGAATCAAGATAAAATATGCCTATTTTACACTTATTTATGTACCTACTTACTAAAAGCATGGGATTAGCCACCGTGCCGTTTATGGTTTTAATACTTTCAAATTTCAATTTTATCTGGCGAAGAATATTACTTTTGGGGCTATCCATATTTTCTGCCTTTTTAATCATTTTACCAAAAATCCACATTACCAGACATTTACTTACAATTCCTACTAAAAAAATACTTCCTAATAAACATAGGAAGTACGCTTTATTTTCAATTATTGATGTGATTTTTTCCATATTAACATTAAAACATGACATACATTTGTCAAACATAAAAAACCTCCTCGTACGATATGTATTGACCAGCCTTTTGTTGGTGGCCGATAGTCGGAAACATTAATGCTTAAACTTTGTTTTTTGTTTCCTTTATACAATAAAATTTTATCATACAAGAGGTCTTTTAACACTATAAATCGTTCGTCAAATTTCTACAAATTCTTAATTAACTGTTTTAATATTTTAATTGAATTAGCCGCTGCTTTCTTTTCAAATGTAGGGTAATCCATTTCTGCACTTCCATCTGCCTTATCAGAAATCGCTCTGATTATAAGACATGGAATATTGTTAACATATGCTGCATGTGCTATAGAAGCACCTTCCATTTCTGCACAATCTCCGGCAAATGTATTTACCAAATCATCTTTCTTTTCCTTACCGGCAATAAACTGGTCGCCTGAAACAACTCTTCCTGTAAATACCTTAACAGAAAGATTTGCCTCTTCTATACTTTTGACTGCTACATCAATTAATCTGCTGTCACTATGAAATACAGAGTTGTCCATATCAGGAATAACTCCACGTTCATAACCTAACGCCGTCACATCCATATCATGCTCAATGGCATCCTTTGATATAACAATATCGCAAATATCAATATCACTATTTAATGAGCCTGCAACTCCTGTATTAATAACAGAATCTACTTTATATCTGTCAGCAAGAATCTGTGTGCATATAGCTGCATTTACCTTTCCAATACCACACTTTACAACAACTACATCTTTATCATGAATATGTCCTTCATAAAAATCCATTCCTGCAACTGATGTAATTTTCGCATCCGGCATTTCATTTTTTAATTCCTGGACTTCGCTGTCCATCGCTCCAATTATTCCTAACACGTTACACCTGTTCCTTTATTTATTTTCTTCTAAGTACAATTTTAATGCCTTTGCAAGCTGGTCCGGACATGAAGTTCCTCTTCCTGCACAATCAATTCCATCCATTCTTTTAATTGCTTCGTTCACATCCATTCCTTCGACTAATGCAGCAACTCCCTGTGTATTTCCACTGCATCCTCCAAGAAATCTTACATTAGTAACTTTATTATCAACAACATCAAAACTAATTTCTCTTGAACATGTTCCTTTTGTCTTATAATTCATAACTGCACTCCTATCCAAGGCTTTCTAATCGCCTATCTTCTTTTCATAAATTTCTACAACATCATCTATATCACCTTTGGCAATTAACTGACCATGTTCCAAAATGATTGCCTTGTTACACAATCTCTTAACCTGAGCCAAACTATGTGATACAAATAAAACTGTAACCCCATGATCAAACATTTTTTTCATTTTCTTTTCGCATTTTTTTCTAAATTTAGCATCACCAACTGATAATACCTCATCTAAAATAAGAATTTCCGGTTCTACAACTGTAGCAATTGAAAATCCAAGTCTTGCCTTCATACCTGAAGAATAGTTTTTAATTGGAACGTCTATAAATTCTCCTAACTCAGAAAATTCAAGAATTTCATCATATTTTGACATTAAAAATTCTTTTGAAAATCCAAGAACCGAGCCATATAAGAATATATTTTCCCTACCTGTATAGTTAGGATCAAATCCTGCACCAAGTTCAATCATAGGTGCCATATGTCCATATCTTTGCACTGAACCTTTTGTTGGCTTATAAACACCTGCAATTACTTTAAGAAGCGTACTTTTTCCTGCTCCATTAAGTCCAAGTATTCCGAGACGTTCGCCTTTTTTCAACTCAAACGAAACATCTTTTAACGCCCAGAATTCATTAAAACGAAGCTTTTCGCCTTTTAATTTCTTTATAAATAATTCTTTAAAATTATCAACTTTTTCTTTGCTTAAATTAAAACAAATACTAACATCATTAACTCTAAGAGCTACATCATTCTTTGCCATAACTCCTCCTAAATATGAAGAATAAACTTATCCTGATTTTTCTTAAATACATATATTCCAAATATCAGTAATACAACACTACAAGTTCCTGAGTATGCAAATAATTTTAAATTTGACACTCCGTAACTATAACTGTTAAACATAGAATGACCTTCTAACAATACAGCTCTGAAGTTACTGATAATTCCGTAAAGCGGATTTAATTTGATAAGAATTAATCCCTGTCCCATACTTGAGATTTTGTAGAAAATTGCTGAGCAGTACATAACAAGCATCAACACAACATCCCACAAATATTCCATATCTCTAAAGAATACACATACCGTTGACAATACCATTCCTGCACCAATTGACAAAATAAACAAAATTGTCAAAGGAATAACCGCTTCAATTACATGCCATGTAAGTGGAACACCTAAAACTACTGAAACTACTGCAAGAACTATTAATGACAGTAAGAATAAAATGTAGTTATAAATGCAACTTGAAAGCGGATACAAATACTTAGGTACATAAACTTTCTTTATCATTGCCTGATTTGCCCTGATAGACCTCATCGCAATCTTTGTTGAACTTGAGAAGCAACTATATATAAGTCGTCCACACAAAATGTAAACAGGATATAATCTGTCACCTTTACCAAGCAACTGTCCAAATACGATTGTAAGAACAATCATTGTAAGTAACGGTTCAAGCATTGTCCATATAAGTCCCAGATATGATCTTCTATACTTTAACTTAATTCCTTTTTTTACAAGTTCGATTAATAAATATCTGTATCTTGCAAAATTTTTCACGTACTTATTCATATAACCTCCAAAACTGAAGCACTTATTTTTATAGTTTATCCATATAAGATTAAATTCCCGACAATAAACTAATCTTATTATATATTATAATTTTTTTATGTCAAATTAACGGGAAATATAATGATATAAATAGCTTTGGCTTATATAATTAATAATAGTTGCCACTTTTGTTACACACATAAAAATGCACCACTTTCGTAACAAAATTTGTTTAGAAAGTAGTGCATTAAAATCAGCATATTGTGAATATGTATATCTGGGAAATTTTCCAGTTTTACCAGCCAAAGCTTTTTATCTGAGATAATTTTTTTGAATTCAGCGCGAGCGTTATTTAGTTAATATTACAAACCCTCACAATTAAGAATTAATCTGTGGGAATTTTTGTTATTCTACATTTTTCAATGCATCTGTCATAGATATTTTTTAATTAGTTAAGTGCAAGCAATTTCCATGTCTTAATTACTTTTACTTTATCAATCTGAATTTCTGACGTATTGTCCTGATTTGAACAATATTTACCTGCTGCAGATTCGAATACCATATATGTCTTCTTTCCGCTTACACAAATTCCTTCCATCATTGATGGAAGCACAACTGTTTTTACAGGTGTATCAAGTGCGGATGCTGTCACAATATTTACCGGTTCATAAACCATTAAATATGAATCTGCTATTCTTCCGTATGACTGGGACAATGTAAACTTTCTTTCTGTAGCAGAAATCTTATTTACAACCAATCCCTGTGTATTTGCAGGAACATAAAGGTTATATTGATTTGTAAATGTTAATCGTTTTGTCTTTTTATTTCGCTTAACTCTATATCCATACATAAGGCACGAATTACTGTTTGCACTTCTTCCTGCCCAGAAATGAGTTCCGTCAAATGCTGCAAAGTCTGCGCATCCTCTAAGAGTTACTCTATAGCTAAATTTTATTGTCTTTCCATTTTTAGCTTTCAAAAGTTTTTTATATGTAATTATACCTACTTTATCTACTGCACCCGGAAGGTTATTTATACCTACTACTAAATTTTTCTTTACATTTGTTACTGAACCTACGTGATCTTTTATTGTCAATTTAAGTTTCTTTACGAAATTACCCCGTTTATTATATATCAAAAGTATTGATTTTGCTGTCAAATTCTTGTGATACATTGAAACTACAATGTATTTTCCAATAACACAGGTTCCCTGTGGTACATAATTTTTAAGAGATAATAATATGTATTTATCCTTTACTGACTGAATTCCACTATTTACAAGCATATCGTATACTCTTAAATCCTCAGCCATTCTTTCTTTTTCAGAATCTGTATATTCCCAAGGTATATTGTTAACTCTTGCATATTTTTTTCCTGCTGAATTTGAATATACCTTAAGAGTTAAATTTGTTGCTCCTGCAAAAGCATTTGCACCTATTGTCTTAACTGTTTTATATAATGTAAGCTTTTTTAGTGATGTACAATTCTTAAATGCACTTTCTCCAATTTTCTTAATTGTTTGAACCATCTTTATTGTTGATAATTGAGTACATCCGCTAAATGCCTGATATCCTATTGAAGTAAGTGTTTCCGGTAATATAACTTTTTTTACTGAATTTGCATTAAGTAAAACTCTGTTTGGAACTTTTGTCATTCCATTAGCAAATGTAACTGTTGTAACATTTGCCCCTTTGCCGATTATTTCATATGTACTTGTTACCGTGCTTGGAATTGTAAGACTTGTAAGCCCTGTCATTTTGTAAAATGCATGATAATTTATTTTCTGCAAGCCCTCAGGCAAAGTTAATTCTTTTACTTTTTTAATTCCATAAAAAGCTCTCTTATAAATATACTTTATTGTTGTCGGTAATTTAATTTCCGTAACGGCACTGCATCCTCTGTATGCTTCAATTCCAATAATCTGCAATCCTTCAGGTAATTCAATTGTCTTTAATGCTGTACATTCTTTAAAAGCATTTTCTCCAATTTCCTGAAGTAATGAGCCCTGTTCAAATGTTACCTTTTCAATATATTTATACTGATAAAATACATTTGCATTAATCTTTGTAACACTTGCAGGAATTACAATTTCTTTATTTGTTGTATCTGTTGCTGCCTTTTTGTACCCTGTAAGGACTCCGTTTTCAATTACGAAATCAGGGTTACTTGTAGGAGCTTCTGTTGTTGGCACTTCTGTTGTCGGTGCCTGTGTTGTTGTTTCAGTTGTTGATGACTCTTCTGTTGTAGATGTTTCATCAGTTCCTGTTTCCTTAGTACTACTTTCATCCGTGCTCGTTTCTTCAGCCGGCTTTGTTGTCTCTGTGTTTTCTTTTGTTGTTTCCTGTTCACTATCAGCTATGCTTACTTCTGCTGCCATGACTTTATCCTGTTTATAGTTTCCATGACCTGCAAAAGCACCTGATGGTAATGCGATAGTGGCTATCATAACTGCAACAAGCAACTTGCTTATGCTTTTTAATGTTTTCTCTTTCATAACTACCTCCTCTAAACTCTACGTTACATTATAATGGTTCTTTCTTTTTCGTCAAAGGATTTATGCCATCTGCCAGACAATTGCCACATTTAAAATTAACTCTTTCTTATTTGAAAAATACAGTTGTGTATACTATAATCTTCCTATATGTATATAGCATTAGGAGGTTTATATGCTAAGTAAAATTAAGACAAAATTAGGCAATTTCAAAGAAACTGCAAGACGTAGCAAATACGCGCATTATTATAAAGATTACGATATCGAAGACAATATTATTTTATACGACTCATATTTTAGCCGTGGAATGCTTTGCAATCCTTATGCAATTTTCAGAGAATTACTTTCAAATTCTGAATTTGACAAATACACTCATGTATGGGTTGTTGATGACCGTGTAGGAAACGAACCTGTTATGGAACAGTTTGCTGACCACGATAATATTTATGTCATAAGAAGGCATAGTAATGACCATTTGAAATATTTAGCGACTGCACATTATATTATTTCAAATGTATCTCTGCCTTTTTATTATTGCAAAAAGCCCGGACAAATTTTTGTCAACACATGGCACGGCACTCCTATAAAAAGCTTAGGATACGATATTCCGGGTTCAGCAGCCACTATTTCAAATGTTCTTAGAAATATGCTTTCTGCTGACTATATGATTTCTGCGAATCCATTTTTAACAGAAGTTTATTTAGATAAATACAAATTACGCGGGCTTTACAACGGAAGTATTATCGAGGAAGGTTATCCAAGAAATGACCGTCTTTTAAATTGTCCTAAAGAAGAAATAAAGTCAATTCTTCTTAAATATGGAATAGAACTTGAAAAAGATAAGCAGGTTATTTTATATGCACCTACATGGAAAGGTGCCGATTATAATAAGCCTGAAGTAAATCCTGATGACTATTATAATTTTAAAAGAGAATTGGAAGAATATATAGATACGGACAAATATCAGATTCTTCTTAAGCCGCACCAGGTTGTATATAAAGAGTTGGTAAAATCAGGTATGTTTAGCAATTCCTTAATTCCTGCTTTTATTGACACAAACGAACTTTTGTCTATTACTGATATTTTAATATCAGATTATTCAAGTATATTTTTTGATTTTTTAGCAAGCGACAAACCAGTGTTATTTTACATTCCTGACTTAGAAGAATATAAAAATTATCGTGGTTTATACATGGAACCTGACAAGCTTCCCGGACCTGCATTAACATCTGTTAAGGAAATTGGAAATTCTATTAACAATTTGGGTGAAGTTATTAATAAATATAAAGATAGTTATTCACAAGCCAAGAATTTTGCATGTCCATACGATGATGGCAATGTTTCTTCAAGAATTGTTGACATTGTTTTTAGAGGAAATACTTCTGATTCAAATGGTAATCCATACCGCATTATTAAATGTGAAAATACAAAGAAGAAATTATTATTCTTTGGCGGCGGACTTCGCATGAACGGAATTTCCACTGCTCTTAGAACAATGCTTGATTTCATCGATTATGATAAATATGACGTAACAGTTTATGCCGGCAATTTAAAATTTGCTGACAGTAAGGATATGATTTGTACATTTAATGATAAAGCCAGAATTTTTGCCAGAGTATCATATACTCCCGCCACATTTGGCGAGCAGATTCGAAATGACTTTTTAAGAGTTTTTGGATTTAATTTTCCTTTAATGAAGAAAATTTACCCAAAAGCAATGTATGACAGAGAATTTATCCGTTGTTTTGGCACAAGTGATTTCGACGCAGTAATTGATTACTCAGGATATGGTTCATTTTATTCAATTCTGCTTTTAAGTGCAAAAAATGCTAAGAAGCTTATTTGGCAACACAATGATTTATTAACAGATAAGAATAAAATCGTTAATCACAAAAAACCTCACAGCAGAGAACTTAGGGTTGTTTTTTCAACTTATCAGTTTTATGACAAAATTGTAGGCTGTTCAGAGGCAACGATGAAAGTTAATTTAGAAAAAATCGGATATAGTGAGTTAAAGGATAAATGTTGCTTTGTAAGAAATGCTGCTAATTTTGAACGTGTAATAAACGGTTCTAAAGAATCCTATACGGCTGAATCTGCAAATGAAGCAGGTTTTCCTGATTTATTAAATAAAGACCTAATTTCATTTGTAAACATGGGCCGTCTTTCACCTGAGAAAAATCAGGCTGCATTAATAAAGGCATTTGCAAAAGCTTATGATGCAAATAAGAATTTAAGATTGTATATTATTGGCGATGGTGCCCTTATGGGTGAACTTAAAGGTCTCGTTCATAGTTTAAATCTGGATGGCAAAGTTATTTTAACAGGAAATTTGGATAATCCATTTATGCTTATGAAGGATTGCAGTTGTTTCATTCTTCCATCCCTTCATGAAGGTCAACCTGTTTCCTTGTTGGAAGCGCGTTTGTTAAAACTTCCAATAATTATGTCAAATTTCAGTTCCGCAGCTTCTTCATTATTTGACAACGGACAACTTGTAATTGGCAATTCTGTTGATGATATTTACAACGGATTAATTGCATTTATAAATAATGAAGTTCCTACTTGCGAATTTGAATACGCCGATTATAATAATATTACAATCAAACAATTTGAAGATATTATTAATGAATAATTAATCTCTATCAAAAACATTATTTATAATTTTAAGAAAGGAATCGCCATATGAAATATACTGCTAATGCTCCGCAAGGTTTTAAGTATAAATTAAAACGTACAGTAAAAAAAATTGTTCAGCCTTTTCGTATATCCGAAAAAGATAAGGGCAAGTTACTTTATAACAAATTTCTTTCTATGCCGGTTAATGACAAATTTATTTTTTATGAAGCATTTGCCGGGCTAGGAATTTTGGACAACCCGAGAGCTATTTTTAAATATTTGTTAAATCAGGAGGATTTTAAATCATACACTCATATATGGTCTGTTGAAAATCCGGAACTTGCCGCAGATAATATTTCTGAATTTTCATCTTTAGATAACGTTATTATTGTAAAGCGTGAATCTGAGGATTATTACAAATATTTGGCAACAAGCAAGTATTTAATAAATAACTCAACTTTTGGATATTATTTTGAAAAGCGAAACAGCCAGGTTTATATTAATACATGGCATGGTGTTCCTACAAAATATATGGGATACGAGCATACTGCCGAAAGAGTTGAAAATTCCCGTGGTCCTGCACGTAACTTTCTTTTAGCTGATTATTTGGTGTCTGCCAATCAGTTTATGACTGAGGTTATGTATAAGCGTGCTTACAAACTTGATGGATTGTTTCAGGGAAAAATTCTTGAATTAGGTCATCCGAGAAGTGATGCCATTGTTAATGCTAACACTTTAGATGTCCACAGAAAACTTAACACTGCAGGCATTCACACTGATAAAAAGATTATTTTATATGCCCCTACATGGAAAGGCACTTTATATAATAATTTAGATTATAACGTAGAGGATTTTAAAAAGACCGTTGCCAAATTATCCGAAAATATTGACACTGAGCACTATCGTATTTATCTTCGTGTTCACTATTTCCTTTATAAGATTTTGGCAACTGACCCTGAATTAAGACCTATGTTAATTCCATTTACAATTGATACTAATGAATTATTATCTGTTGTTGATGTTTTAATATCTGATTATTCAAGTATATTCTTTGACTTTCTGGCAACTAAGAAACCTATTCTTTTCTACGTTCCGGATTTAGAAGAATATCAGTCAGGTCGTGGTTTATATGTTCCTGTCAGCAGACTTCCGGGATATGTGTCCTCCAATATAAATGACATTTCCATTACTCTTGGAAATATCTGTACATCGGAACTTGTTAATCCGATTCGAGAAAAGTATTTGGAACGTTACTCTAAACTTCATGAGGACATGTCGCAATGGTGTATTTATAACGATGATGGCAATTCCTGCAAACGTTTAGTGGATGTAGTGTTTAGAAGAGAACCTGTTTCTGAGCTTGAAGGTGACGGCGTATATTCTGTTATCAATGGCTTAGAGGCTCATAAAGAAAAGATTTTAATATGCGTAAATACTAATTATAACGATATGACATTTTATGAAAATCTTCGTAAGAAATTGGAATCATACGAATATAGAACAACTGATGTTACAATACTTACTACTTCATTTACTGACACTAAATATAAAGTATATTTTAACAACAATATTCCGAAAGAAGTCCGTGTACTTGTATGGTATGCACTTCCTTATGTGACAAAATATAACCAGAAATTTTTCAAACGTGAAATCAAGCGTTCTTTAGGAAATGTGCGTTTTGACGAAGTCTTAATGGAAGGCACATTAACTGAATATTGGGCTGAATTTGGAAATGCAATAAAGAAATTGTAGGATATTTTTAATTCAATAAAAAATACGGATGATATTTAACTTATTTATATCATCCGTATTTTAGTTTACATAATTAATTATATTGTCATAATCCTCTTGAGAAAATTAGCCATTCAGTTCGATTCCGCTTCGCTTCATCTCACTGTGGCTAAGCGCCCTTCCTTTTTACTAGTTAGCCATTCAGTTCGATTCCGCTTCGCTTCATCTCACTGTGGCTAAGCGCCACATAACCAAAAAACCAAAAGCACCCTTTTATGCAAGCATAAGGGTGCTTTTGGTTTTTTGGTTGAATGGCTAACTAGTTTCCAAATACAGCTTTTACGACTCTTTCGGCTGCATGTCCATCGTCTATGCAACAGAATCTGTCATAAAATTCTGCATATTTGTCTTTGTATTCTTCTGTTACTTTGTCTATGTTTTTAATTGCTTCCACAACTTCATCGTTTGTCTGAAGTATTGGTCCCGGAAGTTCTTTTTCTACGTCAAGATAGAATCCTCTGAGTACATCTCTGTATTTTTCCAAATCATACATGTAATAAAGAATTGGTCTCTTTAAGTTCGCATAATCAAAGAATACAGATGAATAGTCTGTCATACAAATATCTGAAATCATGTATAACTCAGTTATGTCATCATAATCACTTCCGTTATATACAAATCCCGGATATTTAGATAAGTCGAGTTGGTCTACAATCCAATAATGCATTCTAAGAAGCACTACATATTCGTCTGAAAATTCTTTCTTTAATCTGTCCAAATCGAGGGCAAGTTCAAATTTATATTCACCTGCATCATAGTAATTATCATCACGCCATGTTGGTGCATATAAAAGTACCTTCTTGTCTAAAGGAATTCCAAGTTTTTCCTTGATATCCTTTGAGCGTTCCTCTAAATCCTCTGCGTAAAGAGGGTCATTTGCAGGATAACCTGCTTCAAGGATTTTTTCTTTATCAAATCTAAAGCAGCTTTGGAATTTTTCTGTTGAAAATGGATTGTCTGACAATAAATAATCCCATCCTCTTGACTGCTTATATACAATGTTTTTGTAATGTGGATTAGCCGCATGTACGTCGTCCATATCAAATACAAGTCTCTTCAAAGGTGTTCCATGCCATGTTTCAAGCATTATCTGACCTTCTTTTCTAGGAAGCCATGTTGGCTGTCTCATATTGTTAACCCAGTATTTAGAACGTGTCATATAGTAAAAATATCTTAATCCAAATCTTTTTACTGTTGTATGTTTTCCATCAATCTTAATTCCTTTTTTATCTACAATCCAAATATATTTATATTTGTCACCGTAAACTTTCTGCATATACTGATATACATACTTAGGCTGTCCTGAATAATTTCTTCCTACAAAACTTTCAAATGTTACCCAGTTTTCCTTCATGCTCATTTTATAGAAAATATGAAGGTTTACAGCTCTTAAGAACTGTCTCTTATTTGTAAGCATTTTTCCAAGTTTTTTCTTAATCAAAATAATATTTGTCCAGCGCTTCATTGCTTTTAAATTATTTTTTCTAACCTTGCTTATCAATACCTTATGTAAAAATGGCATTGTAACAAGTGATTTTTTATCTGTCTTTGCAATAGCTGTCTGGAATGGCACAAGTCTTTCATTATCCCACTTAGGATCTTTATCCCAATGGAATCTTGGAGCATAAAATCTGACAAAATATTTGCAGATTATCTCTTCCATATGTGCTTTTATCTTTTCATTATCTTTTGCATATTCAATAGCGAGATTATAACTTGCTATGTAATGCTGCTCTCTATTTTCATCTACAATCTGATTAATTGAAGGATTATCCTCTTTATCATTATGATAACGCTTTACATAAATTGCATTTTCATCACATTTGTAATTTTTTACACAACACATAACCTTTGTAAAGAAAGGTGCGTCAGCATAATACAACTGATTTTCGTCAAATCTTATATCGTTATCATCTAAGAAACTTTTTCTGTAAAGCATTCCAAGTACTGTTACTGTTTTTAATCTGTTGTACATGTTATATCTGTATTGGAAAATATCATTGTAAGTATATATCTGTTTCTTATCTTCGCTGTCGTTATCTTCATTTTCACCTTTTTGCTCTTCGTTGAAAGCTTTTTTCTGGAACCATGTATACATAATATCTCCATATGCAACATCATCCTCAGGTGTCATTAATTTTACTAATTTTCCAATTGTATCGCCGTCAAGATAATCATCTCCATCAAGGAAATAAACAAATTCCCCTGTTGCCTTTTCAAGTCCTAAATTTCTAGCTGCGGAAACACCATGTTTTCCTTCTAATCTGAATAATTTAATCTTTGCGCTTTCTTTGTATTTTTCGATTACTTCAGACGGATCATCTTCATTTCCATCTACAACAAGGATTGTCTCATAATCCTGAAATTCCTGCTCTGAAATACTTTCAAGACAATCTTCCAAATATGCCAATCCTTTTTTGTGTGTAACAATAATGCTTACCATTACTTTGCTCCTTTGAACCTTATTTCTTGTTTAAATCCTTTTTAATCTGTGTTGTTGAAATGTCCGGTGTTCTTGGTAAATAAACAACTTCGCATAAATCCTTAAGGAAGTCAAATTTGCCTTTCCAGTCATCTCCCATTACGAAAGTATCAATATTATACTTTTGTACATCAGATCTCTTCTGGTCCCAATTTTCTTCTGGAACTACTAAGTCTACATATCTGATTGCTTCCAACATTTTCTTTCTGTCTTCATATGAAAAATAGCATTTTTTCTGTTTTTCATTCCAGTTAAATTCATCTGTTGAAAGAACAACTACTAAATAGTCTCCTAATTCCTTAGCTCTTCTTAATAAATTGATATGACCATAATGCAACAAATCAAATGTTCCATAAGTAATTACTCTTTTCATTGGTTAATCTCCTTTAATTTATAATTTTTTCCAATGCTCTCCTGCTGGAATCACTTCCATCAAGATAATTAAATTTATTATTAAATTGCAGATATTTATTATCTACATTAAAATCGTTTAATGACCCTTCTATTGCATCTGCGAGTTCATTCTCATCTCTTACAATTCTGCCGGGTAGTTCATTTACATCTATATAAAAATCCCTAAGCTCATTCTTATATTCTTCATAATCATACATATAGAATATAATAGGTCTTTTAAGATTTGCATAGTCAAAAAATACCGAAGAATAGTCTGTTATAAGTATATCACTGATTACATACAATTCATTAACATCTTCTACATTTGACACATCATACACAAATCCTGCATATTTTGAGAAATCAATTCTTCCTGAAATAAAATAATGAGCCCTAAATAATATAACGTAATTTTCCCCTAATTTGTCTCTCATTTTATCAAAATTCATAAAATTCTGAATTTTAAAACCATCTTTTGCACTATATTTGTTATCTCTAAATGTTGGTGCATATAAAATAACTTTTTTATCCATTGGAATATTAAGTTTTAATTTTATATTTTTGCATTCATCATCAGTAAATTTGAACAAATAATCATTTCTCGGATAACCTACAGTTAACACTGCATCTTCTTTTCCAAATTTCTTCAAATCAAATGCTGAAATAAACTTTTCTGTACAGTATTGTGACGGAGAAATCATATATGTAATTTTTTCAGCCTCTCCATCGTAAATTTTTTGAATATTTTCATATTTAGTCATTGCATTTCCTGTACATCTAATGTCGCATCCTATTTTTTTGAGAGGTGTTCCATGCCATGTCTGGACAAAAACATGTTTTTTGCCCGGTTTCAAAAATGCCCTTGTATTTGAATTAACTATCCAATACTTTGTTTTTGCCAACGCCTTATAATATGAGTAACTTTCAAATTTAACAAGTTGAGTATTTTTTTTATTATTAAAATCTTCTCTGTCTGTTTTTCTCAAACCCCAGAAAAATGAAAACTCTTTATATTTATCATCCTGCTGCATTTGCAAATACATTGCTTTTGGACTACAGGCAAAGCTTCTTCCCTGAAATGACTCAAAAAACACAGCCTTTTCATCAGTTTTTGTTGTGATTTTTGCAATAAAAAACAACATTCTTTTGTATAGAAGCATAATGCATCTCAACAAATCTTTTATTTTTTTCATGAGTTATGTCTCCTAAATACCTTAGCTACAACTCTTTCACAGCTTTTACCATCATTGTAGAAATTTATTTTTTTATTTAACTCTCTACGTTCTTTAGCGTATCTGTCATTTCCTTCTATTACATCTTCTATAAAACTTAGAACATCACCATAATTAGATATTTTATATCCTGGCATGTAATCATACGGATTTTCAAATACAAAACCTCTGTTTTTTTTGTACTCTTCTATGTCATCTACCGTAAATCCAATAGGTCTGTCTAACATCATAAAATCAAAATAAACTGATGAATAATCTGTTATAAGTGCGTCTGCTGCTCTAAGTAATGAATAAACTGTCATTTCAGATTTATTCAACTGTTCCTGTGTAACAAATTCTATATATGAATATTTTTTCATCTCACCTGACAATTTTTGAAGGGGATGAATCTTTACTATAAGCTTAGCATTTCTTAATTTTAGCATTTCATTTAATTCAAGTGCCTGCCTTTCAGTAAGCACCGGTGTTGGAAAATCTTTTTCCTCATTTCTGTAAGTTGGCAACCACAAAATAACTTTATCGGCACCTCTTCTTACAGCACCATCCATGATAGGATTTTCCTTGAACATTTCATCGTTTCTAGGTTGTCCTGTTATAATTACCTGTTTTTCATTGCAGTTAAAACTTTTCATCAAAATAGGATTAAATAATTCTGATGTAGAAACTATATCAGTAAAAAAATTATAATCTATTTTTTCTAACCCTGACTCCATGTTTCCTATCTTCTTTAACGGCATACCGTGCCACAAATTAACAACTGTCTGTTTTTTTGATGGCTTAATAGGATATTTGCCAAAGCAATAGAAAGCATATTTTGCCTTCATAAAATACTTAATGCCCTCTTTATTGTTTACAAATGTAACATTCTCAGGGGCATTGTCCTTATAGTCTTCATAATCATTTATGCTTACTACAAACTTATAGCCCATATTGAATTTTTCCTCAATGAGGTAATCATACATAGCTTTAACATTGTCCCTAAATCCTAAATTAGAATAAAAGAATATAAGCCTGCTATCCTTTGCAGTAAATTTATTTAATATTGTTAAGGGCTTAAAAAAAAGCCTTAATACATTCTTGTTCATTTTCTCATTACCTTACTTGCGTAAAAGTTTTGCATATATGAATTTTCTAACTTTATATGGGACTATACTCACAATACTTCTTGCTACCGTATCACCTATAAATTGCCCTGTTGTTATAAATCCAATATCTTTTAAATGCTTTTTAAATTTATATATATAGGATATATATTTTAATCCTCCACGGCGTTTGTACATTCCTTCGCCTGCTCTCATATACAGCACCGGTTCCTTTACATTATATCCTATGCATCCGTCATTTAACATTGTTGCCCATAAATTATAATCCTCAAAATATGTATAATCTTCGTACAATCCTGATTTTAAAACTGAACTTTTTTTATACATAACTGCCGGATGATTAAATGGGCTTCTTTTTTTTGCAAATTCAATAATCTGCTCATTTTTTTCAGGAAGCTCTCTTTTGGCAGTCGGCTTATCTACGCTTTCATCAAATTCCACAATAGTTCCGCTAAGAATATCTGCTCTATTTGCTTCCATTGCTTCTAACTGGCGTTCCATTCGGTCCGGCATACTGATGTCATCGCTATCCATTCTTGCAATAATTTCGTTACTGCACTGCTCAATACCTTTATTTAATGCCTTTGCCAGTCCCATATTTTTTTTAAGAGTAACTATTTTAAATACACCCGGGTATTCTTCCACATACTCTTTTATTGTATTATCCAGTTTTTCTGTTAAAGGGCCATCTTTTACAATAATAAATTCATTTGTTTTTACAGTTTGATTTAAAATACTGTCTATGGCCTCTCTTAAGTTTTCTGCCTGTTCCTTATAATAAACAGACATTAAAACAGAATAATTTTCCAAAGTTATAACCCTGCCTTTATTTTTTCAATACATCTTTAGTTATTGTCGCTGTCTTCTGATTCTTTTCAACACCTTCTGTATTATCTTTCATAAACATAATCTTAAATGTCATAAGAATAAGTTTAATATCAAGCCAAAAACTATAATGTTCTATATAATATAAATCTAATTTCAATTTATCATATGGTGTAGTATTATATTTTCCATAAACCTGAGCAAATCCTGTAAGTCCGGCTTTAACCTTAAGTCTAAATGAAAATTCAGGAATACTTTCCAAATACTTTTCAGCAATTTCCGGTCTTTCCGGTCTTGGTCCTACAATAGACATTGTTCCTAATAATATATTAAATACCTGTGGAAGTTCATCTAAATGAGAAGCTCTAAGTACTCTTCCGATTGGAGTAATTCTGTCATCTTCCTTAGCCGCCAATCTTGCTCCGTCTTTTTCACTATCTACTTTCATACTTCTAAATTTAAATATCTTAAATTTCTTTCCATCTAAAGTAAGTCTTTCCTGAGTATAAAATATAGGACCTCGGTCGTATACCAAATCACACATTGCCACAATAATTGTCAAAATGATTGTTGGAATACAAAGTATAAGTGAAATAACAATATCAAAAATTCTCTTGATTACTGTCTGTTCCCATTTTAAAGCCTTGCTCTTGGTAATAAGTAATGGTGAATCAAATATATTATTTGTTTCGGCACCCATTAAAATAATGTCTGATAATTTAGGTGTTACATATACCCTTTTTCCGCATCCATAACAATATTTTAATATTTCATTTCTACTCTGTGCCGGTATATCACAAAGCAATACTGCTTCATGCTTTCTTATTGCCTTATATACATTCTCGTTGCCTTCATCTATATGAATTGATGCCTTAATGTCATATTTGTCTTTACGGGAGTTCATTTTCTTTACTAACCCCTCAGAATCTCTATCACAATATACAAGCAACAAATCTCTTGGTGGATATAACCATCTGTAGACTAATTTTGCAAAGCAGCTCCAAATTAATGCACATAAAAGATTGTCAAAGCTCATTCCTAAAATAGGAGCTACATTAACCATCTTTAATGAAAGCATTGAAATCTGCAAATACATTACCACATTAACAAATCCGAATGATAAAATCTGAGAAAATACCATATCCCCAAATCTTAATCTGCTTATTTGAAATGCTCCATAAACGTTTGCAAACACGCCAAACAATAATGCATATAAAAAAACAATTACGATATGTCCTTTAAAGAAGAACATTCTTGTTAAACCTTCACTATAATAAGTGTCCCAAAAATGCCAGAACGTATAAGTCTGCGCTACAATTATTATTGCCTGAAGCAACAATATAATACATCTTCTAAACGCACTTGATTCCCTCATAACTACTCCTGTCCGTTTAAACTACTACTATTTATTAGTGTACATAATTCTATTAATTTTATCAAAGCCTATAATGTTTGTCAATTAATGCCATATTTGTGAACTTTTTAAAATTTTCTTAATTATTGACATCATCGCCTTCATTAGTTTGTTTTTTTTTATTCAATATAGTATAATTACACAGCAAGTACGCTTGTATTTAATTACAGGCTGATTTTTCTCATTTATTTTGGAGGTACATATGAGCAAATCAAGAAATGAATATAAATCTGTATATGGTAAAGATTTTAATTCAGATTATTCAGATTCAGGAAAGAAAAAGAATCCAAATAAAGTTAGTACAATATTTGGAATTATATTATCAATATTACAATTAGTTACTTCAGTCTTTTTAATGATTAAACTGGTAACTATCAACATTTTAACAATGCCACTTACAATTGGTCTTGGCGTTGTTCTTGGAATATTCTTCTTAATTACAATTATATTTGCAACAAGGGGAACTATTTTAAGACGTATAGGTAAGATACTTTCTATTATAGTTATTATTATTTGTCTTTTAGGTACATATTTTGTTGCACCTTTAACAAAAATTATTGATACTAAAGGGGCTGCCGTTTCTGAAGACCCATTTGTTGTGTATGTTTCAGCAAGTGATACTTTTGGCGAATTAACTGACTCTAATTCAAATGGTCGTTCAGACACAAATATTTTAGCTATTGTTAATCCTAAAACAAATACAGTTGCTTTAATTTCAACACCTAGAGATTATTATGTGGAAATTCAGGCAGGTAAAAATATTGCTGCAAATTCATACGATAAACTTACTCACTGTGGTTTATACGGAAGTGGTGAACCGGCAGAACCAACAAGTCCTAGTGAATGGGGTTGGGGACAGGAAGTGACATGGAAGCCGGGTTATCAGGTTTTAATGAACACATTATCTAATTTATACGGAATACAGATTAATGGTAAAACTTTAACAACTGACAGTCCTGAATATCATTATCTCAGATTAAACTTTACAGGATTTTCTGAATTGATTGATGAATTAGGTGGAATAACTGTTAATGTTGAAGAAGGTTTCAGCACATATACTTATGCAAACTACACTGATAAAGATATGCAGACTAATAAATCAAAACGTAAGAAATATACTTTTACTAAAGGTAAAATGAAAATGGATGGAGCAACAGCTCTTACATATGCACGTGAGCGTCATTCATTTGCAAGTGGTGATGTTCAGCGTAACAAAAATCAGATTTCAGTTATAAAAGCAATGACTGATAAAATGCTTTCAGTTTCAACTTTAACTAATTACAATAAAATTATTAATGCAATCGGTTCAAGTTTTACGACTGACATGGATTTAGGTTCTTTAGCAAATCTTCAATTAAAGAAACAGTTAAGTGCCGGTTACAATGGCTGGAACATTGTTTCATACAGTGTTAGTGGTTTAAATGACGGCTATAAACAGTGTACTTGGAACGGACAGAATCTATCTGTTTTGTCAATTGATGAAACTTCTGTTGCCAATGCTTCTTCTATCATAGAAAAAGTTTTAGGTGGAGAAGATTACGAAACTGTTCAGGCTTATGTAGACAGCTTGAATGCAGATAAAAAATAAAATTATATGTTGTTATATTACGACACTCATGGGGTCAAAATGTGATTTTGGCCCCAAAATTATGATTATAAATCAGGAAACAATTTAAGTTTTGTTAAACTAAAATTAACAAAGTTTATTAACTGTTTTCTACGATTATCCACCAACCATTAGGCGGAGTCATTACATATTATGCAAGGAGATGTATTATTATGAAAAAGATTATTCTTACAGGCGGTGGTACAGCAGGACATGTAACACCAAATATAGCATTAGTTCCTAAATTAAAAGAAGCCGGTTTTGACATTAAATATATCGGGTCTTATAACGGAATGGAAAAACAATTAGTCGAAAAAGAAGGTCTAAACTACGTAGGAATTTCTTCAGGTAAGTTAAGAAGATATTTCAGTTGGCAAAACTTTACTGATCCTTTCCGTGTAATTAAGGGATATTTTGAAGCTAGAAAAATTATTAAGAAATATAAACCGGACGTTGTATTTTCTAAAGGCGGATTTGTAACTGTTCCTGTTGTTATGGCAGCAAGTGCTTACAAAATTCCAACAATTATTCATGAGTCCGACATGACTCCCGGTTTAGCAAATAAAATAGCAATGCGTTACGCAACTAAGGTATGCCACACATTTCCTGAAACAGCTAAATTTCTTGGAGATAAAGCAGTATTTACAGGTTCTCCATTAAGAGAAGAATTGTTTAAAGGAAACAAAGTTAATGCTCTTAATATGTGTTCATTTACTACTGACAAACCTGTTTTATTAGTCGTAGGTGGAAGTCTTGGTGCCAAAAAAGTTAACGATGCAATTCGTGCTGCTTTACCACAATTACTTGAACATTTTCAGGTTGCTCACCTTTGCGGCAAAGGTAAACTTGACGAAAGCCTTGTAGGTACAAAAGGTTATGCACAATTTGAATACATAAGTGATGAAATGAAAGATTTCTTTGCTATGGCAGATATTATTGTATCCCGTGCCGGTTCAAATTCAATTTGCGAAATTGCAGCACTTAACAAACCAAGTGTTTTAATTCCATTGTCTGCAAATGCAAGTCGTGGCGACCAGATTTTAAATGCAAAATCATTTGAGAAGCAGGGATTCTGTGAAGTAATAGACGAAGATACAATGACAACTGATGTTCTTTTAGATACAATTAAGAAAGTTTATGACAACCGTGCTGATTACATTGAATCAATGCGTGTTTCCGGACTTTCTAATGGTGTAGACACTATTATTTCGTTAATCAAGGACGTTACTTTATAAACACGGCTTTGCCCTATACAAAAAAGCGGTTGAATTTAATCAGCCGCTTTTTTTACATCTTATAACACATATTTATATATTCATTTAAATATAATTTTTATAATAAATCTTTTGCCTTGCTTATAATTTCATCGACAACAGCCTGGTCAACTTCATTTTGAACCCATTTGATATTTGCTGTATCGCCTTTATATCTTGGAATTATATGCATATGGAAATGGAATACAGTCTGACCTGCAATTTCACCATTATTCTGCAAAATATTAACTCCTTCGCATCCTGTAACTTCTTTTAATACAGTTGCTATTTTTTTAGCGAGTACAAATACTTTTGAAGCTGTTTCTTCTGAAAGTTCAAATACGTTTGCCGCATGCTCTTTTGGCAAAATAAGAACGTGTCCCTTTGTTGCAGGACTGGCATCAAAAATAACTCTAAAATCATCATCTTCATAAAGTGTATTTGTTTCAAATACGCCATTTGCTAATTTGCAAAAAATACAATCATCATTTACCATTGTCTTACACCTCTGTCTTTCTTTTATTTATGCAAAGGATTATTGCAAGCACTGCTCCGGCTATAAATCCACCTATATGTGCTACAAAATCCACTGTTTCCTGAAAACTTCCAAATATAAGAAGGAAAACAACAAATGCTATTCTTCCTATGCTGAATTTTCTTCCATCATCACGATTCATAATCATGAACACAATAAACGCTCCAAATATACCATATATTGCTCCTGAAGCTCCTGCGCTTACCGCATAATCCGCTATATAATAGTGATACACAACAGATGCTATACTTGCACAAAGTCCACTTACTAAGTAAATTCCTGCAAAATGTCTTTTTCCAATTTTAGTTTCCAATTCATTTCCTAAAACAGCCAACATAAACATATTATTAAGTAAGTGCTCTGCTCCAAAATGCAGAAACATAGATGTGAAAAGCCTGTAAAACTGACCATTCATAAGCACATCTTCATAATTGCTTGCGCCTATCTTTATCATATAATCAACATCTTCCGTGTTTCCAAATATTTGAGCAATTATAAATACAATTATATTTATCGCTACCAATAAAATTGTTATTATCGGAATCTTTTTCTTCTGTCTAAAATGGTCTGTTATGTCTACAATTTCTCCATTATTATCTCTTACCTTAACCTCATCCCAGTCATATTCATATTTTCCATCTGAGATGTCAGTCTTTTCAAGTTCACATTCTACAATACTTCTTAATCCTTCAAAATCATCCGGCTGGTTTTCATAGATTAACAACTTTTTTGTATTTAAATCAGCTATCCAGAATTTCATGCCATGTTGCTGAAACCATTCTACATTTTCTTTTCTATCGGTGATAATTATATAAAACGCTTCAAAGCTTTTTCCACCGGTCAATAGAATTTTATTTTCCACCTCTTTTGTAGATTCCACAACCTCTTCATAATTAAGTGCATTCAATCCCCAATTTTTAACTATGACACAAAATTTTGCTTCGCCATCTTTAAATCTAAACATGCAATCTGCGGTAACAGTATTTCCTGAAATATTTTGATATCCCATTTTCTCTAATGTATGCGTTATTGTATGCTGAATCATAGAAACTCCTTACGCCAATTCTTTCTCCGCGCAATCAAGCGCTGCCTCTATTACCTTATCCATATCATAATATTTGTAATTTCCAAGTCTTCCACCAAAAATTACATTTTCTTCTTTATCTGCCAACTCTTTGTACTGTTCAAATAACTTTCCATTTGTTTCATCATTAATTGGATAATATGGTTCAATTCCCGGCTTCCATTCTGATGAATATTCCTTTGAAATAACCGTCTTTGGCTGCTTTCCAAATTCAAAATGCTTGTGTTCAATAATTCTTGTGTAAGGTACTTCTCTTTCTGTATAGTTTACAACTGCATTTCCCTGATAATTATCAGTATCTAAAACTTCTGTTTCAAATCTTACAGTTCTATATTCAAGATGTCCTAATTCGAAATCAAAGTATTCATCAATCATACCTGTATATATTGTTTTTTCAGCAATATCAGGATGTAGTTTTTTAAATTCAAAGTAATCTACTCCAAGTTCTACCTGGCTTCCTTCTAACATTTTTTCAACAATTTCAGTATACCCACCAATAGGGATTCCCTGATATCTGTCGTTAAAATAATTATTGTCATAAATAAATCTAAGCGGAAGTCTCTTTATAATAAATGCCGGTAAATCCTTGCAATCTCTTCCCCACTGCTTTTCAGTGTATCCTTTTATTAATTTTTCATATACATCTGTTCCAACTAATGACAATGCCTGTTCCTCTAAATTCTTAGGCTCACTAATATTCAAATCCGCTTTCTGTTTTTCAATAATGGCCTTAGCTTCAGCCGGTGTTGCAATATTCCACAATTTACTGAATGTGTTCATATTAAATGGCAAATTATATAATTCATCTTTATATCTTGCCACAGGAGAATTTATGTAATTATTAAATTCTGCAAACTCATTAACATAGTTCCATATTTTCTTATTACTTGTATGAAAAATATGTGCACCATATTTATGAACATTAATATCTTCTATCTTTTCGCAATAAATATTTCCGGCAATATGGTTTCTTTTGTCGATTACAAGACACTTCTTCCCTGCCTTAGTTGCTTCATGGGCAAATACTGCTCCAAACAATCCTGCTCCTACTATTAAATAATCAAATTTCATTTTTCTTTCCTTTTCTTTTAATATATTTCTTTCAAATAATACCCTTGTTTGTATACTAATTTCCTAATATTACTTTTTTATTTTAACTCTTTCAAATACTCTTTAAATTTCAAACTTCTAAAGAACAATTATACAGCAGGTTAGGATATTAGTCGACAATTTTATCAACGTCATTTTTCTATGTATTGAACCACTTTCACACCTATGTTATACTATATAAGTTATGTTTAGTTCATTTGTTTCTAAACAACATAATACTATATGGAGATTAATATTATGAAAAATTTTTCGGAATTATTTATTAAGTACAAAGAAATTATTATGTACTTAATTATGGGTTTTGCAACTACTTTTATAAGCTGGGTTTCTTATTCAATTTTCACCTTCGTATTCTCAGCGTTCTCCGATGACACAAATGTATTACTTTCAAGTATTGTTTCATGGACAATTGCTGTTATATTTGCATATTTTACAAATAAAATATGGGTTTTTGAAAGTTACAGCTGGAAACCTTCTTTTGTCATTGCTGAATTTGGCAAATTTATTTCTGCCAGAATTTTTACCGGTATAATTGAAGTTTTTGGAACTCCGTTACTTGTAAAACTTGGTGTTACCGGAACAATTTTTGGTATAAAGGGAATGGTTAGCAAAGTTACAATAAGTGTTGTAGTTATTATCTTAAATTACGTTTTAAGCAAACTTGTAATTTTTAAGAAAGAAGTTGAAAATTAAATACATATAAAAAATGAGCATTAAAAGTGTATTTTATAATAATTTGATGGCAGGGTCAAAAGGTCTTTCACCCACTCATGAGCAAGCTCATGTGGGCTTAAACCTTTTGACCTTGGCATCACAAATTTAATCTAATACACATTATGGTGCTCTTTTTTTTACTCTTTGTTAAGCATTTGATAGCCCATGTTTATTTATTATCTACTTAAAAATGTTAATAATTTCGCAGGCTTCGTTTCAATTTAATATGTTTTTTCTTTTCAATTCTAAATTTTTTCATTTGCTCCCTAATGTAGGCAAATGTAGCATCCTCACCTTCACTGGCAAGCATTTTCAAAAGTTTTTCAATCTCATCCGATGTTTTTGGATGAATTGTTCTTTGACCATGTTTTGCATTAAAGTAATCTATAGGATCAGTTTCCTTATATAAACTTCCATTATAAATCTTACTTGCAGCAACTCTGTCACAAAACATTTCCACTACATAATTATAAGGCATTTCTACCGGATCATTTCTATGAGTAACATTACTATAGTCCATCCAATACTCAAAATGATGTTTATTTCTTCCTTTATGATGTAACCATGCGACAGAATACCCTTTATCAATTCGTTCACCTTCATTAGGGCTTTTTGTACCTGTATAGTATTTAACTCCAGGTATAAATTCTGTTGGTGAATATTTTGACAAGTCATGTCTTAACCCCTGCCAAAGTATCCCTGCTTTCTTACAATGTTTTATAACCATATGCCTATGTTTCGTTATTGTTCTTAAATGTCCAAAAAAATTGTTAACCACGCTCATTATTTAGATTCTCCATCAAGATTAATTTTAGGCAGATTATCGATTGCACTGTTACTACTATCTTCTGACTCTTTATAATCAGAATGTACACCCATAGCCTTCCATTTTCCATTGTATTTTATGCAATCAACTATATACTTCTTTTCATCTCCTGTGCTTGTCATTAATTTTACATTAACCACACAATAATCTTCTATGGAATTTTTATTGTCAACTTTGCTTCCATACAATTCCTTAGCCTTATCTATATCTCCATGATATTTTACTTGTGCACCTTTAACTACAAGGTCATAATCCATCTCCTTTAAAAGACTCTTTACATAGTTCTTTGCAGCGTTTGTTGGTTTATGAGTACTTAAACTTGTGGTCGACTGAATAACAGCTACCACAGCAATCACTATAATAGCAACTACGATAAGACCTATTAAAACAGTTATTCCATTTTTATTAGTTTTATCTTTCTTTTTTGACATTTATTCACTCTCTTATTTTTTATTATTTTATATTTTACTTTTTACCTTTTATGGCTTTCTTTATTAAGCCTGGTAAATAAGTAATTGCTTTTCCAATTTTAAAACTCGTACTATTTTCAATTTCTGCAATTCTAGCTTTGAGTCTTGAAACCTGAGCTTTCAAATTTTCTTTTGCAATCTTTAATTTTTCATTCTTTTCCCTTAGTCTGTCATTTTTATCTTTAAGTCTGTCATTTTTCAATCTTAGCTGATATCTTGAATTCTTTAATTTTCTAACTTCATTTATTGCCCCCTGATACTCGCACACCATAAATTCTATTGCTGTACTTTCCTTCATTCTCTGATATCTGTTATAATCTTTTTCATTATAATAAAACTCTTTATCTTCAGGATAATTCCATTCCTTAAACACTTCATTTTTATACTTATTGTAAAGTACTTCATATGATTCAAATTTAGTCTGAACACTTAAAAAATAAAAGCATGCACGCATTGCCTTGTTAAGAAAACTCTGTCTTACTTTATCAAATCCTGCTTCATCTTTAATTCTATCATAAGTTTTTTTATAAGCCTCATATACACATAATGGGGTCTTAGAATTTCCACCAATAAGGCTTGTTGATAAATTAATTCTATACTGAATTACACTTTCATTAATATAGGTAAATGTGTTTGCATAAAAAAATGCTGTCATTACAAAATAATTGTCATTTGCCCTTTGTATCTGCTGAAATTCAAGATTATTATCAATAATTAATTCCCTTTTATACATTTTATTCCAAGGAACATTTGTTGAAAAATTAAATAATACATCTTCAACATCCTTCTTTAAAAATGGAGTTTTTTCAGGAATCATATCATATTTAATGTATACATTATTCTTCAAAATCTTGCTGGTTTCATTATCATAGTAATCAGCCGGGCAAATACATATATCCGCATCGTCTTCTACTATTTTGTCATACATTTTTTCCAACGCTTCCGGAAGAAAAATATCATCTGCATCCCAAAATACTAAATATTTTCCTGATGATTCTCTGAATCCGTAATTTCTTGCAGCACCTGCAAAACTGTTTTGCTGATGCAATACTTTAACTCTATCATCTGTCTTACTTATCTCTTCAAGAATCTCTCTTGTTTTGTCAGTAGAACCATCATCTACAAATATTATTTCTATATCTTTAAGAGATTGTCCTAAAATATATTCTGCAGTCTGTCTAATAAAGGCTTCTGAATTATACACCGGCACAATTACCGATACTTTAACTTCTTTTTCCATTTCGTTATCCCTCCGTTTGAAATGATTTTTATCATTCGTGATTATAGCACACAGGCTATCTTTTGTCATTAAAACGAATATTTCTTAAGGAAATGTTAAGTTGTAAAATAATATGTATTCGTTTATATTTAACGTGTAAACATAAAATTTAAAATAAAATATAATACTATCGTTTTCATTTGTTCAAAATCAAAAGATTTTAATATGTTATATTTTATTTTACACTATAAATACGGAGGATTTATGAATAAAAAGCAATTTATTTTAGGTTGTGCACTTTCAATATTAATTATTGTTGCAGTAATATCTGGCACTGTAAAATTACTGGAACCTAAGCATACAGAACCTGCTTATAGCACTGATGTTTCCAATGAACCTTCTAATAATTTAGCCGAATCTACTACTGAAGAGCCAACAACAACCAATACTTTTACAATTGATTTAAGTTTTATTGGAGATTGTCTTTGCGCAACAGATGAAAATACATATTATGCAAATTGTTTTAATGACGTTGCTGATGAAAAGAAGCCTAAATATTTTCTTTCTAAAGTCAGTAACATTTTCCTTAATGACGATTTTACAATGGCTGATTGCGAAAATGTTTATTCAGATAGCAAGAATTTAAAAGTACGTGATAAGGGACAATATGCTGACCCCGGAATGAGAGCTTTTTGGTTTAAATCTGCTGCAAAAAATGCCGCAATTCTTTCTGCCGGCGGAATTGACGGTGTTTCGATTTCAAATAATCACATTAATGACTATGGCGAGCAGGGACATTCTGATACTAAGGCCGCACTTTATGCAGCCAATGTAAAATGGGGCGAAGAAGGCTCTAATATTTATTTTTCAAAAAATGGATTTAATATTGCAATTCTTTGTGTATCTATGTACAACTCTTACGCTGTAGATTCAATTAAAGAACTGCTTACAGAAGCATCAGAAAATTCTGATTACCAGATTATATATTTTCACGGAGGAGAAGAAGCTATACATGTACCTGAATCATGGAAAAAACAGGCCTGCCACGATTTAATCAATGCCGGAGCTGATTTGATAATGGGCGACCATCCTCACGTGTTGCAGCCAATGGAAAAATATAAAGGAGTTACAATTATTTACTCTCTTGGTAATTTTATTTTCGGTGGTAACAGACATCCTGAAAACAGGACAATTATTTACACACATAAGCTTACAATAACCGATGGAGTTTTATCTAATCAGTCCGGTAAAATTATTCCCTGTTATGTATACACAGGCGACACAAATAACTGGCAGCCTGACATTATAACTAATAAGGCACAAAAGAAAAAAGTTATTAAATTTATGAAAGGAAAAGCTGATTTGCCATATTAATTTTTGGCAATGCATGACTTCTTTAATTCTTTCATCATATATTCAACCTGCATTTTTACGATATCTATATCAGATATGCTATATAACATTCTGGCGCCGGCTGCATCTTCTATTTCATTAAATGCAGCCTGCCCATTGTTAAATATAAAATCTATTGCAGCAAAATCCATTGGTAACATTTGTGTAATTGTGTCTACATATTTTCTTTCAGTCTCATTTAAATCATATAAAGAAACATTTCCGCCCAGGCTATAATTACTTTTAAAGCTTTTTTCTGAGGTTCTTAAAACTGCTGCCACCACTTTATTCCCTATTATATATACTCTTACATCTTTTCCTAAATCTGTACAGCATTGTTGTTTTACAAATTTATCATTTTCAATTTTTTTAATTGCAATCTCTTCATCGTCATTTGAATTAATCATAAATACCTGACTTCCACCATGACCACTACAACTTTTTAACACATAAGGATATGAAATCAAATTGTTATTAACATTTACACCACTTATTAACATTAGTTTTTCATATTCCGTTGGCATAAATGGTACTTTTCCCTTTAGGAATTTATATGTTAAGCCTTTATTGTTTGCAATTCTTGTTACTTCAGACGAATTGAATACCCTGATTCCGATTTTTTCATACTCTTTTGAAATTATATAATCCCTGCTTCTGTTTATTACAAAATCAGGTTTTCCTAACTCCATTTTATGTTCTTTATAAATTTTATCTGTCAGTACTAGTTTTATATCTACACCAAAATCTGCAAAGGCTTCTTTATGCATTTCAACATACATTTTATTTTTCTGTGCATCGTTTTTTTCATAAATCATGTAACCTGTCATAATTAACAACTCCAAACCAGACTTTGTATTATAATTTGCACTTATCTATAACATATTCAATAATTGTATCAGCAACATTTATGCCTGTGCAATCACATATATTCTTAAAGTGTGCATTGGAATTCACTTCGCAAAAAATCGGTTCATCATTTTCTCCAAACATCAAATCAACTCCTGCAAAATCTAATCCCAGTGCCCTGCACACGTTTAATGCCATATCCTGTTGTTTTTGTGTTGGATTATACTGTTCCATTTTTCCACCATTGGTTATATTCGCTCTAAAATCATCCTCGTTTAAACGCTTCATTGTCGCGACTACTTTATTTCCAACTACATTTAATCTCAAATCCTTACCTACTGAACTTTTTACAAATTCCTGCATTATGAATTCATTTCCATCTATTTTTTTTATTGTATCTATGGCTTCCTGATGATTGTTAACTTTATACACCTGTGCTCCAAACGAGCCTTTATTTGCTTTTATTATGAACGGAAATCCTAGGCTTCCTTCAACCTGCATTAAAAATGCATAATCTGAATGTTCTTTTTCAAATGTCATTGGTGACATGAATGTTTTTGGCATCTTTATCTCTTCATTTTTTAAAGCAATAAATGTTAATGCTTTATCGTCGCAAACCTCAATTGCCCTTGCATTATTGAATACTTTTAATCCTGTTTTTTCCAATAATCTTGCTAATTTGTAATCCTTATCCCAAAATATTACAAAATCCGGCTTGTTATTCCAATCTACTTTCCCACTTTCTATTCCAAGAATTGATAGCAACCTGTCATTAGTCATTATTTTCAATTCACAATTCTGTTTTTTTGCTGCAATTACAAGCCATTGGTATATTTCATTAAATTTATCACTATTTAAATATCCGTTAACTACAAGCCATCCCTTCATTTTGTCCACCACCTCTTAATTATAATTTTGTACTATTATATCTTTTTTCTTATAAACGTAAAGAACGGTTAGGGCCCCCTTGCCTTAACCGTTCCGGACTGAAAAATATGTTAGTATACTTATGAACCCTAGGAGTGGTTCTATTTTACGATTCTTCGTAAAATCAAGTATTAGGTACTACGTGTTAAATTATATCAAATTTCTAAAATATATAAAGTATATTTTCAATGTTTTTATTGATATTTATTAATATTTTTCTTTTATTAAGCGATTTTATGTATATTTTTGTAAATAATCATATGAGATATTAATTTTCTATTGTGATTTTTTAATTTATTTACTATTATTAAAATAGATTTTTTTACTTAAGGAGGGTTTTATGTCCGATAATAATAACAACGATAATAAATATTCAGATGTTTCATCTGACAATATTTCAACAAACAATTCTAACAATAACACTTCTTCTAACAAGCATATTGCTGAAATTATTACTATTGCACTTTTAGCTATAGTTTTAATTTTCTTTGTTGTTCAATGTTCCCGAAATAAAAACGAGTCATCATCAACTTCAGGAACAATCGCTGCAAGTTCAAGTTACTCCGGCACTACTGTTCCACCTGTTGTTGTTCAGAATGAAAGCGGTGACCAGACAGAAATTGCGGATTCAGAAATTAATTTTAGAAACATTAGTTTTGCATCATCCATGGATGAAATCAAAGCATTAGAGAGTAAGTCCGATGATACTTTAGATAATCCAGATGATTCATCATCAGTTGATGGATATACTTATCTTACATATTCATTTAATGGTAAAAATGACCCTACAGCATTCGGAACTGTAGCTAATGTTTCCGACGCTTCCGCATCTTTAGTTTATGTATTTAAAGATAACAAACTTATAGAAGTTCGCTGGCAATATGGAAAGTTAGATGCTTCAGCTTATGATTCAATTATCGCTGATGCTTCTTCCCAATTTGGTCCTGCTACTTACAGCAGAGAATATTCAAATGGATACAAAGAATCCTGGTGGAGAACTAAAGATGTATTAATTTCATTTTTGTATCAGGACTCAGGAATTTCAATTTATTATAAAACTTTGAAATAAATATTATGTTATCATATTAAAGCAAAATAAATCCCATCAGCATTAAATACGATGGGATTTATTTTAGTTATTATTTTTTAAAAGCCCAAACTTTGTTTACGACAAAATTAACAGGAACCGTAATTATCAAATTTATAATTGGTGCAATATACTTAGATAGTTGTACTATATCAATCCACAAAATTAACATTGCACTACTTAACACTAAACCTGTTCCCGCATATGAAATAAACGTTTTAATTAAAGCTTTTAATTTTTGCTTAGTATCGGCATTATTCAAATCAAACACATATCTGCTGTTCCAATAAAACGAATTCAATACACTTACAACAAATCCTATCAAATTACTCAGCAAGAAATTAACTCCAAGCCAAACCAACACAGCATATGTACAATATGATATTAAGGTATTACTAATACCCACTATTCCAAATTTTATAAATTGAATAAGTGTTGAATATATTTTCTTTTCCTTCAAATCTTTATTTACATTCATCCGTATTTTCAAAATTAATGCGCTCCTCTTCGATTACTAAAGGTCTTTTCATCATTCTCTTATTTATACTAAGTACATATTCTCCAAGAAATCCTATAAAAAATAACTGTACTGATCCCAAAACGCATACACATAACAAAACCGGAGTCATTCCTGCAACAAATCTATCCCAATATATAAGCTTCATTATCAAATATACTACTGCAATTACCATACTAATTGCTGACATAAGAAACCCTATAATTGTAGCTGCACGCAATCCCGCTTTCGTATATGAAGTAAAGCTTAGCATAGCTGCATCATATAACGTATAAAAATTGTTATGAGTTTTTCCTGCCTTTCTCTCCTGCTGTTCATACTCAATATCTTTTCTTTTATATCCTAATTCTGCAACTATTCCCCTAAGAAAAGGAGTTGAATCGTCTAAATTTCTTAAAACTTCAATAAACTTTTTGTCATACAATCCAAATCCGGTAAAATGTTCAATTTGATCCACATCGGATAATTTTTTTATAAGTTTATAATAACTCGTTCTCAAAAATCTTATAAATTTATTTTCTTTGCTTGAAGTTTTTATTGCACATACTATTTTATATCCATTTTCCCACTCTTTTACAAGTTTTGGTATCATTTCAACAGGATCTTGAAAATCGCAACACATCGCAATTGTACAATCGCCTGTTGTTTGGCATAACCCATAATAAGGAGAATTAAATTGGCCAAAATTCTTTGCATTAAAAATAGCCTTAATATTTTTATTGTCATTACACATTTTTCTTAAATATTCTCTAGTTCTATCCTGAGAATCGTTATCTATAAATAATAACTCATATTCATACTTAGGGAGTTTTCCCTCTATTTCACTTATTACAGCATCTGCAATTTCTCTTACATTTTCCTCTTCGTTATAACAAGGAATCATTACACTAATCTTCGGCATTTCTCTTTTCCCCTTTTATCCAATTTATAGTTTCTTTTATTCCATCAGAGAATTTAACTTTTGGTTCAAATCCTGTGTCTTCCGTTAATTCAGAAATATCTGCACATAAATTCATAACCTGATTATTACTATATTCTATTTTTCCAAATCCTAATTCCACTTGAGGATTAATTACTTTTCCTATCTCTAGAATATATTCTTTTAAAGGCTTGGCTTCTCCACTTCCTATGCAATATATTTTTCCATCTATGCCTTTTTCCCCTAGTAAATACAATGCATTTGCAGCATCTTTACAATAAAGATAATCCCACCTTTGTTCTCCTTTAGTTAATGCCGGGCTTTTATTCTCTAATAAACTTGATATCAATGAAGATATCATAGAATTTTTTCCGTCATATGGGCCATATACACTCAGTATTCTTGTCCAAATATGTTTTATTTTTCTCCTGCTACACTCTATGCGTGACATTTGTCCTGCACATAATTTCGCCATTCCGTATCCATTTTCAGGAAACGTCGGTGTTTCTCCGTTTAATTTTTCATCCGTTCTTCCATATTCAGCCTGTGAACCGGCACCTACAAATACTTTGCATCCCATTCTATACGCTAAATTTACGGCATCTAGCGCATACTCAATATTTTGAATTTGGGCCTCCATATTATTTCTGCCTTCACCAGTTGTATTACTCCATGCAAGATGATAAAATACGTCAAACTTCTCTTCATTTTTTAGATTAAAATTGCCATAATCAGACATGTCGCATTCATTCACATGAACTAATGGACTTTTAGGAATGCTTTCTATTCTCTGTGAATTTTTATGGCATAATACAAGTACATCCATACCTTCTTCAACTAGTTTTTCTATTAATGCAATTCCTATAGTTCCTGTAGCCCCCGTAATAATTGCTCTATTCATTAGTTTCTTCCCCATTTACTCTTTAACTGATTCTTTCAATTTTTCTATCATATAATCTAATTTTTCATCAGTCATTCCCGGATATACACCAATCCAAAAGGTATTGTTCATTATTCTGTCAGTTTCTTTTAATTCACCTATAATTCTATACCCTTTATTTTCTTTCTTCATTTCCGTAAAGCATGGTTGTTTTGTCATATTTCCACCAAATAGCATTCTTGTCTGAACTCCATTATTTTCAAGAAATTGCACAACTTTATTTTTATCAACGCCATCTTTACATGTTATCAGAAAACCGAACCAACTTGGATCTGAATTAGGACATTTTTCAGGTAAAATAAATTTATCCTGCACACCTTCCAAGCCTTTTCTTATATAATTAAAGTTATACTTTCTTCTAGCTGTGAACTCAGGCATCTTTTCGAGTTGAGCACATCCTATTGCTGCCTGCATATCTGTTGCCTTTAAATTATATCCAAAGTGTGAATATACATATTTATGATCATATCCTATTGGTAATTCTCCATATTGTTTATCAAATCTGTGACCACACATATTATCCTGTCCTGGTGCACAAGAACAATCTCTTCCCCAATCTCGAAGGGATTTTACAATTTTATTTAACAAAGAATTATTTGTGTAAACCGCTCCACCTTCACCCATTGTCATATGATGTGGAGGATAAAAACTTGATGTTCCAATATCGCCTATAGTTCCTGTAAATTTAACTTCTCCATCAATTTCATATGTAGACCCAAGTGCATCACAATTATCTTCAATAAGCCATAAATTATGTTTTTGACAAAATTCCTTAACGGCCTTTAAATCAAAAGGATTTCCTAGTGTGTGCGCAAGCATTACAGCTTTTGTTTTTTCTGAAACTGCTTCTTCTAAATATGATATTTCTATATTGTACTGTGGAATATTCATATCAACAAATACCGGAACCGCACCATACTGTATAATCGCCGCAATTGTTGTTGGGAAACCTGCAGCTACTGTAATAACTTCATCACCACGATTTATTTTTCTATCACCTAACAATGGAGATGTCAGTGCCATAAATGCAATTAAATTTGCCGATGAACCGGAATTAACTAATGAACAATATTTAACATTTAAATATTTGGCAAAATTCTTCTCAAATACATCTGTATACTTTCCTGCTGTAAGCCAAAATTCTAGTGCTGAATCAACTAGGTTACACATTTCATGATAATCATATACTCTTGATGCATATGGAATATAATCGTTTCTATCATTTTTATGATTATGAAATGTATCACAATATTCTTTAACACTATCTAAAATTTGTTTTCGTGCTTCCTTTTCTGTTTTATTTTCAAACATGTTTTCTATCCTCTCTCATACATTGTAACAATCATATTTTCTATCATTTCATCATCACTTAATTGTGGGTTCATAAACTCTAAAGGTAGAGACTCCATCTGTCCATCTTTTCTCTTGTATGACACTTGTTTTGGTTGTGCTGACAAATCTATTGGCACAAATACCTCACAGATTACCGGACCATTCATTTCTAAAACCTGTTTCACTTTTGTTTTTAGTTCTGAATTATTATATATTTGAACTGTATTCAACCCAAATCCCTTTGCTACGTTTGAAATATTTGGTATTGACAAATGAGAATCTTCATCACAAGCCACGAAATGTCCTCCAAAAACATTTGTTTGCGTTGTATGTATTTGTGCATATCCCGAATTGCTAAGCACAAATATTTTTATAGGTAGTTGTAATCGATGTAATGTTTCTAATTCTTGAATATTCATCATAAAACCTCCATCACCATTTACGCATACCGTTCTTTTCTTTCCTGATGCAAGACATGCTCCTATGGTAGCAGGTAATCCAAATCCCATAGATGCTAATCCTTTTGTACTAAATACTCGTTGTCCTTTTTTCACACGAAAAGTCTGCATAGACACATCCAGGCAAGTCCCTGAACTTCCTGATACATATACATCATCTTTTGTCATTTGTTCAGTTATTGTATCTAAAAGTGCATATGTATTTACATTCTCCTTTTGATTCCAATATTTTTTTAAAACAATCGGATATTTTTCTTTCATTCTATTTGAATATTCCAACCAATCTGAAATATTTTTTTTATGTATTTTATTTTTATTTTTTAATATTAATTGTATAAATTTCTTTGCATCTGCACAAATTGGAATATCTGGTCTCACATTTATTTTATGCAATTCATTTTTATCTATATCTATCATTATTTTAACAGCTTCTCTTGCAAATCCATCAAAATTATATCCTGTTTGTAGCAAATTCATTCTTGCACCTATCGACATAAAAAAATCTGAATTTTGTTGGATAAAATTAGCGTATCTTTGCCCCATCCCTCCTGGTCTTCCAAAAAATAATGGGTTATTATCTTCAATTAAATCTATTCCATTCCATGTAGTTAAAACTGGAATCTGCAAAACCTCTACTAATTCATCAAATTCCTTTTGTGCATTTGAAAGACGAATTCCATTTCCTGCCAGCAATACTGGTCTTTCCGAATTATTAAATTTGTCAATTACATCTAAAACTTTTTTTTCTAATTCAATATCTGATAGTTGATTTTCGATTTCATCCGGATTAAATCCGTATAATTCATTTTCATCTACCATATATGCCTGAACATCTAATGGCACATCAATCCATACCGGCCCTTTTCTTCCATGTGTAGCCTCATATATTGCTTTCTCCAAATGATATCTTATGCTTAACGGATCTGTAACCATTACTGCATACTTTGTAACAGGCTTAGCCATAGATACAATGTCTATTTCCTGCATTCCTTGCTGTCTAATTCCCTGATTTCTTACCTGATCCAATCTCTTAACCTGTCCGGATAAAACCAACACTGGTGTTGACTCAACATACGCTGCTGCTATTCCTGTTAAAGCGTTTGTGCCACCTGGCCCTGTAGTAACCATAACAACACCTATTTTATTATTTACTCTAGCATAAGCTTCTGCTGCAATAGCATTTGCTTGTTCATGTAAACACACTACATAATCTAATTTTTTCGATTTTCCCAATGAATCATTTAAATGCATAGCTCCCCCTCCCGGAAGCATAAACACATGATTTATCTCTAGTTGTTCTAATTTTTTTATTATATAATCTGAAACTTTTATCATTTTTTTACCTTTTATCTTTTTCTTTTATATATTCCTGATATTTATTTTCCAAAATTCCATAGTCATATTTTACTCTGTCAGATGCATTCATACTTGCTAAAACTTTATACATGTCTTTAGGTTTTATGTTATGTTTATCTTTTAAATAAGATATATTATTTACATGTGTACAAAACGTTCCCGAAATAAAATATGATGTTGAATATCCCCATTCATATTTTTCTTTAAAGTCTTTGATATAGTCTTCTATTGTATCCAATATTATTCCCATATCATACTTTCCTTCATATTTTTTATTTATATAATTAGCCAATAACTCTGTTGTAGTATTTCCTGCTCCTCGGCCTATACCACATAAACTCGAATCAACTATGCAATCCCTTTCATTACTTTGCATTAGTTCCATAAATACAATTGAAAGTGCAAATGAAAGTTGTTGATTGTTATGTGAATGAAATCCTAATTTAATATTTTTGCTTAATTTACTATTTAAAATCTGAGAAATTCTAATTAAATCATCAAAATACATTGCTCCAAATGTATCAACAATTGATAATCCTTCCGCTCCACTTTCATTTACCATTTTTGCAAGATTTTCTAAATCACTGTCCGGATATGACAATGTATTTGCAGCCTGATAAAAAACTTTATACCCTTTTTTTATTATTTTTTTTCCAACTTCTATACCCTCACAAAAATGTTCATATGGGAATACAACTCGTATTGCGTCTATTGAATTACCATCACAATAAGGCAAATATTCTAAGTCATACCTGTCCCAGTCAATCATTAAAACATACGTTATATTATTATTCTTTTTAGTAATGTATTTTTCCAAATCATAAGGTTTATGAAAAAAAGATGTTCCCAATTCATGTTCATCATTTTTTAACCATCCACACTCAATTATGTCTACTAATGCATTATCTAAATTCTCGATTATCCCTTTTACTGTAGCTGTTCCAAATTTAGAATTTACTATATATGCTCCATCTCTAAGAGTACAATCTAATAATTGTATTTTACTATTGTTCATTACTGCCCTTACCTTCTTCATATGAATTTATTTGCTCAAGCATAATCTTTGATATATTTCCGCCTTTTATATATTCCTTACTCCATTCAACTGTTTTATCTAAAGCTTCTGACACATTCCATCTTGGTTTCCATCCAAACGTTTTCTTTAACTTAGAGCAATCTAACTTTAAAAACTGCGCTTCGTGGGGTCCTCCATCGTAACGATTTATCCATTTTAAATTATTTCCCCATTTATTACAAAACTGTTCTACAAGCTCACCTGTAGTAATACAATCTATATCATTTGGTCCTACATTATAACTGCCTTGTACATTTGCGTCATTAAACTGACGTTCTGCTATCATTAAATATGTCATTACCGATTCTAATACATGTTGATAAGGTCTTATTGAATACGGATTCCTAACTATTATATCTGTTTTATTTTCAACTGCTCTTACGCAATCAGGTATAATTCTATTTTCTGCAAAATCACCACCACCAATAACATTTCCGGCACGTGCTGTAGAAATTGCAACTTGTCCGTCTTCAAAAAAAGATTTTTTATAACAACTTGTTATCAGTTCAGAACAGGATTTTGAGTTTGAATATGGGTCATACCCATTCAAATTTTCATTTTCTCTATATCCCCATTCCCACTCTTTATTTTCATAAACTTTGTCTGTTGTAACATTTAAAAAAGACTTAACCGAATCCGTAAAACGAATGCTCTCTAACACATTAACTGTCCCCATTACATTTGTTTCATATGTTCCAACCGGATTTTTATATCCTTCCTTTACTATCGGCTGTGCTGCCATATGTATAACAATGTCTGGTTTTTCCTGTTTCATTATTTCTTTTAATTTATCACAATCCCTTACATCGCCCTTAATTGTTTTCACATACTTACCAATACCAGAAAGTTCATATAAATTTATTTTGGTTGGAGGTTCAAGTGAGTATCCCACAACTTCAGCCCCTGCATCTAAAAGTGCGTAACTCATCCAGGTGCCTTTAAAACCGGTATTTCCTGTAATTAATACCTTCTTTTTTCCAAAAAATTGTTTATTAATCATTTATTAGTCCTCCCATGTTTTCCATGGTGCCTGATTCTCAGACCACATTTTTTCTAATAAATCCTTTTCTCTTTTTGTATCCATACATTGCCAAAAACCATCGTGAAAATATGCCATTAACTGCTCATCTTTAGTCAGATTTTCTAAAGGTTTATTTTCAAAAACTGTATTATCATTCTCCAAATAATCAAAAATTTGTGGGTTTAAAACCATATATCCAACATTAATTCTCTCGCCATCTTCATCTGCCTTCTCACGAAACATATTTACCTTTCCGTCATCCTCAATATTAAGTACTCCGAATCGTTGACTCAATTTAATTGTTGTAATTGTTGCAATTTTCCCATGACTTTCATGAAACTTAAGAAGTTCTTTTAAGTTAATATCAGACACTCCATCACCATAAGTAAGCATAAATGGCTCGTTTCCGATATATTTTTGTATTCTTTTTATCCTTCCGCCTGTCATTGTCTTAAGTCCGGTATCTACTATTGTTACTTTCCATGGTTCCGCTACGTTGTTGTGCACTGTCATACTATTTTCAGATGTAAAATCAAAAGTAATATCGCTATTATGTAAATAATAATTTGCGAAATACTCTTTTATTATATGTTGTTTATAACCTGCACAAATGATAAATTCATTAAAACCATAATGTGAATATTCCTTCATAATGTGCCACAAAATTGGCTTACCACCAATTTCAATCATTGGTTTTGGTCTTAAATGACTCTCCTCACTAATACGTGTCCCTAATCCGCCTGCTAGAATAACTACTTTCATCTGTCTCCCCCTTCTATTTTGCTAAATACTTATAAAATAAACTCTCATTTACAGGTCCTGAAAAATTATTTCCTTTTAAAATTTCTTCTTCAATTGACCATATTCGTTCTGTCGGTGATTCACCTTTACTAACTGCTTTTACAGTTTGTACAATTGTTCTATTTATCTCATGCATTGGTGTACATGCTCCTAAACTTAGACATATTACAAGACACACAAACAAAGTTTTATTTTTTTCCTTATATAATTTTGGTAATTCTTCTATACATAAAATCATTAAAATAAATAATGCGGGAATGGAAACTCTCATACAAAAATCTTGAGCATCTCCAACTCTTATTAATGGGCATGCTACTAATACAATTAAAAGTAAATAATAAAATTTATTTTTCTTATTATTTCTCCATAAAATCATCATATAAAAGCCAAACTCTATAATACAAAACAGTACATACATTATCATTCTAATACTCGTATCTATATCATTTTCAAAAGTATTAACCTTTCCAGCTGAAATATTTCCTATTAGATATAAAAATGTTATTCCTCCACACACACATACACCTACAATATTTTGTAAAGAAAATATCTCTTTAAAATTTTGTATTTTTAATTTTCTAAACAGAAAATATAACGAAAACGGAATTAATCCCACAAACGGAAATGTTGAAGCAAGCATAATAGAACCTAAAATAAATAATATATTCTTTCTATTTTTTCCTACTACAATTAGTGTTGTTGCTACCCATGCCGGTATTGCCTGATTAAACACCCAAAATAATTGTGTTGTATTTGATGAATACTGAAAAAAAGCACTCCAATATTCTAGATGTTTAGTAAATTTAAAAATCACTCCTTGTGGCCATGAGCCTACAATATCAAGACCACTAAATAAAATTACTATAATTAATGGCCAAATTGAAACTTTCTTTCTTAAAACACAAATCAACAAATATACAATAAATATACCTATAGCTGCCCATACCATTTGAAATTTATATCCAATTTCAAATCCAAATAACTTTCCAATCACAGCTGATGGTAACCAATATCCTATATAATATATTAGTCCATAATTTCCTTTATTTGAAATAACCGGCCAATCATAATCAACAAGTGCCTTATACATTGCCGTCCTTGCTCCATGATCTGAATTTTGAAACATTACACCACCAATTCCTGAAAGTGTAACCCATAAAGCAATAAGTATAATCGCTATAACTATTTTTGAAATATTTTGTTTTAAAAAGATTTTTTCATATTCTATATTATCGCTGTTTATAGAAATAATAGTTGATATTAAAATAGATATTCCAAAAAGAAATGCCCAATACCACTTAAGCCAACCTACTACAAAAATAAATATTGGCAATGTCAAATACATATATACAATTGCCGACATTATTTTATTACATTTGTTTATTTTCATATTTTTCTCCAATACATTAATTTTTCATAATTATTTTAATTTACTCCCACGTATATATTATACTCGTGCTCCCAATTTATGTAAAGAAATTTACTAAACATATAAAGCCCTACCGTTGGTAGGGCTTTATATGTTTATACACTATTTATAATGCCTTCTTAATTGCATCCATTAATTCATCATATGTTTCAAATGCAGGAAGTTCAGGATATTCTTTCTTTATTTCTTCTGTACTTCTAAATAAAAATCCCGCTTTACTTGCTTTAATCATTCCAAGGTCGTTGTGACTATCACCGCTGGCAATTGTCTGATATCCAATTGACTGTAACGCTTTAACTGTTGTAAGTTTTGAATTTTCAATTCTCATCTTAAATCCTGTGATTTCACCATCTTCAGCAACTTCTAATGAATTACAGAAAATTGTAGGATATCCTAATTTTTTCATTAATGGACCTGCAAACTGTGTAAATGTATCACTTATAATAATTACCTGAGTCATTGCTCTAAGTTCATCTAAAAATTCCTTAGCACCTGGCATAGGATCAATCTTTGCAATTGTATCCTGTATTTCTTTAAGACCTAATCCATGTTCTTTAAGAATGTTAATTCTATATTTCATAAGCTTATCGTAATCAGGCTCATCTCTTGTTGTTCTCTTAAGTTCAGGAATTCCTGTCTCCTCTGCAAATGCAATCCATATTTCAGGAACTAAAACTCCCTCTAAATCCAAACAAACAATGTTCATATCCATATTTTTATCCTCCAATTATTTTACTCAATTTTTTATTATAACAAATTCAACTTCAATTGTACATTTTGAAGTTATTTTTTTATTTAAACCCTCCCATAACTTAATTGACATGCCATTTTTGCAGTATTATCATATAAATTTATTTAAATATTATATATTTTAATATACATATAAATTTATGAAACGTATAAAAATAGTGTTTTAGAAAGTGATTTTTACCCTTATGACAAAAAAAATCTTACACACTACCTTAAATTAAAGTATCTCTGCTCTAGAACAGGAACGTCAATTTTTAGAAGTTCTTTGCAGAGACTATACTTCTGTGTATTACGCTGATTTATTAAATACGGATACGGATTAGGACTTTCTATTGGTAAGGAATTAGTTAATCTAATGAATGGAAGTATTGATGTCAGAATGAATGATTATATGTCTAAACCGATTGCTATCAATAAATTGCTGGGTATTCTTGCTAAGTATAGGAGAATCTGATGCGGCATTCGCTTCTTTTCTAACGCAATGAGTCCACATACAGTTCGATTCCGCTTCGCTACATCTCACTGATGCGGCATTCGTCTCTTCTTAATCGCAATGAGTCCACATACAGTTCCATTCCGCTTCGCTACATCTCACTGATGCGGCATTCGCCTCTTCTTAATCGCAATGAGTCCACATACAGTTCCATTCCGCTTCGCTACATCTCACTGATGCGGCATTCGCCGCATCACCAAAAAAGGAACAGGTTCTTTCTGAAAGCAAGCTTTCTCTAGAACCTGTTCCTTTTTTGGTGTATGTGGACTCATTGCTTACGCACAAAAAAAGCACCATCCCCGTAGTTGCACTACAGAAACGGTACCCGCAAATGCGCGATCAGGGGCTCGAACCCTGGACACCCTGATTAAGAGTCAGGTGCTCTTCCAACTGAGCTAATCGCGCTTAGTATTTTTGACAACGATGATATTATAATTCATGATTATACAAAAATCAACCCCTTTTTTTTATTTTTTTATTATTATCTTCTTGTATTGATTATTTGTTACTGTTATACTTCAATTAATTGTTATTTTCAGTTTAAATATATGGAGGTTTTCCTATGAATCAAAATAAATTTCAACCCGACAAAAAATTATTTACCCTATGCATCTATGCTCTTATTACTACAGTTGTAGCAGTATTTTTTATAAGATGTATTTGGAACTGGTCAGAAACTAAAAGTCTTCTTTTGGGTCTTTTATCCAGCCTCTCTCCATTTTTACTTGGTTTCTTTATTGCATACATAATGGGTAACCTTTCATCAAAGTTGGAGAATCGTTTTTTTACAAACACAATTCATATATCTAATGTTAAGGTACGTAAAATGGTTGCTTTAATATCCTCATACGTTATTGTTTTTGGTATGTTGATTTTAGCACTATTCTTTATTATACCTTCATTTATACAAAGTATTTCTGATATTGCTGGAAATATTTCTACAATATATCAGAATTTTATTAATTATATAGAAGAAATAAGTTCGAAATATCCTAACTCAACTGTCGAATATGTTCAGGCTGCAATTCAGGATGCCATGCCTAGCTACTTAGAAACATTTAAATCATGGGCTGCCAATTTAGCTCCTTCAATTGCCAATGCTTCCATTTCAATTGTTAGATGGGTATTAAATTTTATTGTTGCAATTATTGTTTCTATTTATATGTTACTTGATAAGGATATTCTTTCAAGAAGCTTTAAACGTATTGTTTATTCAATTTTTAGAAAAGAACGTGCAATCTATGTATGGAGCACTTTTAAGCATGCAAATGACATTTTCAGTGGATTTATTATTGGTAAAACTATTGATTCATTAATCATTGGTATAATATGCCTTTTAGGTATGAAGTTGTTTAATATTGGTTCATCATATGCAGTTATTGTTAGTATATTTGTCGGTCTTACAAATATGATTCCATATTTTGGTCCATTTATTGGTGCTATACCTAGCATTTTAGTGATATCCTTATCAGTGTCACCTAAGCAGGGACTCGCTTTCTTAATTTTTGTTATAATTTTACAACAGTTTGACGGAAATATTCTTGGTCCAAAGATTTTAGGTGACAAAACTGGTCTTCGCCCTATTTGGATTATTTTTGCAATTACAGTCGGAGGATGGATTGGTGGAATTGTCGGAATGTTTTTAGGCGTTCCTTGTGTTGCTGTTATTTCAAGCATTCTTGACGATATTGTTGAGCACAACTTAGAAAAGCAAAATGTTAATCTTCCTAAAATAAAGCATGAATCTAATTCAAAGAGTTTTACTGATTATTTAAAAATTATTTCGGACTTTATGAAGGTAAAAAAATAAGCACTTAATAACTTTTTAAATATTAAATCTTTAGCAAACTAATTTAAAAAGCTAAGCATTTTATAATGTATTTATACATAATCTAATTTTATTAAATACATTATTGACGCTTAGCTTTTTATTTTTATTATCTGTTTGCAATTAATTTATTAATATTATTACCCATTTTTGAAAATCTTTCTTCATACTCGGTCATAATATTTCCTTCATTCATTTTTTCATTGTTGTGTAAATCTCTTGTATATTCCACTATATTCCATCCTGCTTCAGGAATCTGTTCCAATGAAAAATCAAACAAATCATTATTATCTGTCTTAAATTCAACTACTCCATCTTTTTTTAATATATTGTCATATCTTTTGAAAAATTCTTTTGATGTAAGTCTTCTTTTTGCATGTCTGTCTTTTGGCCATGGATCGGAAAAATTTAAGTAAATTTTATCAATTTCTTCCTTATTAAATGTGTCTTCGATTTTTTCAGCATCCATTCTTATAAATTTTAAATTTGTAAGTTCTAATTCTTCCATTTTTTCTATTGCACGAATTAAAACACTTGAGAACTTTTCTATTCCAATGTAATTAATATCTGGATTCTGCTGCGCTAATGTTGTAATGAATTTACCTTTTCCCATTCCTATTTCAATTCTTATAGGATTATCATTTCCAAAAATTTCTTTCCATTTTCCTTTATTTAATTCTGGTTCATTAATTGTATATTCACTTTCTGCAATTGCTTCTCGTGAACCCGGTACATTTCTTAATCGCATTTTATCCTCCGAAAATTTAATTTTATAATTTACTTTTTCACTTAACTTATAATATTTTATAATAAAATGTTTATAAAATAAATAAACATTTTTCTTTTCTTAAGAATTTTTCTTTTTGTTGCATTTTATTTAAAAAGTGGTAGTCTATTTATGAGAATTTTATACATACTAATTAAACAAAGGAGGCTGCATATGGTAAATGATATTAATTCAATCATATCGGATTTAACTAAAATCGACAAAGCTTCTTCTCAGATTATGGAGAGCACCCGTAAGGAAAAAGAAGCTTACGCAAGCATGATTAAGCAAAAGACTAAAGAATTCGATGAACAACTTTCCAGCAGCATCGACAAGCAGGTAAACCAATTAAAAGAATCTTTACTTGTTGAAAATGAGCACGCTATTGATGACTTCAAGAAGGAAACAGAAGCCTCATTAAAAACTTTAGATTCTATGTACACTGCTAACAAAGATTTATGGATTGAGTCCATATTTAACCATATTGTAAAGGAGTGATTCTATGACAGGTGGAAATTTATTAGCTTACAGTGCTTTGACAACTAAAATCAAAGCCATGCATAGTAAATTACTAACAAACGAACAATACGAAGAACTTGCTCACTTTACTACTGTGGCAGATGCATTTGCATATCTGCAAAAGCTTCCTTATTATGAAGAACTTTTTGCAGATATTGACCCTTCTACAATTCACCGTGGACAGATTGAATGGTTACTTAATTTTTCAACATATTCTGATTTTTCTAAGATTTATTGTTTTGCTCAGAAAAGGCAGCGTAAATATCTCAATCTTTATTTTATGAGATATGAAATTCAGACGCTTAAAAGATATATGAGGGCAATGCTTGATCCTAGACAATCTACTTCTATTTCTGTAATCGAGAATGATTTTGAGAAGCATTCAAAGATTGACACTCAGAAGCTTTCCCAGACTACAACTATGGAAGAATTTATAAATTGTTTAAAGGGTACTATTTATTATGCACCACTTCTTAAGGTCAGCACTTTAGATAACGCTGCACTATTTGACTATGAAATGGGATTGGATTTATTCTATTTTGCTTCTATATGGAAAGCAAAAGATTCCTATTCTAAAAAAGAATGTGCATATATTACCGAATCATACGGTTCACGTATTGATCTTCTGAATATGTTATGGATTTACAGATGCAAATCTTACTATTCAGTTTCATCAGCTTCAATTTATACTTTTTTAATTCCTGTAAATTATAAATTAAAAAAATCAGAAATAAAAAATATAGTTGAAGCACCAACTATTGAGGATACTATTTCTTTAATATCAAAAACCAGATATGGAAAACACTTTGATTTCACAAGCAAAATGCCTTTTGAAGAGCAGTGTAATCATATTATGGATGAAATAATTTTTAAAGATTTTAAAGAATCTCCTTATTCATTAGCTGCAATAAACGGATATTTTCATATGAAAAACTCTGAATCAGCTAAAATTATTACTGCTCTTGAATGTATTCGTTATCAATACAGTCCGGAGAAGACATTACAATATATAAATGGAAAGGGGAGTGGTATCTAGTGATTGTACAAATGAGTTTTGTAACTCTTGCCGGACCTAAATCAGATATCGACAGAGTTATTGATACGTATTTATCAAAATACGAGATACAACTTGAAAATGCATTAGTAGAACTTAACTCATCAGGAAATTTACTTCCATACGTTGAAGCTAATCCATACAAAGATATTTTAGATAAGAGTCACGCTTTACTTGAATTAATGGATGAAAGCATTGCTAATTCTCCATTAACCGATATGAGTGTTGAAGAAGCTACTAATGTAATAAATAACATCGATGACCAAATCAAAGATTTAAAAGAAGAAATTAATACTCTCAATATAAGAAAAGATAAATTAAATGAAGATTATGATTGTATTTCTCCTTTTAAAAATTTAGAGTACGACTTAAAACAGGTTTTGGGAATGAATTACATCAAATACCGTTTTGGTCGTGTTCCTAGAGATATGTGGGACAGTTTCCAAACATTTATTAATCCTGATCTTGACGCTGTTTTTATTGATTGTCTTGTTGACAATGATTTTATATGGGGTGTTTATTTTGCTCCTGAAATATCAATAAAAAAAGTTGATGAATCATTTGAAGCTTTACATTTTGAACAGGTTAAAATTCCTGATAATTATTCAGGTACTCCTGCTCAGGCATGTATGAATATTGCAAAGTCAATTTCAGAAATTGATGAAAAAATAAGAACTGTAGAAAGTAGAATTTCAACTTTAGTTCAGGTAAATAAATCTCATGTTTTATCTGCCTGCAACAGAATAGAAATTGCATATGGAAATTTTGATGTAAGAAAACTTGCAGCATGTACACGTGATTCTAACATAGTTTTCCATATTCTTTGTGGATGGATGGCAACAAAGGATGCTCTTTCACTTCAGGCCGAGACAGAAAATGATCCTAATGTTGTTTGTATGATTGATAATAAAACTGATGAATCAAAGGTTCCACCTACAAAATTAAAAAATCCTAAATTTGCAAAACCATTTGAAATGTACGTTAAAATGTACGGTTTACCAAAATACGGCGAATTTGATCCTACTATTTTTGTAGCAATAACTTATTCACTTCTTTTTGGTGCAATGTTTGGTGATTTAGGACAGGGATTATGCATATTTGCCATAGGCTTAATTGTATACCTGCTAAAGAAGATTCCTTTAGCCGCTATTTTATCAGCAGCAGGATTTACTTCCGCCATATTTGGATTATTATACGGAAGTGTATTTGGATTTGAGGGTGTAATTCCTCAAATATGGGTTAATCCAAGAACAAGTAAAATGAATTTGCCTATAGTTGGTTCATTTAACACAGTTTTTGTAGCTGCCATATTATTTGGTGTATTCTTAATACTCATAACAATGATTATTAATATGGTAAATGCTTTCAAAAATAAAAAATATGCAGATTTACTTATAGGACCTAACGGTCTTACAGGTCTTATATTTTATGCATCGTTAATGGCTGTAGTTATTTTATACATGTCAGGACATTCTCTTCCAGGAACTATCGTTCTTGTAATAATGTTCGTCATTCCATTAATTCTAATTGCATTAAAGGCACCTATAGTAAATCTTGTACAAAAGAACAAAAAGTTATTTCCTGAATCAGCAGCAATGTATTTTGTTGAAGGATTCTTTGAACTTTTTGAGATGTTGTTAAACTATTTTTCAAATACATTATCATTCCTTCGTGTCGGTGCATTTGCAATCAGCCACGGTGCCATGATGGAAGTAGTTTTAACATTAGCAGGAGCTACAGACGGAGGTTCACCAAATATCTTAGTTTTAATTCTTGGTAACATTTTCGTATGTGGTATGGAAGGCCTTGTTGTAGCAATTCAGGGATTGCGTCTTGAATACTATGAATTATTTGGCCGTTTTTATTCAGGTTCCGGTAAGGAATTTAAACCTTATTCAAAAAATATTAAACACTAGGAGGACAAAAATATGTTATTAAAAGTCACATTATTTATCGCATTAACTTTATCAATTATCGTACCTATGGTAGCTTACTTTGTTGGTGAAAAGAGCAGAGGCCGCTTTAAAAAATCATTAGCAATAAACGTTGTTGGATTTTTCGGTTTATTAGTTTTATCAACTGTTGTTATGTTTGCTCAGACAGCAAGTGCTGCTGAAACAACTACTGCCGGCTTATCATTAGGTTCAGGTCTTGGATACATCGCAGCTGCATTAGCAGTTGGTAGCTCAGGTATTGGTGGTGGTATCGCAGTAGCAAGTGCATCAAGTGCTGCTCTTGGAGCAATTAGTGAAGATGGAAGCGTATTTGGTAAAGCACTTATCTTTGCAGGTCTTGCAGAAGGTATTGCTCTTTACGGATTAATTATCGCATTCATGATTTTAGGTGCATTATAAATCATACAACTTTAACACTTACACAGATAGGAGGAACAAATTATGAGAATGTTTCTCATTAGTGATAACGTGGACACTCTTACAGGAATGCGTCTTGCAGGAATTGATGGAGTTGTTGTTCACGAAAAGCAGGAAATTAAGCAGGCTTTAGACGAAGTTCTTTCTCAAAAAGATATTGGAATTATCTTAATGACAGAAAAGCTTGGAAAAGAAATTCCTGAGATTGTTGATGATATTAAATTAAACCGTACGTTTCCTTTGTTGCTGGAAATTCCTGACCGCCACGGTTCAGGCCGTCGTCCGGATTTCATTACAGCATATATTAATGAAGCTATCGGAATAAAAATATAGAAAGTGTGGGCTTAGCATGACAATAGAAGAAAAAATGGAACATTTTAAAAATGTCTCCCTGGATAATGCATCCGCTAAAAGTAATGATATACTAACAGCTTACAAACAGTCTCTTGATGAACAGTTTGAAAAACATAAAGAAACAGCACTTTTAGAATCTAAGTCCGTTGAAAGCGCAAAACTAAATGCGGTGAGACTTGAAGTTAAAAGAGAACTTTCAAAAGTTCAGGCTGAAGTTCGTAGAACTGTTACATTACACCAAAACAAGCTGAAATCTCAAATTTTTTCAGCAGTTGTTGAAAAATTGAACGCTTATAAGAAAACAGAAGAATATAAAAAGGAACTTATATCACAAATCAACAAAATATCTTCAGATTTTAATGATACTACAGTAGAATTTTATATTGATTCAAGTGACGAATCTTTATTATCTGATTTACAAAGTCATACAGGTGCCGATATTAAAATAAGCACTGTTCCTTTTATTGGTGGTTGTAAAGCTATTATTTCAGATAAAAATATGTTAGTTGACAATTCTTTTAAAACAAAGCTTGCTGAGGAGCAGGAAAAGTTTACGATTTCAATTTAGGAGGCAGCCAGATGGTAAAAACAGGAAAGATATACGGTATTAACGGTCCTGTAGTTTATATAAAAGGAAAGACCGATTTTCAGATGGGTGAAATGGTTTACGTAAGCGAAGAAAAACTTGTTGGCGAAATCATTGGTCTTACATCTGAAATGACTACCGTTCAGGTATACGAAGAAACTAGTGGTCTTAAACCGGGCGAATTAGTTTATGGAACTGGAACTGCAATCTTTGTTACTCTTGCACCAGGAATCTTAAACAATATTTTTGATGGTATTGAAAGACCTTTAAGTAAAATCAGAGAAAAATCAGGCGCATTCATCAGCCGTGGTGTTAGTGTTGATTCTCTTGATACAACAAAAAAATGGGATGTTCACGTTACAATTAAACCGGGTGATTATGTATCCGGTGGTACAGTTATAGCAGAAGTTCAGGAAACAAAAGCCATTTTACATAAATCAATGGTACCCCCTTATATTTCTGGAACAGTTATTAGCGTTGTAGATGATGGTCCTTATACAATAAACGAAACTATAGCAGTAATAAAGAAAGACAATGGTGAAGAATTAGAATTGACTCTTACTCAGAAATGGCCAATTCGTACACCTCGTCCTATTAATAAACGTTATCCTGCCAGCCAGCCACTTGTAACAGGTCAGAGAATTCTTGATACTCTCTTCCCTATTGCCAAAGGTGGTACAGCCGCTATTCCGGGTGGTTTTGGTACAGGAAAAACAATGACTCAGCATCAGATTGCAAAATGGGCAAATGCCGACATTATTATTTACATCGGATGTGGTGAACGTGGAAACGAAATGACACAGGTTCTTGATGAATTCTCAGAATTAGTAGATCCTCGTTCAGGAAATCCATTGATGGACAGAACAACATTAATTGCAAATACATCTAACATGCCTGTTGCTGCCAGAGAAGCTAGTATTTACACTGGTTTAACTCTTGCGGAATACTACAGAGATATGGGTTACGATGTTGCTATAATGGCCGATTCTACATCTAGATGGGCTGAAGCCTTAAGAGAACTTTCAGGCCGTTTGGAAGAAATGCCTGCAGAAGAAGGTTTCCCTGCATATCTTGCAAGCCGACTTTCAGCATTCTATGAAAGAGCGGGTTATATGGAAAACCTTAACGGAACAGAAGGTTCTGTTTCAATTATTGGAGCTGTTTCTCCTCAGGGTGGTGACTTCTCAGAACCTGTAACACAGAATACAAAACGTTTCGTTAGATGTTTCTGGGGACTTGATAAATCATTAGCTTATGCAAGGCACTTCCCTGCTATTCACTGGCTTACAAGTTATAGTGAATATGTAAATGATCTTGCAGACTGGTACAACACAAATGTAGGTCCTGATTTTGTAAACTGCAGAAACAGAATTTTAGCTATTTTAAATAAAGAAAGCGAATTGATGGAAATTGTAAAACTTATTGGTAGTGACGTACTTCCGGATGACCAAAAGCTTATTCTTGAAATAGCCAGAGTTATACGTTTAGGATTTTTACAGCAGAACGCATTCCATGCTGAAGATACATGTGTACCTCTTGAGAAGCAGTTAAAAATGATGCAACTTATCCTTTATTTGAATGATAAGGCTTTTGAGATTATTAATCTTGGAATTCCTGTATCAGTATTAAAGGAAAACAATATGTTTGAAAAAATTATTTCTATCAAATATGATGTTGCAAATAATGAACTTGAAAAATTTGATGATTATAAACATGAAATTGATGATTACTATGCATCAATCATGGCTAGGCATGCATAAGGAGGTACCAAAATGGCAATAGAATATTTAGGTTTAAGTGAAATTAATGGTCCTCTTATTGCACTTGAAGGTGTAAAAGATGCGGCTTACGATGAAATAGTAGAATTTTCAATGAATGACGGTGCCGAGAAACGTCTCGGTCGTATTATTGAAATTTACAAAGATAAAGCAGTTATACAGGTATTTGAAGGTTCAGAAGGAATGTCCCTTTCAAATACACATACAAAATTAACAGGACACCCTATGGAAATAGCCTTATCACCTGATATTTTAGGAAGAACTTTCAACGGAATTGGCCAGCCTATTGATGGTCTTGGTCCAATCGTTGCTGAAGAAAAGAGAGATGTAAACGGAAAACCACTTAATCCGGTTTCCCGTGAATATCCAAGAAACTATATTAGAACAGGTATTTCAGCTATTGACGGTTTAACAACATTGATTAGAGGACAGAAACTTCCTATATTCTCCGGAAATGGTTTACCTCATGATCAGTTAGCTGCTCAGATTGTTAATCAGTCATCTCTTGGTGATGATGTTGATGAAGAATTTGCAGTTGTCTTTGCTGCAATGGGTGTAAAACATGATGTTGCTGAATTTTTCCAGAAAACATTTGAAGAAAGCGGAGCTTCTGAACACGTTGTAATGTTCTTAAATTTGGCAAATGACCCTGTTGTAGAACGTTTGATAACCCCAAAGGTTGCTTTAACTGTTGCAGAATATCTTGCATACGAAAAAAATATGCATATCTTAGTTGTTTTAACTGATATGACATCATTTGCAGAAGCTATGCGTGAAGTTTCATCTTCAAAGGGTGAGATTCCTTCAAGAAAAGGTTATCCCGGATACTTATACAGTGAACTCGCAACTATATATGAAAGGGCAGGTATTGTTGAAGGAGCAAAAGGTAGCGTAACTCAAATTCCTATTCTTACAATGCCTAACGATGACATAACACATCCTATACCTGACTTAACAGGTTACATTACAGAAGGTCAGATAGTTTTAGACCGTTCATTAAACGGACAGTCACTCTACCCTCCAATTAATGTATTACCTTCCCTTTCACGTTTGATGAAGGATGGTATCGGTAAAGGATTTACAAGAGAAGATCATCAGGATGTTGCTAACCAGTTATTCTCATCTTACGCAAAAGTTGGTGATGCCAGAGCTCTAGCATCAGTAATTGGTGAAGATGAATTATCACCTACAGATAAAAAATATCTTGAATTTGGTAAAGCTTTCGAGCAGCAATTTGTTGGTCAGGGACCAAATGTAAATAGAACTATTGAAGAAACACTAGATTTAGGTTGGAAGTTATTACATCTTCTTCCTAAGAAAGAACTTGATAGAATTGATACAAAGATTCTTGAGAAATATTACGATAGTGTATCTTTAAATAATGACGAAGAAGATTCTGATTCACTTTAATTTTTCAAACAAGGAGGTTTTTTATGGATTTAAATGCAGTACCAACCAAAGGTAACTTAATAGCCGCAAAAAATTCTCTTGCTCTTGCGAAACAGGGCTTTGAACTAATGGACAAAAAACGTAATATTCTTGTTCGTGAAATTATGGATTTAAATGCTAAAGCTAAAGACATTCAGGACGATATCGATAAAACATTTACTGAAGCTTACACAGCTTTGGAAAGAGCAAATATCGAACTTGGAATCCAAAATGTTGAAATATTTGCATTTAATGTTCCTCTTGAACATGATGTAAAAATAAAAAGTCGAAGTATCATGGGAACTGAAATTCCTCTTGTTACTAATAACGAATCTGTTCATAATCCTGTTTACTCTTTTTATGGAACTACAGAGTCTCTAGACAAGGCAAAAACTTGTTTTGAAAAAGTAAAGGATTTAACAATCAGACTTTCGATGATTGAAAATTCAGCTTACCGACTTGCTTATAATATTAAGAAAACGCAAAAAAGAGCAAATGCTCTAAAGAATATAACAATTCCAACATATGAAGGACTTGTTAAAACAATTTCTAATGCGCTTGAAGAAAAAGAGCGAGAAGAATTTACAAGGCTTAAAGTAATAAAAGCTAGAGCTGACGCAAAATAAAAATTAATATTCATACATTAACACGTGAAAATAGGATATTTTCTATTTCCACGTGTTAATTATTTATAAGTTAGTTTTCACATTTAATTAATACTTTTTTCACATTTATAAATTAGAATTTACAATATAGGACATTTTATATTTATTAAGTTTTAATGAATTTTTTGTCTTTTATATTCATTTATTTTGCTGTATACTATATTATGATATTTAGGTTAATTAAACTAATTTTCCATTTATTAAACTATTATAGATTATAACCAACATCAAAATATAGGAGATTAAGAATGAAACGTATATTATCTATGGTCATGATGATTGTTATTACGGTAACATCATTTGGCTTTTGTTCATATAATAGTAACTCTGTTGTAAGTGCAGACACTGTTTCCTGGCCTAGTGGACCGGGATTAGTTGCCGAAACTGCCGTAATGATTGATGCCTCTACCGGTTCAGTACTTTTTGATAAAAAATGCCATCAGAAAATGTATCCAGCCAGTATCACTAAAATCATGACAGCATTACTTACCATTGAAAATTGTAATCTTGATGATACTGTTACATTTTCACAGAGCGCTATTGACACTCTTGAACCTGAAGCAGCCAATATTGGAGCTGTCGTTGGTGAAGAAATGAGTGTTAAAGATTGTTTATATGCATTAATGTTGCAATCCGCTAATGAAGTAGCCTCTGCTTTAGCAGAACATGTTAGCGGAAGTATTGAAGAATTTGCCAAATTAATGAATAAACGAGCTAAACAGGCTGGTGCAAATGATGCTCATTTTGCAAATGCATGTGGACTTTTTAATAAAAAACATTATGTAACCGCTTACGATATGGCAAAGATTATGCAGGCAGCATTACAATATCCGGTATTTAGAGAAATTATTAATTCCTCAAGTTATACACTACCTACAGATAACAAGCGAAAAGAACCTCTTACTATAAGTCAGCGTCATCAGATGGTTCAGCCATGGAATTCCTTCCATTATGACGGAATCATTGGTGGTAAGACCGGTTTTGTAAATGAATCCGGAACAACTTTAGTAACAAGTGCTCAAAGAGACGGCATGACTCTTATTACTGTTGTTCTTAATTCGCCTGGTACAAATTCCTATGTGGATACAACAGCTTTATTAGACTTTGGATTTAAGAATTTTAAATTGACAAATGTATCTGAAAATGATACTAGATTTGAAAACAAATCAACATTTACTAACAATTTTGATTCTATATTTAAAACTAAGCTTCACAGATTATCATTATCTAAAGATGCTGTAGTTGTACTTCCAAAAGATGCTAATTTTGCTGATACAACTTCTACTATTACTTTAAACGAGGATAGTTCTGACGACAACAATACCGTTGCTACGATTTCTTACTCATATGGAAATCATACAATTGGAACTGCTCCTGTTTTGTATAGTGAAGTGTCAAATAAAATAAGTGTTAATGCCACTGTTACTCCTGAAGAATCGACTACAGTTGACACAGAAACTTCTGTAGATTCTGAAAATTCAAATAATTCTTCAAAAGTTTCTGACAAAGACACAACTAAAAAGACAACTAAAAAAGAAACTGTATCAAAGTCTCACTTTAAATTTAGTTCAGCTATATTTAAAATTATAATTATTGCAGTAATTTTAGTTATTTTAGCAGTAATTATTATCTTCTTTAAGAAGAAAATGGACCATTTAAATGCAGTAAGAGCTTCAAAAAGAAGACGTAACCGTTAAAAATCAATGAATTGAAAGGATGGGTTTATATGAATTGGGTTGCACCTATTAAGGATTCTGAAACATTATCAAAATTTAAAGAGGCATTGAAAAACACAGACTATAAATATTACATTATGTTTGAAATTGGAGTTGGAACAGGTTTACAACTTCAGGACATTTTAAATTTCAAAAACAAAGATGTTACTGACAAAGATGAAATCACAGTTGAAATTGGAACAAAGAACATCAAAAATACTTTCAAAATTCCAGAAGATTTGAAGGCAATTATTAAAGATTATACTAAGGGAAAAAATCCTGAAGCATTCTTAATTAGAGGACATGCTTCATCTGATAAACCGGTTTCAAGAGAACAGGCTTATCGAGTTTTAAGATCTGTTGGTCACAAGATTGGCTTAACTTCAATCGGAGCACAGACAATGAGAAAAACTTTTGCTTGGAATTATTATCATGAAACAGGTGATATTTACTACTTACAGAACTTATTTAACCATGCATCACCTTCAATTACATATAGATATATTGGTGAAAAGCCAAATATCGAGATTGTATTGAAGAAAATGACACCACAGGAAAATGAACGTAGCAGATATTTCTTATATCTTAACGGAAGTGGTAAGAACAGATTAAATAATATTATTGATGCTCTTACAAATATTAGAGATAATTTTGATTCTCCTACAAATAACGATGCCTTCTACGGTAAAGTTGATTGCTTATTAAATGAACTTGATTCATTGATGGAGAATTACAACAATACAAAATAATAATAATAAAAAGGACATGTTAACGTTCCCGTCTACATGTCCTTTTTATTATTTGTCATCCAATTCTGATTTTATTTCATCTTCATCCCATATTTCTTCGATGACAATCTCACTATCTAACGATTTTTGTCTTCTCTCTCGTCTTTTTTCCCTAATGCTTTCCTGTTTTTCTCTAATACTTTCTGCTCCCTCTTCATCAGTACTCCTCATGATTTTAACAACAAAGAAACTATCTTCTTCCCGAGGTTTAACTTTTATTTTTCCTCGAACATATCCATGTTCCTGACACTCACCCAAACAATAATACATTTTTCCACTGTCTGAGAACCAATCTATAAGAACTTTTAATGGTTTATCACACACATTACATTTCATACTGCTTACATCCCTGTCAAAAAACATCTCATCTTTACTTAAAAATTCCCTTGAAATATATTTTGTATAAGTAGGAAATCTAACAAATACTTCTTCTTCCTTAATTCTAGGAGAATAAAAAGTATCAATTGAAAGCATTTCTTTTACTTTATCAAAATCCATTGCTTTCATTACTTTAGCAGTATACTCTGCATCACATATAGCTCTATGGAATTGTTCATCTTCTTTGATATTCAATTCTTCAACTGCATATGACAAAGTTCTCTTTATATGACCATCTTCATAACACAAACTATACATTTTTTGCAAATCAACATAAAATAATGGAAATTCTAATATTCTTTCCATCCCATAATGTTTCATGTTCTTCTGCAATTCTGTCAAATCCATTGATCCCCATGTACAAAAGATATAGTCATCTCCGCACCAATTTAGAAAATTTCTTATCACTTTTCTAAAATCTTCACCCGAATTTAACTCTTCCATTGTCAAATGAGTAATTTCCTGGATTTTATAATGCAATCTTTTATAAACTCTAGGTTTTACAACCTGCTGAAATTCATCTACAACTTCTAAATCATCGTTTACTTTAACTGCACCTATTTCTATTATTTCAAATGGTATGTCAGGATGATTATTGTTTTTACCATAAGGATTCTGATTCCATTCCAAATCCATTACAATATAATCCATAATCTCGGTTTTATAACCTTTCCTTTAAATATCGTACTTTACAATTGTATTATAACAATTGTAACATTTGAGTAATAGGGTATTACACGTACTTTACAATTATCTTATTATTTTAATTACTTGTCAATATGTATTACATTTATATTTTATTTATCTATTTGATTTAATTGTTTATTTTATTCTTAAAAAGTAATAATCTCCATTTTATAGTTTATTTGTTTCTTAATTTTATCCCATGTTTGACAAAGAGACTTTCTTAAATATTTATTTAAAAATTTAATATTTATTTAAAAATTTATTTTCTTAAAATTTTGTGTTACCATCATTCCTGACAAATAATCAAATTCTGTTTTATTTAAATATTTATTTCCATAAACAATATATTATCCTAAAATAAAAAACCGAAAACTTTGACTACAAAGTTTTCGGTATAACATCCAGGCGTCGCTAAGAGGAGTCGAACCTCCGGCCTACCGCTTAGGAGGCGGTCGCTCTATCCAACTGAGCTATAGCGACATTTATAAAATTTTTCTGAATTTATCTTGTTTTTAAATATTTTAACTATTTCTTAGGAACAATTTTTTCCATTCCACCCATATATGGTCTTAAAACTTCAGGAATATTTACGCTTCCATCTGCATTAAGGTTATTTTCCAAAAATGCAATAAGCATACGAGGTGGTGCAACTACTGTATTGTTAAGAGTATGAGCAAAATAGTTTCCTTCTTTTCCTCTAATTCTTATAGAAAGTCTTCTTGCCTGAGCATCTCCTAAGTTAGAGCAACTACCAACTTCAAAATATTTCTTCTGTCTTGGTGACCAAGCTTCAACGTCAACTGATTTAACCTTAAGGTCTGCTAAATCTCCTGAGCAACACTCCAAAGTACGAACCGGAATATCCATGCTTCTAAATAAATCTACTGTGTTCTTCCAAAGTTTGTCATACCACATCATGCTATCTTCCGGCTTACAAATAACGATCATTTCCTGTTTTTCAAACTGATGAATTCTGTAAACACCTCTCTCTTCGATACCGTGAGCACCTTTTTCTTTACGGAAACATGGTGAATAACTTGTAAGTGTGTAAGGAAGATCTTCTTCATTTGTATGTGTTCCAATAAATTTACCAATCATTGAATGTTCACTTGTACCGATTAAGTAAAGATCCTCTCCTTCAATCTTGTACATCATCTGATCCATTTCATCAAAACTCATAACACCTGTTACAACATTACTTCTAATCATAAAAGGAGGTACGCAATAAGTAAATCCTCTATCAATCATAAAGTCTCTTGCATATGAAATAACTGCTGAATGAAGTCTTGCAATGTCTCCCATAAGATAATAGAATCCATTTCCTGCAACCTTTCTTGCAGCGTCTAAATCAATACCATTAAATTTTTCCATGATATCTGTATGATATGGAACTTCAAAATCAGGAACTACTGGTTCACCAAATCTTTCAATCTCAACATTTTCACTATCATCTTTTCCGATAGGAACTGATTTATCAATAATATTTGGAATAACCATCATTCTCTTCTTGATTTCTTCTTCTGTTGTTTTCTCTTCGTCTGTAAGTTCATCAATTCTTGCATTACCTGCAGCAACTTTAGCTTTAATTTCTTCAGCTTCATCTTTCTTTCCGTCTTTCATTAATCCACCAATTAATTTTGAAAGACTATTCTTTTCAGCACGAAGTGCTTCAACTTCCTGCTTTATTTTACGATTCTTTTCGTCTAATTCAATAACTTCGTCTACTAATGGAAGTTTATGATCCTGAAATTTATTTTTAATATTCTGTTTTACAACTTCCGGGTTGTCTCTGACAAATTTAATATCTAACATTTCTTTTCTCCCTTTGCATAAAAATTTTTACTTTTACACGCCATTTCGATTATAACCCCAACACCCTATTTTTGCAAGTTTTCTGTACAATTCGTCGATTTTTCTTTTACTTTTTTATACCTATTTGTTATGCTTATATTATAGTTATTTTAGACAATATATTATGTTACTTCTAGTAAATTTTTATGCATTATGGTATAATAACCTTCAAATAAATAATTTAATTTTTTATTAAATATGAAATCGAATGAACTTTATTTATTTTCTATAAATGTTTCTGACGATTAATCACTATCCAGACATTTTAGTAATACATTTTATATGAGGAGATTTATTATGGAATTACAATTGATGAATGAAAGACGTCATAATAAAATATACAACGACGAAAGTTATACATACAAAATTTTTAATATTGATTACGACAAGAAAGATGTTTTTCAAGAAGCATTTATTACTTCTAAGGTTGAAGAACTTGATGCACACGCTCCTTTAATTGACTCTGTTTATAAAAAAGACAGACAGTGGTGTATCAAATTTGATTTAATTAAAGGTGAATCTCTTTTTTCACTTATTAATAATAATCCTGAAAATATTAAAGAATATATTAATAAATTAGTTACTATACAGACTTCTATTCATACTAATTTTTGTACTGCTATTCCAAGACAAAAAGCAAAATTACAATATGGAATTAAGAATTCAGGTTTAGATGAATCAACTCAATTTGATTTACTAGAAATGCTTGATTCATCACCAAAGCATAAAAAATTGTGCCATGGAAATCTTACTCCACACAATATTATTATCTCAGGTGATGATTATTGCGTTTTAGATTGGAATCATGCATCTCAGGGAAACGCCAGTGCTGATATTGCGCGTACTTATATTTGGTTTAAAATAAATATGCCTGAATATGCTGAATTATATTTAGATTCATTTTGTAATATGACAGGAACAACTAAACGTTATGTAAACCAATGGCTTCCAATTGTTGCAACTGCAAGAATTTATAAAGATAATCCTGAAGAATTTGATATTTTAAAATCAATGATAAAAGTAAATGAATATTAATATAAGTACGAGTATTAATTTAATTATTAATAGTTTTTATTAATATAAGCATTGTATTTATTAATAATTATTTACTTTTCGTGTTATTTATTAATTACTCTTAGATTTTTATCCATAATTATTAATAAACATATTACCAATATTCTTATATTAACCACAATTGATGTTGAATTTTTTATTAAATTCAATTTCATAAATAGGGTCATGCCCTAAAAAAAATGAGATTAGTCTATATTTTAACTAATCTCATTTTTATTATTTTTTATTATTTTTGATTATTATATTTATCTAACTTACTCTCTAATATTAAACTATGATGTTAACCTTTATTATGAATTCATTGCTTTTTCTAATGCTTCTTTTTCTTCTTCTCCTAATGTAGCGTAAGCTTCACCTTTAATTATTTCTTTGATATATGTGTAACTTCCTTCTCTTCCATGCATTGTATTTAAAATAAATCCGGTATTTTCACTATCTAGCATACATAATGCAAAGCTTAAGTTTCCGCCCATTTCTTTAAATGCATTATATTTTACAATTCCTAACTTCTGGAACACTGAATTTATTCTATGAACAGATTCTTCTACTTTAATCATTGTCTTTTGATGTTCTACATTTATTTTTTCAATCTGTTTAAAACTCTCTCTTATTGCTCCATCAAGATTTTCTGCATTTTTTCCTTTCATAAACTTATCATATTTTTTCATTAACTTATTTAATTTCATACTTTGCTTAATGTATAAAATAAGAAAAATCAAAAACATTACTACAACTGTAATAATATATGTATATGCACTGCTAAATATTTCCTGTATCATTTTCTTTCTCCTTTATTTTTCATTTTTACATTATAAGACTGTTTTATTAATTTGTATATATTAATATTTTGCAAATTTACTCATGAATTCCACTGAATAATTCTATCAGTCTTTCTAATTCTTCACTTGAATAGTATTCTATTTCAATTTTTCCTTTACCATTCTTTTTTGGATTAATTGAAACTTTAGTTCCCATTACTTCTTTTAATCTATCCTGAATCTGATCATAAACAGCCTTATCAACAGGTGGAATTTCCATTCTTATTTGCTTTGGTTTAAGTATATTTTTTACCAATTTTTCTGTTTCTCTTACACTTAATCCCTTTTCAATTACAGTTTTTGCTGTATCTATCTGCAATTCTTCATGTTCAATTGCAAGTAATGCTCTTGCATGTCCCATAGACAACTCCTGATTAATAATCATCTCTTGGACATCTTCTGCTAATTTTAATAAGCGCATTGAATTTGCAATTGCAGCTCTACTTTTTGACATCTTTTTAGCAAGTTCATCCTGTTTTAAGTTATATTCGTTAACAAGACTCTTATATGCAATTGCTTCTTCTATTGGATTTAAATCTTTACGCTGTATATTTTCTATTAAAGCAATTTCCATCACTTCCTGAGGTGTATATTCTTTTATTACAACCGGTAATTCCTTTAAACCAGCTATTTTAGCTGCTCTCCATCTTCTTTCACCAGCTATAATTTCATAATAATCTTCTTTTTTCTGAACAATTATTGGTTGAATAAGTCCATGAATCTTTATAGATTCAGCTAATTCCTCTAATGCATCTTTATCAAAATTTTTTCTTGGCTGTTCTCTATTTGGTTCAATATCATTAATATTAACTAACGTATCCTGAGGTACCTTTACCTCTTTTACAACTTCCTTTACAACCTCTTTTACCACAACTTCTTTTTCTTTATCTTCATTTTTCTTTGGTTTGATGGCTGCACCATAATTGGGTATCATTGATTCTAATCCATTTCCCAATCCGCCTTTTTTTGGTCTTGGCATAATATTCTCCTTTATACTTCTTATTTATATTTAGTTTACATAACTTTTTTAGTTTATTTTATATATGAAAATTTAATAATTATTTTTTTAAATGCATATTTTTAACTTGTTTTTTCTAAAATCCCTGCATATCCATATATAAATATGTATTTTTTTTTATTATTTATACTATTTTACAAGTCATACGTCATTTATTTAAGCAATTATAAATTTTTAATTTTTATTTACTACTTATCTATTTTTATTATTTTTAATTACTTCTTTTGCTAAATTCATATAGGCTACAGATCCTGCTGATTTGGCATCATACATATGTATAGGAAGCCCATAACTAGGTGCTTCTGCCAATCTTACATTTCTCGGAATAATTGTTTTATATATATTTAAATGCATATTTTCTTTTACATTATCTACAACCTGGTTAGATAAATTTGTTCTAGCATCATACATCGTAAATACTATACCTTCAATTTCTAATACCGGGTTAATTCTTTCCTGAATTAAATTTATAGTATAGATTAACTGTGAAAGTCCTTCTAAAGCATAATATTCACATTGGATTGGAACTATAACCGAATCAGCTGCAACTAAAGCATTAACTGTTAATACATTTAATGATGGAGGACAATCTATAATTATATAATCATATAAGTCTTTTACTCCTTCTAATGCTTTTTTTAGTATAAATTCTCTTTCATCCACTCCTATTAAGTCTATTTCTGCTCCTGATAGGTTTACATTTGATGGCAAAACATTTAAATTATCTACAATACTACTTGTCAAGCACTCTGATAACCTACATTCTCCAATAAACATATCGTAAACTGTCTTTTCTAGTTCCTGTTTTATAATACCGACCCCACTTGTAGCATTTCCCTGTGGATCAATATCAACTAAAAGTACTTTTTTACCTCTTTCTGCTATACATGCAGACAAATTTATAGCTGTAGTTGTCTTACCAACTCCACCTTTTTGGTTTGCAATTGCAATTATTTTTCCCATTTCAATACCTTTCTATATTTCAAGTAATTTAATTCATGTTTTTAACAAATATTATTGTATCATAGTTCCTTTTTCAAATCTATATTAATGTTTCACGTGAAATATTAATTTTTTATTAAACTTTCTGAATTTCTGAACTATTTATAAATACATAATATTGTTTTAGATATTTCATTTCTATTTTATTTAATTATTTTATTGCTAATAATAAAAATTAGCAGATATATACTACAAATAATATAACTATTTTTTATTATTACTATTACATAAGTAATATATATTCTATATTACTTATAAAACGATTAATTTTACAAATATAATTATTTAATTTATAAGATTTAATGTATTCTATTTATTTATATAGTTTATTTTAAATATGTAATTTATTCTATTTATGTAATTAATTTTATTTACTGAAGTTAATGTACTTTATCTATTTTTATTTTTATAATTTAATGTAGTTTATCTATTTATATTAAATTATATATATTTTATCTATTTATTAAATGTATAGTAAAAATTTTTGTTTCTACTTAACTTTATATAATTAACTTATTATTAATTATATAATTTTAATATATTCACTTAGAAACTATAATTGTTTCACGTGAAACAACTATAAATAAATATATATATATTTATATTTATTTACTTTTATTTTTATCTTATATGAATTATGTTATTAATATTTTACTAATGTTTCACGTGAAACATTACTTAATTACTAAATTAATATTTGTTTTAATAATGATATTCTATAATTACATAAAAGCAAGCACTTATATAGGTAAATATATATTGTTTTTAATTATTTTCAATTTATAATTAATTGATTATTTAAGTTAATTTATCTAGTTTTCAATAAAAAGAGGAATGTTTCACGTGAAACATTCCTTCTTTTAACTACTTACTTATTTCTTTTAAACAAACATTTATTTCTGATATTTCTTTATCTATTTTTTTTATATTTTCAGCTAATTCATTGTTAATTTGTGCTATAGTAACAATCTTGGTTCCTAATTCCTTTATTTCATGCTGATTAAATGTATTTGTTTCTCTAAATTTAGGTGAAAATATTTCTAAAGCTTCATCTGATATACTTTTCATTCTCTCTATAATAATATTTGTCTCTATTATTTTCTGCCTATTACTATTATATTTAGAAACGCATTTTTTTCTCTCATCTGTCAGCTTTTTAATTCTGTTTTCTAAATATTCTTTAGTTTTTTTCATATTTTACTCCTAACAACTAAATAATTAGCCTATATCTGTATTTGTAATTACATAGATACATTTAACCAATATACATAAACTTATATTATAGGTTCTTTTGAAGGTAACCCTGGTTTTCTAGGATATTTTTTAGGTGTGTTTTTTATTTTCTTGATATTAATAATTTTTCTCTTTATATCTGTATCAGGTAAATTAAAATCAACAATTTCCTCTATTTCTCCACCTAATACTTTAATTGCATTTTTTCCAATATTAATTTCATTCATGCATCCATCAGCTTTGTAACAAATAAAGTAGCCATTTAATTTAATGAATGGAATACAATATTCTGAAAGTGTTGATATATTAGCTACTGCTCTTGATACACATAAATCATATTTTTCTCTGTAATTAGAATTTTTTCCTAAATCTTCAGCTCTACCATGAACCAATTCAATTTTATCCAATCCAAGTTTATTTGTTACTTCATTCAAAAAGAGAAGTCTTTTATTTAAAGAGTCCATTAGAGTAATTTTCAAATTTGGAAACATAATTTTAATAGGTATTCCGGGAAATCCTGCACCGGTTCCAACATCAATCAGACTTTCATCTCCATTTAATTTAATACTTTTAACTAAAGATAAACTATCAACAAAATGCTTTTCAATAACCTCTTCAAACTCTGTAATGCCTGTTAAATTCATTACCTTATTTTTTTCAACCAACATTTCATAATATTTAAGAAATTGACAACATTGTTCTTCACTAATATTTATATCTAATTTTTCAATATGATTTCTTATAAATTCAATTTTATCCATATATACCTACTTTTTATTTATTTTTATGCTGTTCCATATATATAAGAAGAACTGAAATATCAGCTGGTGAAACACCTGATATTCTAGACGCCTGTCCTATGTTTATAGGTTTATACAATGTAAGTTTCTGAACTGCTTCTTTTCTTAAGCTTGATACCAATGTATAGTCAAAATTTTCAGGTATTTTTTTATTTTCCAACTTTTTAAATTGAGCAACCTGCTTCATTTGTCTTGAAATATAACCATCATATTTAATATTTATATTTATTTGTTCAACAATATCTTCAGGTAAGTCTTTCTTTTCATCGTCAAAATGACTTATTTTTTGATAATCCAATTCAGGTCTTCTTATTAATTCAGCTAATGTTGTTCCTGTCTTAAGTGGAGTACTGCCAACAGATACTAAAAATTCCTGAACTTTTTTGTTAGCACCTATCGCATATTTATTTAATCTCTCTATTTCTTCTTTAATTACTTTCTCTTTATAGCAAACATAATCATATCTTTCTTTTGAAATCAATCCAATTTCATATCCAATCTTTGATAATCTAAGATCGGCATTATCCTGTCTTAATAATAATCTGTATTCTGCTCTTGAAGTCATCATTCTATAAGGTTCGTGACTTTCCTTTGTAACTAAATCATCAATTAATACTCCAATATATGCTTGTGATCTATCAAGAACCAGCATTTCTTTTCCCTGAACTTTTCTTGCAGCATTAATTCCGGCAATTATTCCTTGTGCTGCAGCTTCTTCATATCCTGAACTTCCATTAAACTGACCTGCACTAAATAATCCTGAAATATTCTTAAACTCAAGACTTGGCAATAATTGTCCATATTCTATACAATCATATTCTATTGCATATGCATTACGTACAATTTTAACATTTTCAAGTCCCGGAACTGTTTTGTACATAGCATACTGAACATCCTCAGGTAATGATGATGACATTCCACCCAAGTACATTTCATTTGTATACATTCCTTCCGGTTCTATAAAAACCTGATGTCTGTTTTTATCTGCAAATTTTACAACTTTATCTTCTATTGAAGGGCAATATCTAGGTCCCGTACCTTCAATCATTCCTGAAAATAATGGGGATCTGTTAATATTATCCCTTATAATCTTATGAGTTTCTTCATTTGTATATGTTAGCCAGCATGAAATCTGTTCTTTTTGTACACTTTCAGAATCTGTTTCGAATGAAAAAGGAACTACCTTTTTATCACCAAACTGTTCTTCCATTTTACTAAAATCTATAGAACGTTTATCTACTCTTGCCGGAGTACCTGTTTTAAATCTACGCATTTTTATGCCATTCTTAATTAAAGAATCAGTTAATAAATTTGCAGCCATAAGACCGTTTGGTCCTGTATATTGGCAAATATCTCCGTATATACATTTTGCTTTTAAATAAACTCCTGTAGCCAAAACAACTGCTTTTGCATAATAAACTGCACCTGATGCTGTTTTTACTCCTGTTATTTTTCCATCTTCAACTAAAATTTCTGCAACTTCAGCCTGTCTTATTGTTAAATTATCTGTATTTTCAAGAGTTTTTCTCATTTCTCTTGTATATTCCTGTTTATCAGCCTGCGCTCTTAATGAATGAACTGCAGGTCCTTTGGATTTATTTAACATCTTAGATTGGATAAATGTTTTATCTATATTTTTTCCCATTTCTCCACCAAGAGCATCTATTTCTCTTACTAAATGTCCTTTAGAAGTTCCACCTATATTAGGGTTACATGGCATTAAAGCTATGCTATCTACGCTTACTGTAAATACAATAGTATTATTTCCTAATCTTGCAGACGCAAGTGCCGCCTCGCATCCTGCATGTCCCGCTCCTATAATTACTACATCATATTTTTCTTCTACATGTGCCATTTTATTTTCCTCTCCAAATAGAACTTTTATTATTTTCCCATACAAAACTTACTAAATATCTCATTTACAAGGTCATCTTCTACGCTCTCACCAATAATTTGTCCTAAATATGTGTATGCATCCATTAAATCAATAGAATAAAAATCTTCAGGCATATCATTCTCTACTGATTTTATAACCTCTTCAATACTATTCTTTGCATTAATAAGTGATTCTTTTTGTCTTGCATTTGTAATATACAATTCATCATTATATTTAACTTTTCCTTCATAAAATAAATCTCTTATTTTATTTTCTAATTCATCTAACCCATCTCCTGTTTTTGCAGAAAATGTAATTACAGGTTTATTGTCAAATTCAGAAACATTCTTTTCGTTTATAATTGTTCCTAAATCAGATTTATTAAGTAAAACAATTGCCTGTTTATCTTTTATCAAATTAATAATTTCTTTATCATTTTCATCTAATTCTTTCGATGCATCTGCTACAAATATAACTAAATCACTTTTTTCAGCAAGTTCTTTTGCCTTATTTACACCGATTTGCTCAACTACATCTTCAGAATCTCTAATGCCCGCAGTATCAATTAAATTAAGAAAGACACCATTTAAATTAATGCTTTCTTCTAGAGTATCTCTTGTAGTTCCTTCTATATCAGTAACAATTGCTCTTTCTTCCCCAAGAAGTAAGTTCAATAAAGAAGATTTTCCTGCATTTGGCTTGCCTAAAATTACAGTCTTAACTCCTTCTTTAACAATTCTTCCATTATCAAAATTGTTAATTAATCTTGAAAGTTCACCATTAACCTCTTCAAGAATCTTACTTAATTTATCTGAATATCCATCAATGCTTATATGCTCAGGGTCATCAAGTGCTGATTCTATAAAAGCTATATTATAAATAATTTTTTTTCTTAAGCTTTTGATTTTTTCAGAAACTCTTCCATTTAACTGCTCTATTGAACTTGATAAAGCAAATTCATTTTTTGCATTTATTACATCCATGACTGCCTCTGCCTGAGACAAATCCATTCTTCCGTTTAAGAAAGCTCTTTTTGTAAATTCACCCGGCTCAGCTGTTCTTGCACCATTTTTTAATACAATTTCCAATATCTTTCTAATAACTATCATTCCACCATGACAATTAATTTCAACTACATCTTCTCCTGTATATGAATGTGGTCCATTCATAACTGAAACCAGTACTTCATCAATTACTTTATCATTATCAACTATATGCCCATAGTTAATTGTATGTGATTTTACATTAACTAATTTTTTATCACTATTTACTGATTTAAATATTTTATCTACAATTTCAATTGCTTCATCACCACTTACTCTTATTATTCCTATTCCGGAATTACCTGATGCTGTTGCAATTGCTGCTATTGTATCAACCACTTTCATCTCATTACCAAGCCTTTCAAATTAATCAACTTTTTGTCATTAATTTTTCTTTACTCAAGATGTGCAAATTAACTCCACATAATAAGCCATAATAATTTAGTATAACACATATTTTTCAAAAAGAAAACGTAGCAGTTATAACTGCTACGTTTACCTATGTTATATTTTATTATCTTTTTAAGATTACAACAACATGTCTGTATGGTTCTTCACCTTCACTCTTTGTTGTAACATATTTATCATTCTGTAATGCTGAATGAATAATTCTTCTTTCATATGGATTCATTGGCTCAAGAGATACCGGTTTCTTAATTCTCTTAACCTTAAATGCAATGTTTTTAGCAAGATTTTCAAGAGTAGCTTTTCTACGTTCTCTGTAGTTTTCTGTATCTAATTTTACTCTTAAATATTTTTCGCTTTCTTTATTAATAACGAGACTTACAAGATACTGTAATGAATCAAGAGTCTGCCCTCTTTTTCCAATAAGTATTCCCATATCATCTCCTACTAAATCAATATTTACAACACCATCTTCTTCGTTGATATCCATATTAATTTTTACAGTTAATTCCATTGCTTCAAAAACTTTTCCTAAAAATTCTCTTGCAATGTCTTCAATTGACTGATTTTTTCTAGCTTTAATGACTGCAGGCTTACTTCCTATTCCTAAGATTCCGTTACTGCCTTTGCTAATAACTTCATACTCTAACTTATCAGTTGTTGTTCCTAAATCAACACATGCATTAGTTAAAGCATCATCGATATTCTTTCCTGTATATTCCTTAAAATCCAACACTTTCACCTCTATTTTTTGTTTCTTTCATTAAAGTCATTTACCATATTTACTCTAGAACCAATGCTACCGTTCTTTTTCTTCATATTTTTCATTTTAGCTTCTTCAATTATCTTTTCTTTTTCTGCAAAAGATTTAGTTGAATTCGCTTTGCTTGAAACTGACTTTGTATTTGTAGATGCAGCCTTTAATACCTGTTCTCTATAAACACCGTTTTTCTCATTTCTAGCAATTCTCTTCTGTTCAGCTTTTTCCTTATTCTTTTCAATAATTTCGTTAACATCCATTTTCTTTAAATGCATATTAATAAATATCTGCTGAATCATCATAGCTGCTGAACTTGTTACCCAATAAATACCAATACCTGATGCAAACATATAACACATATAAACTGACATCAATGGCATCATAATATTCATCATTTTCATTGAACCGGCCATTGGATTATCCTGTGTATTTGTTGCTGCACTATTTAATTTCATTGATAATGTAACACTTAAGAACTGAGTTAAACCAGCTAATACAGGAATTAACAATACTAAAATAATAGGTAATCCTGCTTTAAGCATCTGTGATGGTGAATCACTTAAGTTATAACAAAAGAAATTGTTAATATTATGAATATGATCATAAGCTTTATCAACTACTGAACTATCAATAGTATCAACTAATTTACTTAAACTAAATCCATCAACTTTTAATGTTGCTCTGTTGTATCCTGACATAACATCAATACAATTATTAACCTGCTGTGTTGTTAAATCAGAAAATGAATCTACTTTATAAGTAAAGAATTCTTTAATCTGACTTCCATTCATATTTTGTAATATTGTCAAATAATAATCTTTAACAGAACTTACATATGCCGGAATATTCATAATAACTCTATATAAAGCTAAGATAATAGGCATTTGAATAAGTAACTGTAAACAACTTCCTGTAGGTGAAACACCATACTTATCATATACAGCCTTAATTTCTTCCTGCTGTGCAAGCTGTGATGCCTGATCAACTTTATTTTTATATTTTTTCTGAATTGCCTGAATTTCCGGATTCATTACTGAATTCAATTTTGAAAATTTCTGTTGCTTAATTGTACTTGGAAGCATTAACATTCTAATTACTACTGTAAAAACAATAATACATAATCCAATACTTTCAATTCCTATAGAAGAAAAAATAAAGTAAATTGCTTCAAGTATTTTTCCTAATATCCAAGCAAATGGCATTAATATACCACTCTGCTGTGTAGCTAATAATAATTCCAATTATTCCTCCTTAAGGCACAGGATCATAGCCCCCTTTAGAGAAATGGTTACACCTTAAAATTCTCTTTATGGCTAAAAACGATCCTTTTAAAGGTCCATATTTCTGTAAAGCTTCTATGGCATACTGAGAGCATGATGGTATAAATCTGCAACAAGGCGTAATTTTCATAGGTGAAATAAATTTTCTATAAAATTTTATACATCCTATAAGAATAAAATTTATACCTTTAGATAATTTCTTTATCATCTTCATATACCCTCCCATAAATGTACCATATAGAAGTTTTTTTCATTTTCAAGTTACAAACATATTCTAAAATGATAAAAAAGCTTATTTACATGCTTTTTTCATTTAGAATTCCATTGATTTTTCCTAAATGCAACAATGCACTTTCAATTTCTTTATATTTTCTGTCCTTTGCACTTTCACGTGCAATTACGACAATGTCCAAACCACTATTGAACATTTCTTTATTTAGTCTGTAGCTTTCCCTTATTAGACGTGTCAGATGATGTCTTATTACACTATTTCCTACTTTTTTACTTACTGATATTCCTAATCTGTTACTATCTAATTGGTTTTCAAGTACATACATAACTAAATATTTATTTGCCTTTGATTTTCCATTTTTATAAACATTTTGAAAATCTCTATTCTTTTTTAGCGAGTCATAACTATTCATTACAATACCTCTTTAAAATAAGAAAAGAAAAAGGCCACAAAACTGCGGCCTATGCTGACAATACTTTTCTTCCTTTTGCTCTTCTAGCTGCAAGAACTTTTCTTCCGCCTGCTGTGCTCATTCTTGATCTAAAACCATGAACTTTTGATCTCTGTCTCTTTTTTGGCTGATATGTCATTTTACCCTTATGCATTCCGATACACCTCCTTACGCACTATAATAAAACATCATTTCAATTATAATGGCAAGTTAATTTTACGTCAAGCATTTTATTTTTTGTTAATTTTTATTATTTTTTTGATTTACTTTACATAACATTTGCGGGTAATTAACACCAGTTATCAACATTTTATTAATAAAAAGTTAATAACTCACATTATTTTTTCCTTTTACCTCCCATTTATTCACACTTTTATAAGTTATTAACATTAATAACTTTTTTTATTAATAAAATTATTGTTATTTTTTGTCGAATTATTTGTAAACCTATTTTTTATTTTATGTAAACTTATTACAAAAATTTTTCGTTATTTTTCCACAAAATCTTTTTTCTCTATTTTACATCAAAATTTTTACACGTTTATTAGTTTCTTCTTTATTATATATAAGTTGAAAACATTTTTGTTTTTTGCTATTATAATTATGTGTGTAATTTTGCGCATTTTTTTACTTTTAGAAGTTTATTTTATAAAAAATAGGAGAATTATTTATGTATTCTACATTGATTGAAAAATGGCCTGAGATTCTCAATACGTTTAAACAGGATTACGATATTTCTGATGTTTCCTTCAAAACATGGATAAAACCATTGCAGGTTAAATCTTTTGAAGACAATGTCGTAACTTTAGTTTATCAGGGTGAAACTGAGATGCTTGGTCTTCAATATATAAAGAAAAAATACCAGATTCCATTAAAAGTAACTATTGAAGAAATTATGAAAATGGAACTTGAACTTCAGTTTGTTTTACCATCTGACATTAAAGATGAACCAAGTGAAACCGAAGAACATATTACAATTAATGAATCAGCTTCACTTACAAGCAGAATTGCTGAAGCTAATTTAAATAGTAAATATACTTTTGATACATTTGTTGTAGGCTCTAACAATATTTTAGCCCACGACACATCTCTTGCAGTTGCTGAGTCTCCAGGTGGAATCTACAATCCTTTATTTATCTATGGAGGTGTAGGTCTTGGTAAAACCCACCTTATGCAATCAATTGGTCATTTTGTATTAAATAAAAATCCTAACGCTAAGGTTTTATATACTACAAGTGAATCTTTTACTAATGAACTTATTGAAACACTACGTAATAAAAGCGGTAATCAACAGGAAATGTCTGATTTTAGAGCAAAATATCGAAATGTAGATGTTTTACTTATTGATGATATACAGTTTCTTCAGAAAAAGGAAAGTACTCAGGAAGAATTTTTCCATACTTTCCAGTATTTGTATATGCATAAAAAAGCCATTGTTATTAGTTCAGATAGAAAGCCTAAGGACTTAGAAGGACTTGAAGACAGATTGGTTAACAGGTTTGAATCTGGATTAACAGTAGATATCCAAAGTCCTAATTATGAAACAAGAATGGCAATTTTGAAAAAGAAAGTTGAAGTTGAAGGTATAGATATACCTAATGACGTATTAGATTACATTTCAACAAATGTTATTTTCAATATTCGTGAACTTGAAGGCTCATTAACTAAGATTATTGCTTTTAGTAAAATCAGCAATCAGACTATTGATTTAGATTTTGCTAAAGATGTTCTTAAGGATTATATTTCACCTGAAGAAGATAACACAATAACATGTAAAAAAATTATCGAAGTAGTTGCTGATCATTTTGGAATTTCACCTAATGATTTAGCTTCTAAGAAGCGTTCTAAAGAAATAGCATATGCCAGACAGGTATGCATGTACATTTGTAAAACGCTTACCGATGAGACAAATAAGAAAATTGGATTAGCTCTTCATAAAGACAATCCATCTACCGTAATATATGGAGTTAATCAGATAAAAGAAGAAATGGCAAGAGACATAAATACTAAAAATATGGTGGAAGTTATTATTAAAAAGCTTAATACGAAGTGAAGTTATTAACATTTTTGTATTAATAACTACTATTTTGATGTTAATAACTATATTTTCAGTATTAAAATGTTATTAATATATTGTTAATATCCTACTTTTATATTTTTAAGCTATTAACATTTTTTATTAACAATATCCTCAAAATGTTAATAGTTTTTAAAATTATTCATTTGTTATTAATGCAGCCTTTTCTTTTATACATGGGGCTTAGAACTAGTTTTTAACTTATTAACATCCCCTATATACTACTGCTACTAATTATTATTTATTTATTTATATAAATTTATACATTTTTCAACACTTACACATAAAGGAGATTTTACAATGAAACTTATTTGCAAAAAAAATGATTTACTTTCAGGAGTTAACATTACTATGAAAGCCGTATCCTCAAAAACTACTATGTCTATATTAGAATGTTTTCTTATTGACGCTACTGAGGGAAAAATTAAAATGACTGCTAATGATATGGAACTTGGCATTGAAACGGTTGTCCAAGGTGAAATTATTGAACCGGGTAGTGTAGCTATAGAAGCTAAATTATTTTCAGAAATTATAAGAAAACTTCCTGATAATGATGTAGTTATTGATGTTGATAATGAATATAAAGCAAACATTACATGTGAAAATGCCAAATTTAACATTATAGGTAGAGATGGAGATGATTTTTCTTATTTACCTGAAATAAAAAAGGAAAAAAGTATTAGTATTTCACAGTTTTCATTAAAAGAAGTTATAAGACAGACAATATTCTCAATTGATGACAAAAATAATAATAAACTTATGACAGGAGAACTTTTTGAAATATCAGGTAATAATTTAAAAGTTGTTGCATTGGATGGTCATAGAATAGCTATAAGAAATATTGAATTAAATGCTGAATATGAAGATATTAAAGTTGTTGTTCCTGGAAAAACTTTAAATGAAATAAGCAAAATTTTAAATGGTGGAGTTGATGATATTGTTAATATTTATTTCACAACAAACCATATATTATTTGAATTTGATAATACACTTGTTGTTTCAAGATTAATTGAAGGCGAATATTTTAAGATAAATCAGATGCTTTCAAGTGATTATGAAACTAAGGTTGTAATTAATAAAAGAGAAATGCTTGATTGTATTGATAGAGCAACACTTCTTATTAAAGAAGGCGATAAGAAACCTATTATTATTACAATTAAGGATGGAGTAATGGAATTTAAGATTAATTCTTTCATTGGTTCTATGGATGAAGAAATTTACATTCAAAAAGAAGGAAAAGATATGATGATTGGTTTTAATCCAAGATTCTTAATAGATACATTAAAGGTTATAGATGAAGAACAGATAAATATATATTATGTAAACCCTAAATCACCATGTTTTATAAGAGATGATGAAGGAAAATATATTTACTTAATTCTTCCTGTTAACTTTTCAGTAGCAAATAATTAGTTTAGGAATAGAAAAAAATGGAAAAAATAAAAATAAAAGATGATTATATTAAGTTAGGTCAGGCATTAAAATTAGCAGGACTTGTTAGTTCAGGTATTGATGCAAAGTTTGTTGTTCAGGATGGACAAGTAAAGGTAAATGGAGAAGTTGATACCAGAAGAGGAAAGAAACTTGTACCTGGAGATACTTTTGAATTTGATGGTACAATTGTAGAAGTAGAATAATGGTTATTGAAAAATTAAATCTTTGTAATTATAGAAACTATGAAACATTAGATTTAAACGTTGATTCTAAAACTAATATTTTATATGGTGACAACGCACAGGGAAAAACAAATATTCTTGAAGCTATATATATATGTAGCACAACGAAATCTCACAGAGGTGGGAAAGATAAAGAAGTTATAAAATTTGGATGTGATGATGCACATATAAAAATATATATTAACAAAAAGAATAAAGAATATCGAATTGATATTCATTTGAAAAAAAATAAGTCTAAAGGAATTGCTATAAATGGAATTCCTATAAAAAAAGCAAGTGAATTATTTGGGATATTTAATGTTGTATTCTTTTCACCGGAGGATTTAAATATTATTAAAAATGGTCCATCCGAGAGAAGAAGGTTTATAGATTTGGAGTTATGTCAACTAGATAAATTATATGTTTATAATTTGCTAAATTACAATAAGATATTAAATCAAAGAAATAAACTATTAAAGGATTTATATTTTAAGCCTGATTTAGAGGAAACTTTGGACGTATGGGATTTACAACTTGCTAAATATGGAAGTGAAGTTATTAAACGTCGAAGTGAATTTGTAAAAAAAATAAACGAAATAATAAATCCAATTCACAAAAAAATTACAGATAACAAAGAAAATATAATAGTTAAATATGATAAAAACTGCGATGAATTAGAGTTATATAATCAACTTGTTTTAACAAGAGAAAAAGATAAAAAGTATAAGACTACAAATGTTGGACCACATAGGGATGACTTAAGTTTTTATTATGATGATATGAATGTAAGAATTTACGGAAGTCAGGGACAACAAAGAACTGCAGCTTTATCTTTAAAACTGGCTGAAATTGAAATAGTAAAAAGCATAATACATGATACACCGGTATTGTTGTTAGACGATGTATTATCGGAATTAGATTCAAAAAGGCAGAATGAGTTATTAAATAGTTTAGAAAACGTACAGACAATTATAACTTGTACGGGTTTAGATGAATTTATAGAAAACAGATTTAAAATTAACAAAATATTTAAAGTAAAAGAAGGAAAAGTTTTTGAAAAAACTATTTAACTGAAAGGAGTTACTAATGGGTAACAATACAAATGTAGAAAATGAATATGGTGCAGACCAAATACAGATTCTTGAAGGACTTGAAGCGGTACGTAAAAGACCTGGTATGTATATTGGAACAACATCAACAAGAGGTCTTCATCATTTAGTTTATGAAATAGTTGATAATGCTGTTGATGAAGCTTTAGCAGGTTATTGTAGTGAAATTGATGTACAGATTAACAAAGATAATTCTATTACAGTAAAGGATAATGGACGAGGAATTCCTGTTGGAATTAATGAAAAAACAGGTTTGCCTGCAGTACAGGTTGTATTTACAGTACTTCATGCCGGAGGAAAATTTGGTGGTGGAGGATACAAAGTATCCGGTGGATTACATGGTGTAGGTGCATCTGTAGTTAACGCCTTATCACAGTGGTTAGAAGTTAAAGTATGTAGAGAAGGAAAAATCCATTATCAGAAATATGAATATGGACATGTTGTAAGTGAATTAAAAGTTATAGGTGAATGTGATTCTGATTTTACAGGAACAGAAGTTACATTCTTACCGGATAATACAATTTTTGAAGATACTGTTTATCAGTTTAAGGTGTTAGAGGAAAGATTAAGAGAGACAGCTTTCCTTACTAAGAATTTAAAAATTATTTTAAGAGATGTAAGAGAAGAAGAACCAAAAGAAGAAATATTCCATTATGAAGGTGGTATAAAAGAATTTGTAAGTTATCTTAATGAAGGAAAGACTGCTTTATATGATGACATTTTATATTGTGAAGGAGCAGTAAATAATGTTTATGTTGAAGTTGCTCTTCAGCATAACGATGGATATAACGAAAATACAATAAGTTTTGTTAATAACATTAACACTCCTGAAGGTGGAACACAGGTTGAAGGCTTTAAAAGAGCACTTACAAAAACTTTTAATAGTTATGCAAGAACTAAAAAAGTATTAAAAGATAATGAAGAAAATCTTTCAGGTGAAGATATAAGAGAAGGTCTTACTGCTATAATTAGTGTTAAAATCGAGGATCCACAGTTTGAAGGACAGACAAAACAAAAATTAGGAAATAGTGAAGCACGTGCTGCTGTGGAAAATGTTATGAGTGAACAGTTAACATATTTCCTTGAACAGAATCCAAATGTAGGAAAGATTATATGCGAAAAGGCTGTTTTAGCACAAAGAGCAAGATTTGCAGCAAGAAATGCAAGAGAAGCTACAAGAAGAAAAACAGCTTTAGATGTAGCTGCTTTACCGGGAAAATTAGCTGATTGTTCAGATAAAGATCCAAAGAAATGTGAAATTTTCATAGTCGAAGGAGATTCCGCCGGTGGTTCAGCTAAAAAAGCAAGAACAAGAGCAACACAGGCTATTCTTCCTTTAAGAGGAAAGATTTTAAATGTAGAAAAAGCCAGAATAGATAAAATTATGGCAAATGCAGAAATAAGAGCAATGATAACAGCGTTTGGAACAGGAATTCAGGATGATTTTGATATATCAAAATTGAGATATGATAAAATTATTATCATGACTGATGCCGATGTTGACGGAGCTCATATTGATACACTTATGCTTACATTTTTCTATAGATTTATGCCTGAGTTAATAAAAGATGGACATGTATATTTAGCAATGCCACCACTTTATCAGGTAACAAGAAACAAAAAAAATTATTATGCCTATAATGATGATGAGTTAAATAAAATACTTACAGAAATAGGTCGTGATAATCAGAATAAAATTCAGCGTTATAAAGGTCTTGGTGAAATGGATGCGAGCCAGTTATGGGAAACAACAATGGATCCTAACACAAGAATATTGAAACAGGTTAAAATTGACGATGAAACAATAACTGAAATAGATAAGACATTTACAACTCTTATGGGTGATGAAGTAGAACCAAGAAGAGAGTTCATAGAAGCAAATGCAAAATTTGTTCAGAACTTAGATGTATAGGAGGATGCTATAAATAATGGATGACAAGATATTTGACAGAATACATGAAGTAGATTTAAAAAGTACAATGGAGACCTCTTATATTGATTATGCCATGAGCGTAATTGCAGCAAGAGCATTACCGGATGTAAGAGATGGACTTAAGCCGGTACAAAGAAGAGTTCTTTATTCAATGGTTGAATTAAATAATGGACCTGATAAGCCACATAGAAAATGTGCCCGTATTGTTGGTGATACAATGGGTAAATTCCATCCACACGGCGATAGCTCAATTTATGGAGCTTTAGTAAACATGGCCCAGGAATGGAATACAAGATATCCATTAGTTGATGGACATGGAAACTTTGGCTCAGAAGATGGTGATGGCGCAGCTGCAATGCGTTATACAGAAGCACGTTTAAGCAAAATATCTACAGAAATGATAGCAGATATTAACAAAGACACAGTAGAATTTGTACCAAACTTTGATGAAACAGAAAAAGAACCTACAGTTTTACCATCAAGATATCCTAACTTATTAGTAAATGGTACAAGCGGTATTGCAGTAGGTATGGCTACAAATATACCACCACACAATCTTGGTGAATCGATTGATGCAATTGTAAAAATAATTGACAATCAGGTAGAAGAAAATAGAGCAACAGATTTGGATGAAATCATGGAAATTATAAAAGGACCTGATTTCCCAACTGGAGCAAATATACTTGGAACTAAAGGAATAAGTGAAGCATATCGTACAGGTAGAGGAAAAATAAAGGTAAGAGCAACTACAGAAATTGAGACTTTGGATAATGGAAAAAGCAGAATTATAGTTACTGAGCTTCCATATATGGTAAACAAAGCAAAATTAGTAGAAAAAATAGCTGAATTACATAAAGAAAAAAGAATAGAAGGAATTTCTGACTTAAGAGATGAATCTGACCAGGATGGTACAAGAGTAGTAATCGAAGTTAAGAGAGATGCTAATGCAAATGTAATATTAAATCAGTTATATAAACATACACAAATGCAGGATACATTTGGTGTTATCATGCTTGCTTTAGTAAATGGCGAACCAAAAGTCTTAAATTTATTAGAGGTATTAACATGCTACTTAGATCATCAGAAAGATGTAGTTACAAGAAGAACACGTTATGAACTTAATAAAGCTGAAGAAAGAGCTCACATAATTAAAGGTTTATTCATTGCATTAGATAATATTGATGAAGTAATTAAAATAATAAGAGCTTCAAGAAATACAGCAGAAGCAAAGAAAGCATTAATGGAAAGATTTACATTGTCTGAAGCACAGTCACAGGCAATTGTAGATATGAGACTTCGTCAGTTAACAGGTTTAGCAAGAGAAGATTTACAGGCTGAATATGATGATTTAATGGCAAAAATTGCATTCTACAAAGGAATTCTTGAAGACGAAAATAAATTATTAGGAGTAATCAAGGATGAAATCTTAGTAATAAAAGAAAAATATGCTGATGAAAGAAGAACAACAATTGGAATAGACTTAGAAGATTTGTCAGATGAAGACTTAATTCCAAGACGTGATACTGTTGTAACCATAACAAATTTAGGATACATCAAACGTATGACAACGGATAACTTCAAAGCACAAAACCGTGGCGGAAAAGGAATAAAGGGTATGAATACCATAGATAATGACTTTATAAAGAATTTATTTATGACAAATACTCACCATTATATTATGTTCTTTACAAATACAGGACGAGTATACAAATTAAAATGTTATGAAATTCCGGAAGCAAGTAGAACAGCAAGAGGAATGGCAATAATTAATTTACTACAGCTTCAGCCAGGTGAAAAAGTAACAACAATGGTTCATTTTGATGATTTTGATGAAGATAGAAATCTCATTATGGCAACAAAGAAGGGAACAATTAAGAAGACACCGTTAAGTGCATATATGAATATAAGAAAAACAGGTATTCAGGCAATAACACTTAGAGACGATGATGAATTAATTGAAGTAAAAGTATCTGATTGTGAACAAAATGTATTAATGTTAACAAAGAAAGGTCAGGCAATAAAATTTGCTGAAAAGGATATAAGAGAAACAGGAAGATCAGCAATGGGTGTAAAAGGTATTACACTTAGAAATGGAGATGAAGTTGTAGCAATGCAGCTTGAAACACAGGGCGAATATATAACTTTCGTTTCAGCAAATGGATATGGTAAGAGAAACAGATTTACAGACTTTAAACTACAGAACCGTGGTGGAAAAGGTGTAAAATGTTATAACATTACTGATAAGACAGGAGAAGTAGTGGGCGTAAAAGCAGTCAATGATGGAAATGAAATTATGCTTATTACAAATCAGGGAATTATAATAAGAATAAAAGTTGATGACATTTCAGTACTAGGAAGAGTTACATCAGGTGTTAAATTAATGAACACAGGTGAAAAAGAAGATATAATTGTTGCAAGTATAACAAAAGTAAAAGAAAGTGTTACTTTAGCAGATGAAGAAGCAAGAAGATTAGAAGAATTGCAGGAAGATAATGAAATCGATGAAATAGAATCTGAAGGCATAGATGAAGAAACACAGGAATAATAAAGAACAGTGTGATTGACAGGTGAGAGAAACTAGGTTTTTCTCACCTGTATTAACAATAACTAAAAATACTAATACAAATTAACACAGTAAAGATTGATAAAACACATAAATTATTAATAAGTTTTAAAATAAACAGGGAGGTTATTAATAAATGAGAGAAATAGATGCTCAGTTACTGACAAAAAATATTAAGGAAATGTGTATAGAAGCAAATCATTACCTATCAGATGATATGAAAAAGGTATTTGACAATGCCCGTAATAATGAAAAATCACCATTAGGAAAACAAATATTAGAGCAGTTAGATGAAAATTTAAAAATAGCAAGAGAAGATATGATACCAATTTGTCAGGACACAGGGATGGCAGTCGTATTTGTTAAAATTGGACAAGATGTACATATAACAGGAGCAAATATAGAAGATGCAATAAATGAAGGCGTTCGTCAGGGCTATGTAGAAGGGTATCTAAGAAAATCAGTTGTTAATGACCCAATAATAAGAAAAAATACAAAAGATAATACACCGGCTGTAATTCATTATGAAATCGTTCCGGGAGAAAATATAACAATAACAGTTGCACCAAAAGGATTTGGAAGCGAAAATATGAGCAGAGTATTTATGCTTAAACCAGCTGATGGAATAGAAGGAGTAAAGAATGCAGTGTTAACTGCAGTAAGGGATGCAGGACCAAATGCATGCCCACCTATGGTAGTTGGTGTAGGTATAGGTGGTACATTCGAAAAATGTGCATATCTTGCAAAAAAGGCATTGGCAAGAGAAGCAGATAGTAGTTCAGATATAGAATATGTAAGCAAATTAGAAAATGAATTATTAGACAAAATAAATAAAATGGGAATTGGACCTGGAGGTTTGGGAGGAACACAGACAGCATTAGCAGTAAATGTGGAGACATACCCAACCCATATAGCAGGATTACCTGTAGCTATAAATATATGTTGTCATGTAAACAGACACGTAACAAGAACAATCTAAAATTAAAAGACTAAATAAAAAGATAATTGTTACACATCACGGTCTAGTTTATCTTTATTTACGCCATTGTAGCACTTATTTATTACTAAAATAAATTTATTGTATTAGGAGAAAAACATGGATAGAAAAATAACAGCCCCATTTGATAAAAAAATATCACAGGAATTAAAAGCAGGAGATTATGTTTATATTACAGGAACTATATATACAGCCAGAGATGCAGCACATAAAAGAATGGATGAAGCATTAAAAAAGGGAGAAAAACTTCCGTTTGATGTAGAAAATAATGTTATTTATTATATGGGACCATCTCCAGCAAGAGAAGGACGACCAATTGGATCAGCAGGACCAACTACAGCAAGCAGAATGGATAAATATGCACCAAAACTTTTAGACAAAGGTTTAATTGGAATGATTGGTAAAGGTAAACGAACAGAAGAAGTAAAAGAAGCAATTGTAAGAAATAAAGCAGTATATTTTGCAGCAATAGGTGGTGCAGGAGCTCTTTTATCAAAATGCATAAAGAAAAGTGAAGTTATAGCATATGATGATTTAGGCACAGAATCTATAAGAAAACTTGAAGTAGAAAATTTGCCGGTTATAGTTGTAATTGACTGTGAAGGAAATAATTTATATGAAATAGCAATAAAGGAGTATTGTAGTGAAGATAAATAGAATTGCATATATGGTTATGAGAAGATTTTATTATATACCTTCAATGATGCATGACATAGTATCAGCAGAAAATAGTAAAAAATACACATTTGAAGAAAGATATAATAAAGTAAGAAATGTAATCAAAAATGTAAACAAATTTGGTCATGTAAAAATAAGATGTACAGGAACTGAAAATATACCTAAAGAAAATGGCTATATATTATTTCCAAACCATCAAGGATTATTTGACTTCTTATTAATAGTAGAAACACATGACAATCCAGTGTCAGTTGTAATGAGAAGTAATTTAGAAAATGTAATATTGTTAAAACAGGTTAGAAAAGCATTAGATGGCAAATTAATTGACAGAGATGATGTAAGACAGGCAATTGGAATAATAAATGAGATGAAAGATGAGGTTTCTAAAGGTAAAAATTTTGTTATATTCCCAGAGGGAACAAGAAGTAAAGATGGAAACAATCCGGGACCGTTTAAAGGAGGAACTTTTAAAAGTGCAATGAAAGCAAAAGCTCCAATAGTACCTGTAGCATTAATAGATTCGTTTAAACCATTTGATACTCCTGGAACAAGTGAAGTATGTGTTCAAATTCATTACTTAAAGCCAATAAAATATGAAGAATACAAAGATATGAATACAACTCAGGTAGCTGATATGGTTAGAACAAGAATAATAGAAAAAATAAAGAAAGAAGAAAAAGTAAAATTCTAGAAAGTATTTGACAAATAAAAGATGCTATACTATAATAAATTTTGCACTGCTAAATTGTGCAAATTAAATAACTGATATGAATCAGGCAAGGAGAAGTACTCAAGTGGCTGAAGAGGTGCCCCTGCTAAGGGTATAGGCCGTTTACGCGGCGCGAGGGTTCAAATCCCTCCTTCTCCGGTAAAAAAGAATCTGTTAATGATTCTTTTTTTTTGCAAATTATTAATTGCTATATTTAATAAAGTTTAATGCCAATCTATCTATATTATATATTTACCTATATTGAAATTAAATGTATTAACTATATTAACCTATGTTTAAATCAGTTATAAACATAATATAGATAAAATGGTAAATAGAGTAAAATAAATAGGATTTGTACATTGCGTATAATAACTTGGAAAATGTAAATACCGAAATATACGTTCAAAATTTTATTTAGATTTATTAAAAAATGTGTTGACATTACTTAATAAAAGTGTTAATATAATTTTCGCCCGCTAAAAGGCGGGCAAATAAAAATAAAAAAATACTTGACAAGTGATGATTATTAATGATAGAATTAAGAAACTGTCACTTATGATAGTAATAAAACAAGAACATTGATAATTGAACAGCAACCATCCCTGAAAATGAATAAAAGATTTTCAGTGAACGTCATCAGAAATGATGAATTCCAAAACAACAGTAATTGATGGAAGAATGGCTA